>NZ_JAAHHG010000071.1 GCF_010692555.1 Okeania sp. SIO3B5 | reverse complement strand
AATCGCCAACAGTATCATAGTTGGCGGAGATTATTACCAAGAGCGAAGAAACGACAAAAGCAGATATTATTCCGGTGGTATCAGAAGGGCAACCCATAACCCTCTCCTTTGCCCAAAGTCGCCTTTGGTTTCTCAATCGGTTAGAAGAAGCGCCCAACGCCACCTATAATGTTAGCGTTGCCTTAGAAATAAGCGGGGATCTGGATGTAGCAGCCCTAGAGCGATCGCTGCAAGAAATTATTCGCCGTCATGCTATTCTGCGCACTCGCATTTCAATAGTTAACGGCATTCCTCACCAAACAATAGCGACTGTAAATAAATTTCAGTTAAAGCTGCAAACTTTAAAAAATCCCCCATTAGAACGCCAGCAGTTTCTCCAAGAACGAGCTACAGCAGAAGCCGAAACTCCCTTTGACCTCGAAAAAGACGAACCTATACGAGTTTCCCTCTGGCAATTGTCTCCAGAAAATTACGCCTTTTTCCTCACCCTGCACCACATTGTTTCGGATGGCTGGTCAATGGAACTCCTGTTTCAGGAACTCTCGACTCTCTATGCTGCCTTTGCCAACGGGCAAGCCTCTCCCCTTCCAGACTTGCCGATTCAGTACCCCGATTATGCAGTGTGGCAGCGTCAGTGGCTAACTGGAACTATTCTGGAAACAGAACTCAATTATTGGAAACAGCAGCTAGCAGGCATTTCCTCTCCTATCAACTTACCCACCGATCGCCCCCGTCCACCAGTACAGACCTTTCGAGGGGGACGGGTTCCTTTTCAACTGAATGCCTCGCTCTCCCAAGGGTTGCGAACTTTTGCGCAGGCAAACCAAAGCACTTTGTTTATGACTTTGCTGGCGGCTTTTGCGGTGCTGCTATCGCGCTATAGTTCTCAGGACGATATTCCTATCGGTGTTCCCGTTGCCAACCGCAATCATCAGACGGAATCTCTCATCGGTTTCTTTGTAAATACTTTGGTGCTGCGAACTCCCATGGAAGGCAATCCCAGTTTCCAAGATTTGCTCGTTCGGGTGCGACAGGTGGCTCTGGATGCTTACAGCCATCAGGAGCTTCCCTTTGAAAAAGTAGTAGAGGCCCTGGAACCGGAACGTTCCCCCAGTTACAGTCCCCTGTTTCATGGGAAAAACTTAAGGACAAGTTAAAAAAATCTAGTTTATGGAATGAAGATTTTAGCTCTCGAATCATCCCCATTATCGCAGATTTGGGAACCAGTGGTTTTGGAATCTCAGCAAGTCAGTACGATAATTTATGCCAAGAAATTGATGTTATTTATCATGTTGGAGTTAAAGTTCATCATCTCCTGTCCTATTCCCTGTTAAAAAATGCAAATGTTTTGGGAACCCAAGAAGTATTAAGAATGGCTAGTCTGGCTAAAATTAAACCGGTTCATTACGTTTCGACTATTAGCCTGTTCTCTGCCCCCAAAGCGACAAACCGATTCTGGAGTCAGCGATTGCCAATCATCGTCATTTGCTTGCGGTTGGTTATGTTCAGACAAAGTGGGTGGCAGAGCAGTTGGTTTGGGAAGCTGCCAAGCGGGGTTTGCCGATAACGGTTTATCGACCTTCGAGGATTAGCGGTAACAGTAAAACTGGTGTTTCTAATTTCGACGATTTGCTGTCGCGGTTTATAAAAGGGTGCATTCAACTCAAACATTTTCCGACCTGGGAGGGTTTTGAGGAAAACCTGATTCCGGTAGATTATGCGAGTAAAGCGATTGTTTTTCTGTCTCAAAAAAGAGGATTCTTTCGGGAAGGCATTTCATTTAATCAATCCAGAATCAGTCCTCCTGGGGGATATCTTTAAGTGGGTGCGATCGCTAGGCTATGACTTAGAAGAAATTGACTATACCCATTGGCGCTCCCAATTGATTGAAGTTCCTGACAATCCTCTCTACCCTTATTTACCCAACTTCCCGGAGTCACTCTCCGGCACAAAAAACGCGGTCAAGTACGATCGCAGCAATGTAGTTGAAGGTTTAAAGGGAAGCGACATCGAATTAACGGAAGTGAATCGAGAATTATTTAAAACTTACTTATCATACTTTGAGGCAAGTAGGTTTCTGTAGAATCAAAAATTAATTTATTATCCTGCTACTATTACCGAATAATTAAGGTTTAAAGCCTCTCATTTACAGCAGTTTTTAAATAGGTAAACCACAGTTAAAAAGTTAGGTTGTAGGTGTTAGGTGTTAGGTGGTAAGCGAAACGAGGGCTGTGAATTCCACAATAGATGGCTGACTTTGTGGCCTACTCGAATGAAAAGCGCTGTAAAGGAGAAACAAGAAAAAATTTTCCTTTTATTCAATCCTCTTCCTTTTAGGGAGAGGAGCAAACCGAACGGGAGTCATTTATACAAAATTTAACCTATGGCTGGAAATATTTCGTGCAGCGACCTGGTCTTTTGGGACTGGTACTGTTGGTTGCGCTATGTAACTTTCTGATTGGAGCCACTCAGGTTCTGGATATCCCCTTAGTCCTTTCTTTTGCATCGGTGACAACCCTTGGGATTGTTGTGTCCTGCGCCAATGCTGGTATGGTTATTGGGGGATTAATTATGACAATTTGGGGCGGCTGGCAGAATCAAATGACAACTGTTTTTATCAGTATGTTGGCGATTGGGCTGTCTGTACTCTTTGCAGGTCTTCGCCCCTCAGCTATTCTTCTCGCTTGTGCTAATTTTTCTCTGCTACTAGCTATTCCTATAGTTAATAGTGCTATTCAAGCTATTTACCAGCGCAAGGTAGCTCCGGAAGTCCAAGGGCGCGTTTTTGCCTTTCGGAAATCAGTAGCTTTGGCGACGCTTCCTCTGTCTTATCTTGTTGCAGGACCGCTAGCCGATCGCATCTTTGAACCTTTGATGACTCAAGATAGTGTTGTTGTCAGGAGTATTGGTTGGGCGATCGGTACTGGCCCTGGTCGTGGTATTGGCTTACTCTTCATTTGCATGGGGGCTTTGACTATTTTAATGACATCCGTAGCTTACTTTTTTCCCCGTTTACGATATTTGGAATATGAATTACCTGATGCTATTCCTGACGGGGAGTAACAAGCAAAAATGATTTATATATTATCCTATAGCAAACCCAAAATCATTATGCAATTTCCGTAGGGGGCAAGCCCTACAGGTTCTTACCAAATGATTTAGACGTGCTATACTGACCAGATTAGTAAAGATTAGTAATAGCTTAAGTCAATGGAAAATACCCAATGCCCTACTGAAGAACCCCGTAGATTTCTGGAAACAGAACCTTATCTATACTCCAAACACTATGCTGCCAAGTATGGCTGCGATCTGGCTATCCCCAGTTGGTTGGCTCTCGGCAGTTTGGTTTGTTACACTCGCTTAGTTGAAGAATTTGCTTTACAAAAAGGAAGTCCGGTCAAAATCCTCTGCGCTTCTGACATTACCAAGAACCTTAATGATCCAGACGACCCAGGAGAGGATTGGAATACTATCATTTGGGAAAACAATCCTTATGTTGAAGAAATGATTGATGCCAATCAGCTAGATCCAGCTATTATGGACGCCATTAATCCAGAGTTCGATAATTTCTGCCAATCCCGACATGAGATTACCAATCTCTGTGCTCCCTACAATCTTCGTCCTCGGCAGTTGCGCGGTTCTCTGTTTCTTTCCTTTGAGGAAATGCAGTGGGGATTGCGATCGCTCTCTCACCTCAAACGTCCAGTCATCTGTTTATGTCCCTATGGCAGATCTGCGAGTTCGTCAGAATCTCCCTGGTATCTAGATAAATGGTTACTTTTAATTGAAACCCTCAAAGAGCAAGTTAGTTTTTTCCAAATTGGCCACGAAAATTTCCAGCAGAAGCCCTTGTCCGTATTTAGTACCAAAACAACTGTTCGCCAGATGATGGCTTTGATCTGGGCTAGCGACATCTATATTGGCTTTGATACGGGACCATCTCACATTGCTACTGCTCTGGAGAAGCCGAGTATTGTGTTGTGGGATGCGGTGAGAAAAGCACCTTTAGAAGAACAAAAACAGGCAGGATTCAGTATTGCCCATATGCAACGCTGGGCTTATCCTCAAAACAAAAACTTGGTGATTTTAGGAGAAAAAAATCACGAGGTATTATCCGATTGCATTGAGTTTGTTTGGGATTTTTTGAATTCTTTTCAACGAACTCCATTTAAAGACTTATCGACGACGTAGTTGACTTCTTTTAAGGCAGTGAAAGTATTCGTAGGTATCGCTTTTACCTAAAGATTAAAATTTGTTTTTGATAGAAAACACTTTTATATTATTTCTCTATAATAATTAGGTCGTAAGATAAATAGGATTTTGATTATGAGCGAAACGATGGGCCAAAAATATACTGTAGGCATTCCATTATATGAGGGGGTAGGTTTACTAGATGTAATGGGTGCCCTGGAACCTTTTTCTCTTGTGGAAGACGTGAGCGACCACACAATGACCACTTACCTTATTGCCGAGAGCACTGAACTGGTGGAATTTGCCTCTGCGAACGTTCAGGTGAAACCACATAAAAGCTTTCAAGAAATAGATAAAGTAGATATCCTGTTCGTACCGGGAAGCGGACCTGAACCCACAGCAGCCGCTTTGAAGAACGATACTTTACTAGAGTACATCAAGACATTAAGCACAACATCAACCTGGATAACTTCGGTGTGTAGTGGATCGCTTTTACTGGCGAAATTAGGTTTACTTGATGGATTTGAGGCCACTACCCACTGGGAGTTTATGCCTTGTCTTAGGGAGTTTCCGGAAGTAAAGATACGAGATGGCTATCATCGTGTTGTCAGAGATGGTAACCGCATTACAGGAGGAGGTATTTCTTCGAGCATAGAAGAAGCCCTGGAAATCATTACCATTGTTACCTCGGAAGATGTAGCCAAGGGCGTTAGAGAAATACTTGAATATTATCCACAGATTTCTCAAGCTATACCTCCTACGCAGGACTACTGTAAGATAGATGATGAAACTCTTTTGTGCAAATAATGTACAGAGTAAAGGGTGAAAGTTTTGCTGTGCGGGCATCTTGCCCACGATTGGTGTATGTCATTTCAGTTATCAGTTATCAGTACCTCTGCCTGTTTGCGCAGCATTCCGCAGGAAAGTCGGAGGCTTGAAATATTGAACTTTATTTTCTCTTGGTCGATTGGATATGGCGCAGGTTTCCTCGCCATCCCACCCTACGAGAAGCTCCGAAGATCGACCGCTTTTTCATCCCCTTGAAAAGGCCAGACCTTATTTTTTAGTCATAACAACGGGAAGCATTTTCTTCTTACTTTTGACTTTTGACTTTTGATATCAAATCCGGTTAATTGCACATAAAAAAATTCTCCAATCGTCATAACTACACTTATCTTTGTAATTCTTTCTCCTCCTGACTCCTGAGGACTGAGGACTGACTCCTCCTGAGTTAACCATTCTATAACTGTTTAACCGGACTTGATATGACTTTTGACTTATATTTTTATGCTACGTTTTGTCGTGCGAAATGTAGGTTTAATCGGCAAGCCCTAAATAGGGTCTGCTGAAAAAATTGGTTGGTGGGGGTAAGACACGGAGACGCGGAGACGCGGAGACGCGGAGACGGGTCGATTTGTGGGGAACAGACAATGGTTTCGCCATTTTATGTCAAGAAATTTTCTTGAATTTCAGCAGAAAAATTCAGTAAATTGATGCCAATAAGAGCCAATAACTTAGGAGATAAATTGAATATAAAAAGCTCAATTATCTTAACTATCCTGACTTTTAGCTTTATTCAGCAAGCCCTAAATATCTAATAATCCATATCTTTTTTGAATACTTAATAATTTAACTCTAGCTTCTCCAGCATTGTCTGCTAAATCGGCAAATTCTAAGAACCTTTTTAACTCTTTTCTAAGTAAATTTCGTTCTACTTCTAAACTACTTCTACCCATATCTGGAGGCAGAACAATCATATCGAATAAAGTTGCCCTTTCCTTACTTGGATGAGGTCGTAAAATTCTGCCTCTTCTCTGGATAAATTGTCGTGGATTTTGACTACTTGCTAAAATAACTGCATTTTTAATTGCTGGTATATCTATCCCTTCATCTAAACATTTAATTGCTACTAAACCTTGCAATTCTCCACTTTCAAATTGTTGTCTTAATTTCTCTCTTTTTTTAATTGGAGTCTCAGCAGTATAGGTATTAACTCGATAACCTAATTCATAACCTAATATTCTTACCACCGCTTCCATTTGCCTTAAATTTGAAATATCTTCAGTTTCTACCGAACTATCCCCACAATAAAATAAAGTATGACTGGTTTTTAAACGGTTTTTCATTAATGTTTTTAATGCTGTTAATTTATTTGTTGCTGAAGCGATTAAACGGGAACGCTGAATTAATAAAGCTGTTAAATCTTCTTTTTCTATTTCTACATTTTCTTTTTCTGATAATAATAATGCCCAACCAATTTTGGAGGTTAATTTGGCATAAGCGCGACTTTCTGCTTCAGTCAATTCTACTAAAACTGGATAATAAAGATAACGAGCTAAAGCACCTTGTTTAATGGCATCAGCTAAAGTTAGTTCAGGCTGTAATACTTCACCAAAATAATCTAAAATTGCAGTAGTTCCTTGGTCATCAAAATATCTTTCTGGCGTGGCAGATAAAGCAAGTCTTAAACCAATATTTTTTGGTAAACTTTTCTCTAACTTGGGCGAACCTAGATGATGCGCTTCATCCCCAATAATCAGAGTTTTTTCAGGAAAATATTTAATCTGAGATTGGAGACTATCTGAAATAAAAGTAGAGTTTGTAGTAATAACAGTAATAAATTCTTCATAGCCAGAATGAATATTATAAAGTGTAGTAGAAAGTTGATTTTGCCAAGTATGTACATTCTCAAAAGCTAGAATTGGTTGAAGATTAAACTTTTCACATTCTCTTGCCCATTGAGTTACTAAATGACGGTAAGGACAAATCACAATTAATGCTTGTAAAGCAATTTTTTGATAAAGTTGAGTAGCGATCGCTAAGGCAGTTATTGTTTTTCCACTACCTGTTGCCATCTTCAAAATTCCCCTACCTCGATTTGTAAACCAATTATTAATAGCTTGCTCTTGATAGGGTCGTAATTTAAGATGAGATGGCATTCTAGGAATGCCTATATTTTCTACTAATATATTCATTTTTTTTAAGGAATAGGGAGTAGGGAGTAGGGAGTATTCATTAATTGATAATGGATAATGGATAATTGATAATTACCTCTGGTTAAAACCGCTCTTGATTGAATATCAGGAGATATTATTTTTTTTTCCCTTAAAAGGGGAGGGTTTAAACCAGAATTGTTTAATTATTAATTATTAATTATTAATTATTAATAATTCGGTAATTTGAGAAACAGTATGCCAACAAATATCATTATACCATTAGTTGTTAGCTATCAGCAATAATACCCTATGTTTAAGGATAGGTTTTAAGTGAATATAAACTTTATAGCTGACTTTTTGACTTTTATAGAACCCCTGATCGTATCTTTTAGCTCTCTCCAGAAAAGAGGGAGTAGGGAACCCACCCCTCGCCCCTCCCCCTCCGGTGGAGGGGAATAATTGATGATTTATCTACAATAATTGATTTGATTTTTGATGATTGGAAATGTCTTTCTCCGAAAAGATATATGCTTAAGTTAAGTAATAGGAGCGTACGCCTAAATTTTTAGAGATGCCACTCAGGGGTTCTATAGTAAAATTTTTCTAGCTCAATGAATAAAACTTTTATCACTCACTAAAAACTGACGGCTGAATGCTAAATATTTACAAATACAATATTTGCTAAACTTAACTAATGGTGAATTTGGATAAAAAATCCACAAATATAAAATTCAATAGAAATAATTATGAAATTTATTAATCCCAAAGTCGATTATGCCTTCAAAAAAATTTTTGGTTCCGACCAAAGTCAAGACATCTTAATTAGCTTTCTCAATGCCATAATTTATGGAGGCAAAAAAGTAATTCAATCTCTAACAATCCTGAACCCCTATAATCCTGGTCAATTAATAAGTTTAAAAGATACATATTTAGATATTAAAGCAGTTTTAGTAGACGGCTCAATTGTAGTTATTGAAATGCAAGTTGCCAGAATGTCAGGTTTCAAAAAACGAGTAGCTTACAACCTAGCTAAAGCTTATGCAAATCAGTTAGAAACAGGAGAAGATTATCTTCTGCTAAATCCAGCTATCGCCGTCACAATTACAGATTTTGTTCTGTTTGAAAAACCTAATAATTTTATCAATAAATTTGTGTTTAAGGAGGAGACGAAAAACTTTGAATGCCTCGACAAACAATTGCGATTAATTTTCGTATAATTACCAAAATTTAAGAAAGTTTTATCCGACTTAAATAGTTTGACTGATAAATGGATATATTTTCTCAAAGATGCGACAAAATTGGATAGTATCCCTGAAAATATCGGGGAAGTTTCTGAAATAGAAAAGGCTTTAAATATTGCTAATAGAATTAATCTAAGTAGAGAATAATTAGATATAGTTGAGCGTCGAGCAATAGCAATGCAAGATGAAAGAGGGCGGATAATGTATGCCGAAAAAAAAGGAGAAGAAAAAGGACGTTTAAAAGAAGCGATCGCTCTAATTATACGTTTACTAAAAAAGCGTTTTGGAGAAATTCCAGCCACAATAATTAATCAGATTGAAGATTTGGTTTTAGATGATTTGGAAAGTTTAAGGGAGGATATTTTAGATTTTAATAGTTTGGAGGATTTACAAATCTGGTTAGAGAAACGTTTTTAAGCATTCAGCATTCGGTTAAAGAAGCTTACTTCAAGCATTAAATTTATAATTTTTTCTCAATTTATCAATTGCTTTTACCGAATTATTAATTATTAATTATTAATTATTAAATAATTCGCGCCTTGAAGCCTCCCCTTTTAAGGGAAAAAAAAGCGGTCGTTTTGCTAGCGCAAAGCTCCGCTAACGGCTGTCGCCGACATGAAAAGCGCAGCTTCTCGTAGGGTGGGATGGCGAGGTCTCGGAGCCATATCCAATCAACCAAGAGAAGAAATAATATCTCCTTATATTCAATCAAGAGCGGTTTTAACCAGAGGTAATTATCAATTATCCATTATCAATTATCAATTAATGAACTCTTCTTCCAATTAATAGGCGATTGCTGAATGCTGGGGATTAATTATCAATGTCAATTATTCTTTTCTGTTCCCTATTCCCTCTTTTCTGTGGATAATTGATAATGAAAACTATCTCTAATTATGTAAGCATTCAGCCGTCAGCTATTAGCTATCAGCTATTAATTTTGGGTCTGGGTAAAAGCAACCTTTGAAATTTCAAAATAATAAAAAGTTACTGCTATGCGTCTCAGGATAAAACCTGAGAAGTAATTATTCATTACTAATTGCTGTTAACGTAGTTCCTCCGGAGGAGGCTAGCTGACTGCTGATAGCTGAATGCTTACCTAATTATCAATTAGACATTTAAAAGGAGAGACCTTAAACCTCTGGGGATTAATTATCAATTATCAATTATTCTTTCCTGTTCCCTGTTACCTATTCCCTATTCCCTATTCCCTATTTTATTATGACTAAAACCGGACTTTTTGTCGGATTAATTACCTTAGATTTAGTTTATCTAACAACAACTTATCCTGAAAAAAATCAAAAAGTTGTTGCTGCCGATTATACTATTACAGCAGGGGGACCTGCCACAAATGCTGCCGTAACATTTAGCTATTTTGATAATCAAACAATTCTTCTCTGTGGGTTAGGAAATCATCCGATAACTCACTTAATTAGAGCTGATTTAGAAAAGCATAATGTCACAATACAAGACTTAGATAAAAATCGTGACGAACCACCACCAGTTTCATCAATTATTACTACTCAAAATACAGGCGATCGCTCTGTAATTTCTATCAATGCTACTAAGTCTCAAATCTCTAAAGAATTGATTTATCCAGAAATTATTCATAATATTGATATTGTTTTAATCGATGGTCATCAAATGGCAGCTAGTTTAGAAGTTGCTCAACTTGCTAAGTCAAAAAATATTCCTATTGTTATAGATGGTGGTAGTTGGAAACCAGGATTTGAGGAAATTTTACCTTTTGTTGATTATGCTATTTGTTCTGCTAATTTTTATCCTCCTAACTGTGAGAGTCAAGAGGAAGTTTTTGCTTATTTAGCAAATCAAAATATTCCACATATTGCTATTACTCAAGGAGAAAAACCTATCATATATTTGAGTCAAGGTAAGTTTGGTAATGTGGAAGTTCCGAAAATTAATGCTGTTGATACTTTAGGTGCTGGTGATATTTTTCATGGAGCATTTTGTCACTATATTTTTCATGGAGAATTTACAGAAGTATTGGCAAATGCTGCGAATATTGCGGCTCATTCTTGTAAATATTTCGGAACTAGGCAGTGGGTAATCAGTTAACAGTTAACAGTTATCAGTTATCAGTTATTAGTTAATAGTTAATAGTTAGCAGCTATAGCGAATTTCATCTCAATCAGGTATGCTAATGTAGCACAGGCATCTTGCCTGTTATAGCCGTACCTCAAGGTTGATGAAATCTGCTGTAATTAAAATGGGAGTTCTTAATATTACAAATTCAGAAACTCAAATTAATCATTTTTATTTAAAAAAATAAGGAGATTATTCGATGAATAACTTAAACGAATATCTGACAGGAATTCAAGCACTATTAGAGAATAATGATTTTTGGCAAAAGGTTGCTATTGCTATTATCTCAGCCTTTTTAGTAGCGTTGTTTAATTATTTCTCATCGAAAAAGCAACGTCAAGACCAAGCAATGGAGCTTTCCTATACAATAAATACATTGAGTATTTTAGATTTCAAAAAAGATATAGATCAGAAAAATATTAGTATCCTTTATGGTGAAAATTGTCAGGTTGCAGATTTGTATATCATCTCTTGCGATATTGAAAATACTGGTAGAAAAGTAATTAAAAATCAAGAAATTACTTTTGAGCTTTTTTCTACAAGCGTTGGAATTTTAGAACAATTTTTCGAGCCACCTTTAAATGATAATTTAATGGGTATAGAGGAAATTGAGATAAAGGATAGTAAGCAAGATGAAGCAAAAAAAAGGTATTTGATAAGAGAAATTTTACCGAAACGTAAAGTAGGATTTCGATTTTTGTCGGGAAGAGAAACTCAGGAAAATGAAGTACCAAAATTGTTTTGCTCAATTCAAGATATTAGTGAAGTTAAATTTATTCCAAGAACATATAAAGGGGAGAGGGATGAAATTTCTAGAATTATAAATTTTGTCACCTTCTTGATTTTGTTTTTGACTCTTCCACAAATATTAGAATTAATTCCTTTTGCGGGTGACATTCTGGCTTTTTTAGCAAAATTAGTGATATTTGTAATTATCATTCGAGATATAGGTACTTTTTCTAAAAAAATTGCAGAGCTTCTAATACTACCTTTTCAAATCAGTAAAACTCAAAGAGCTAAGAACAACATAAATATACAAAGAGATTCAAGCATAGATAAATTAACTATGGAAGAAATAGAGGAATTACGTATACAAAAAGAGGTAAAAGCCCTACAATATGAATTGCGAAAAATGCAAAAATAATTTGATAATTTGATTTTGGTATTAATACTAAACTCTACTATCAATACAATTTCATATTCTTGATTCTTACTTTTTCATTGCCTAAAAAAATTGACAGAGTTCCTAAGCTATATCCTTACTTTACTTATTCTTCCTTCTTCCTTCTTCCTTCTTCCTTCTTCTTTCTTACTTATTCCTTCTTAAACTATGATAAATTCTACTCTCATCAATCAGAATATCTCCTTAGAATAATTCACAAAAAACCCTCCTGAAAAAATGGAATGGGTAGACGGCAAATTAATAGAAAAAAACGGCATCACATTAAGACATGGAAAAATTCAATTTAAGCTTGGTTGTTATTGGGATAACTATAAAAATGCCAGTCAACAAGGTGGAAAAGTTTATACAAATGTACCTTGTCGTACTAACAAACAAGGGCGATCGCCTGATGTTGCTTATCTGACTCCTGAATTAGTTTCAGAATATGGAAATTATCCTACTTTGCCTCAGAGTTTTCCTTTAAGTGCAGAAATTATTTCCCCTACAGATTTAGCTGAAAATGTCTTTTTAAAAGCTCAGGAATATTTAGAGTCTGGTGGTGAAGAAGTTTGGTTAGTTTTTCCTGAGAGTAAATGGATAATAATAGTTACTGAAAATCAAGGTTTAATGTTTACTTCTGTCCAGGTTGTTAATACTCAAAAAGTTTTAATAGGTTTTAGCGTGGCAGTAGATGATTTATTAGCTTGAGAATTAATTATATTTTTTTCTAATCTATATCAAAGGCAAAAATTTTCGCAAATGCCATTCCCTTTTACCGCAAAAAAATCTCTGCCATCTGCAGCAAAACCTTCTCCAGTCAGATTCCGAAATTTGGGAAAAATATTTAGGGTTTGTCTACTACTATTCTGACAACTTTCCTCTTTCCAACAAAGCAAAAAATTTTCATATTTGTAGTTAGCTAATTTCCTAAATTTTAACTTCTAACTTTTAACTTCTAACTTTTGACTTTTGACTTTTGACTTCTAAATTCTTCCTTCCCTAAATAAAACGGTAAGCATTCAATTATTAGCAGTCAGCTATCAGCAATGAGTAATGAGTAATGAGTAATGAATAATTACTTCTCAGGTTTAGAAAGGAGACTGTGCTAGTAACTTTTTATTCTTTCTCAATTTCAAAGGTTACTTTTACCTTCTCTAAAATGAATAGCTGATAGCTAATAGCTGACAGCTGAATGCTTACATAAAACGAATAAACCAACGTTCCTTAAAACTCACACCAGCTAACGCCTCATACTCTGCCAAACTTCTCACATTTCCTAACCCATAAATCCCAAAATCTTCCGTAGCAGTTTCCATGCCTAAAATCTGACGAAAACGAGATTCAGATATCTTATTTTGTACCCACCAATTTTGATGATCTTCCCAATGTACAACCCGCTTTTTACCAGTATTATAAAAATGCCAACAAACACTAAGATTAGGATGATAAATATCCCATCCCCTCGTCCAAGCTTTAGCAGCAAATAATACCTCTTCCCCAGTAAAATAAATCTCTGGATCGTAGGGTACTTCCTCAATAATTAACCCATCTGCAAAAATAAACCCAGCAGCAACAAAAGCTCCTAATTGTGGAATACTACATTTACTCAAATCGCCTATTGCTCTCAAACTTAAAATACCAGGATCTCCAAACTCCTTTGCCTCTAAGCGACTTGGCGTATCCCCAACCAATTCCCTGGGGGGTTTGTAAGCAGGAGGATAGGTACTCAAAAGAGGTTTTTCACTAGGACACATTTCCAGCATTTTAATCAATTCTATGTCCCAGCCAGGCAAAAATCTCATGTGGGCATCAATTTGTAGGGTATAACGTTCCTTTTGCCACAACTTTTGTACCAAAGACCTCGCCCAACCTACCCCACGAGCTTTAGAAGCAGGCACTGCAATAATACGACAATCTTTAATACCTTTAAGTTTGTTGATATAGTCCTTTTCCTCATCCGTACCATACTGCCAACAAATGCCAAAAGTAAGGCGTTCAGGATGAGTTGCATGGGCGATCGCTTCTTCTACTGTTGGGACTAATTCTAAATCACGATAAGCAACTATTTGAATAAAAATACTGTCCATAAAATCTGTTTATAGTCATTTTAATTACACTGTTTAACTAATTACTGCTTTAGATAGTGCAAATCAGAATAGTAGACTTATACTCAATCCAGTTATTATAAAATACTTATCTAAATCCCCAAGTCCTACTTTAAGCAAAAACTTTTACTTTATTAGGACTTACTTAATTTGTGACATTTGTACTACCTCATGTAGAGGTTATGCATCGATCCATAGATAAAAAAGGTCGTTTACTTTTTTCTTTTCTTTAATCCTCACTTCCGCATTATGTAGCTCCAATTATTTTCTTAAACACCAGGGGTTAGACTATACCGTTGATCTAGATCGCAAAAGACATAAAAATTTGTTACAATAACACCTTGACTAGCTTCACTGAAACTACTGCATGAATAATCAGATGATATATTAGGATTGAACAATTGATTAAAATTCAGGGTTCTTGCTGACATTAAATTATGGAAGTTAATACTAATAATCCAATAAATGTTAATTCTGAAATACCTAGTCCTGTTGAATGGGTAGAAGAACATTATTCGATCGCCAATTTAATAGATACTCTCACCAATTTACAAGAGGTACTTGCTCATGGACTACTATTCCAAGATAATCAAGATGGAGAATTAGTTATTAATGCTGATGTGAAAAATTTACTACGAGAAGAATACGGACATCAACATTGGCAGTATTTAGAAAAATATTTAGGGTTTGCTTATGGAAAGTCTTTTTGCTGGGGTAGGAGACAGGAGACAGGAGACAACCCACCCCTAACCCCTCCCAGGAGGGGAAGACAGGAGAAATGGGAATGAACGAGGAAGTAGGATTCATTAATGGATAATGGATAATGGATAATGGATAATGGATAATGGATAATGGATAATGGATAATGGATAATGGATAATGGATAATGGATAATTACCTCTGGTTAAAACCGCTCTTGATTGAATATAAGGAAATATTATTTCTTCTCTTGGTTGATTGGATATGGCGAGGGGACCCGCTCTTATCAGAGTCGCTCCGCTTTATATGTTGCGGAGCAAAACGCCATCCCTCAACCGCTTTTTTTCCCTTTAAAAGAGGAGGCTTTAAACCAGAATTATTTAATTATTAATTATTAATTATTCGGTAAGAATTGTCCCAAGATTTTTATGCCCAACTATGCGCCTAAAATACTAACTTTTTGAGGGTTTTAGACTGAAAACCATGTACTCGACTTTTAACTTTTAACTTTTAACTTTTAACTTTTGACTTTTGACTTCCCCATAGCGGCACTAAGACAAAATTTTCGGCAACCCTACCTTTTTTAACTCCACAAACTTACCTTGAAAATCTACGGCTTGATTGTCTGCAACTCGCCTTGCTTCTGCCAACTCCCGACGAATTTCTGCTCGTTCCATTTTGTCAGAAATTCCACCTAATATATAGATAAATAATCTCATAGCTAAATCTCTCCCAGCTACGGACATTCGCTTCCGATTAAAATCATATAAAACCCCATACCAAATAGAGTCAGAAAATTCTATTCCACTCAAACCACCATCTACATCATACTTATTTAATTTTTGAAAAACCTCCTCCAAAGAAAAGCCCTTTTTGTATATTAAAATTCCTAGAGCTTCAGCAAAAGCAATTTGCCCGACGGGGCGAAATAAAACATGACCTTCTCCTGGTTTTATTTCAAAACTAAATCTTCTCAATTCTGGAGTTTCGACACCATTTTCTAATCTTGAATAACTAGGTAAATTAGATAAATAATTCCAAAACAACATAAATTCCTCTAGTCCTTCTTCTAATTCTTCTTCTTCAGGACGCATGGGAATTAAACCTCTGTCTGAAGGTTTCCAATGAGGATAACGAGGTTTTAAATATCTTTCAGACATTTCTTGAATTGCCTGAAGAGTTGTTAAAACAGTAGACTTAGTTGCCACAGTCGCACTATCCCAATTTACTCGTGGATTTCTATCATCTTTCTCTTTTAATAAAGGATGATAAATTGCTGTTTTTCTAGCCACAATGGCAAATCCATCATCCTCATTTAATAATGCCAACTGTCCTTTACTTAATTTTACAGCAGTCAAATTTACATGAGCAAAGACTGACCTAATTCTCCGTCGTGCTTGTGCTCTATTTTCTCCTTTTACTACTGCCGGAATAAATTCTATACCTATTTGTTCGTAAGCTAATTTTTGTAATTCTGGCAATTCAATATGATGGCTTTCCGCTAAATCATCAATGTTAATAGCTGCACCTACTGGTTTTTTTTGTTTGTTATATCTAGGCAACCTACCTGTTTTTATTAATTCCATTAAACCTTGAATTCCCATCAGTCGATGTTGACCGTCTAGGGCAAATACTGCTACTTCTAAACGTAGGTCTAATAATCCTACTTTTCCGGCTGAATCTAGGGGTAAAAAATCAGTGGCAGATTTATTTGCTTCACCATTTTTATTCCATTCTTCTGCTTTGGGATTATCTACCCAACTGGGGCTAATTACTACTAATACTGCTGGAAATTTATGGGCTTTTCTTGTTGCTAAATATAGGGTTAATGGAGCTTGACGAGACCAATCTAAGGGTCGTTGTTGAATTTCATCTATTGTTTCTGCATCCCGAATTATATTGTCAGTTTCTACATCAAATTTTTGCCGAAATAATGGTAATTGAGAGGCAAAACGTACACGACTATCTAACCATTCTAGAGTGACGGAACCAATGTAAGCTTCTGTATTTCCCATCATGGTTTTTTGTACTAAAAGTCTGTCATCTTTGCCTATATGTTTGTCTAATAGGATGGCGATCGCTTCTCTTTCTCGATTATCATTTTCTAAAATTTCTTTTGCTATTTCTGAGGTGGGTTTATTGGTCTTTTTCATCGCTGATTATTGAAAATATTTTTAATATTTTTTGAAAATTACTATATATATAAATTTTTGTCAACAAATGTTTTTAAAAACTATTTGATTGATATGATTGTTAATTGTAAGTTATTTGTTTATCATATACAATTCATTATGTCAATATTAACCAATGAAACACAAGGAGTGAATATTAATGTCTTTTTTTACCCTCAAAATAACGATACTTTGAGATTTTTGACACTGAAAATTGCTTCAAACTCAGCAGTAAGTGCATAAGCAAAATTAATTACATATTTTGTTCCTAAATTCTCAAGCACTTTTTTTAGATATTGAAGTAAGCTGTTCGGTTTCATTCTTTCCTAAAAACTTTTCTATGGGTGATATGAAAGACAAGCTCAGTAATTTCAGGAAATTATTTCAAATTTAAAGTTTAAAACTATTTATGGCATTTTTAAAGTGAATTGGTATTAATAGATTTGAATATTGAAGATCGTGATTGCATCCTTACTTAAAATAGAAATAACATCTATATAAATCCAATTTCAGTTGTAATATTTTGGTGATAGTTAAGAATCAGAATATTAAAGGTTTTCCTTGAAAATTAACTGTTATAAAAATTTTTATAACCAATTTAGCATCGCTATAATAAATATAGTAATCAGGAGTCAGATGTGAGAGATTGATTGCTGTATTACTTGATTTATAAGAAAATTCAATATCATTTCTCATAAATCATTCCTGATTACTATAATTTATTTCTCTATGTAAAGAGGAGGGGTGAAAAATTTATTGATTTTGTCGAAGTACAACATTACAGTGACAGGTATTGCTGAGAAACGAATCAAGTTAACTTTGTAATTTGAAAAAGGAGGAATCAGAATAGTTATGTTCATTAATTGATAATTGATAATTGATAATTGATAATTACCTCTGGTTAAAACCGTTACGGAATTGAATATAAGGAAATATTATTTCTTTTTTTTTCCTTAAAAGGGAAGGCTTTAAACCAAAATCATTTAATAATTAATAATTAATAATTAATTATTCGGTAAATTTAGTTATGGTAGTTATTTGAGATTTAATTTGACATATTTATTGAGTTAATCTGCGAGTTTATGACAAATAAATACTGAAAATATAGATATCTTTCCTAGCGCTAAAAATGAGTGAAAATCAAGAATTAAACAGGGGAAAAAATTTAGCATACTATTGTCAACATTTTACAAAACTTAAAACAAGTAATAGGCTGGGTCCGAATGCAGAATATAAACCTATTTTACTTTTGTCTATAATTGATTTAATTACGCAAGGTTTAATCAATAATAATCAGATTACTGTATCTGAGGAACTAAGGAGTACCTTTAATAAACATTGGGATATTTTATCTTCTGGTACTTATGAAGGCAAAGATAAATTATATTTTCCTTTTTTCTATCTAAAGAGCGAAGGATTTTGGCATATTGAGTTTAAAAATAATCCTTTAAAGCGGCCTCCTCGTTCCCTTGAAAAATTCCAAGATGTCGTTGATTATGCCAGTTTAGACCCAGAACTTTTTGAACTACTACAAGACCAAAATTCTAGAAAAGAATTAATAGACGTACTCATTGCAAATTGGTTTTCAGCTAATCAAAAAGATATTAAAGAACTTATGGTAATTAATGAAAGATTCCAAAAAGACAATAATGAGGAAGAAAGTTCAATTAATTTATCAAACCAACAGAAAAAACAGCCTAAATCATATCTCAGAAAATCTGTAGTTAGAGATGGTATCTTTCGTAAAGCAGTTGTACATACCTATAACTATAAATGTGCTTTTTGTGGAATGAAAGTCACCATGTCAATAAAGCAAAATATTGTAGATGGAGCCCATATCAAACCATTTGCCAGATTTTATGACAATAGAATAGATAACGGCATATCATTTTGTAAAAATCATCATTGGGCATTCGATAAAGGTTTATTTACCATAACTGATGATTATAAAATCATCGTTTCCAATAATTTCTTAGAAGAATCACCCAATTCTAAACCAATGAAGGAATTTAATAGTAATCAGCTTTGGTTGCCAAATGAAAAGGGTGCATCTCATAGCAAGCAAAAATACTTTTTTCCTATATATTCCCTGTTCCCTGTTCCCAGATCCGGTGTTCCCTAAAAGCAATAACTTTTTGGCTTTATTCACGCATTGAGATGCACCCAATGAAAAAGAATATTTCCCTAGAGTAGAAGCTTTAAAATGGCATCGCAAAAATGTGTTTATTTCATAAAAATGCAGAATAAATTAAAAAAATTTTAGGAGTATTGAAAAATGGTAGGGATACAAAAATCTCTTTTTCCAGAACGCACAACCGCTGATCTAATTAAAGATATAGAAAAGCTAACTCAAGAAATTCAAGAACTATATTGTCTAGATGAAATTCCCTGGGTTGTTGGATATTCAGGCGGTAAAGATAGCACCGCAATATTACAACTAATATGGAATGCGATCGCTAATTTACCAGTAGAAAAAAGAAGCAAAAAAATTTATGTAATTACTACAGATACAGGAGTAGAAAATCCTTATGTTTCTGCTTGGGTTAAACAATCTCTAAAAAACATTGAAAAAACTGCCGAAAAGCAGAAAATGCCAATAGAACCTCATCTTCTACAACCAAATATCCAAGACACATATTGGGTAGGTTTAATTGGCAAAGGTTATCCTGCACCTCGCCTTAAATTTCGATGGTGTACAGGACGTTTAAAAATTGAACCATCTAATCTTTTTATTCGGAATGTTGTTAGAAATAATGGAGAAACAATACTTGTTTTAGGAACTCGTAAAACAGAAAGTGCTCATCGTGCAGCAATAATGAATAAACGAGAAATTGGTAGAACAAGAAACCATTTAATTCCTAATCCTAGTCTGATGAATTCTTTACTTTATACTCCTATTGAAGACTGGCGAACTGATGAAGTTTGGCTATATTTAATGCAGTGGGAAAATCCTTGGGAAAATAGTAATAAAGATTTACTAGCAATGTATCGAGGTGCAACAGAAGATAATGAATGTCCGTTAGTAGTTGATACTTCTACTCCTAGTTGTGGAAGTTCTCGTTTTGGATGTTGGGTTTGTACCTTAGTAAATATTGATAAATCTATGTCAGCAATGATTCAAAATGATGAGGAAAAAGAATGGTTACAACCTATGATAGATTTGCGTCGGGAACTAGATATTTCCGATAAAGATAAAAGAGATTTTCGGCGAATTTGGGGTACAGTTCAACTATTTGAACGAAATGTAGATGGTGAAGTTTCTGTAGAACCAATTCCTGGTCCATACAAAAAAGAATGGCGAGATACTTTACTGAGAAAACTGTTAGAAGCTCAAACAAAAATTCGTGAAACTGCACCAGAAAATATGCGAGATATTACTCTCATTTCTCTGGAAGAACTGAGTGAAATTAGACGCATTTGGTTAGAGGAAAAACATGAGTTTGATGATAGTTTACCTCGTATATATGAAGAAGTAACAGGAGAGAAATTTGAAGACTGTCGTCCTGGTGCAGGAATAAGTCTTTTAGGTAGTGATGAATGGTCAGTATTAGAAGAAATATGTAATGGGGATGAAATGCACCTTGAACTTATGGCAAAACTGTTAGATACAGAGAGGCAATATTATATTAAGTCTCATCGATATAAGATTTACGAAAGTCTCGAACAATGTTTTGAAACAAGTTCTCGTTCCAAGGAAGAAGCTATTCAAAACGCTCATAATAAAAGAGACCTCAAAGAAGCTGTTGATCAAGGAAAAGTCTCAGAGAAAATTAAACAATTAAGTTGGGCAAATATGAAATTTTCTGGTCAAAGTTCAGCAGATAATTAATAATTAATAATTAATAATTAATAATTAATAATTAATAACTGGAGAGTACAAAGTTCTTCCAAAAAACTATTTGCTTGAAAGGCTGAAAGTATTACTGGAAAAAGCTTACAGTACTTACAGCTTTGAATAAAAAGTTTTTAACCCTTAGATAGCTGAAAGCCTTAGCTAGCAATAGTTATTCCAAGAACTTTGCACTGTCTAGTTAATAATTAAATAATTCTGGTTTAAAGCCTCCCCTTTTAAGGGGAAAAAAAAGCGGTCGTTTGCGGAGCATTCCGTAGGATGGAATGGCGTTTTGCTCCGCAACATATAAAGCGGAGCGGCTCTGTCAAGAGCGGGTCTCGGAGCCATATCCAATCGACCAAGAGAAGAAATAATATCTCCTTATATTCAATCAAGAGCGGTTTTAACCAGAGGTAATTATCAATTATCCATTATCAATTATCAATTAATGAATCTGTACCTCATTTTCCCTAAATATGCTGTATCTCTTGAGGAAAAAATCCAACAATACTAGAAACTGATGAAGATTTTTCTGGAATTCTCTTTTTCAGAGCTATATCCTACAGGGAAAAATGCCAAAATGACTGACAAATGATCAAAATTTATCTGGCAAAATCATTTCTGGAAAACTTCTATTTTTACCAGTTTTATTCAGAGGTAAAAATTCTCTGTTGCTTCTGGCAAAATCATCTCTGGAAAACTTCTATTTTTACCAGTTTTATTCAGAGGTAAAAATTCTCTGTTGCTGGAGATAAAAATTCTATTTCTCAGATTTACCTCCTAGGAGAAAAAGGTAAATCCTAAGAATAAAAAAATTAAGTTAATTCTCCTCGTAGCTTTCCCCCTACTCCCTATTCCCTATTCCCTATTCCCTAAAAAATGATTTTCCTAGAACTCGTATTACAAAATTTCGGACCGTACTCCGGTAAACAAACAATAAACCTCCGCCCTAACCTTAACAATCATCCTCGTCCTATCATCTTATTTGGAGGTATGAATGGAGGAGGAAAAACTACTCTTTTAGATGCCATTCGCCTCGCACTTTACGGTCATCGCGCCCAATGTTCAACTAGGGGAAATTTAACTTATGGCGACTTCCTTTCCCAATGTGTAAATCGCAATACTCCACCTACAGAAAAAACTCGTATTGAATTAGCTTTTGAACATATTCAAGATGACCAACTTGTAGAATATCGAGTAGTTCGTACCTGGGAAAAAAATCCTAAAGACGGCAAAGATAGTCTGGGAATTCTTGATGGTGAATGGCCTGATTCTTACTTAGCAAATGCCTGGGATGAATATATAGAAAATCTCTTACCTTTGGGAATTTCTAATCTATTTCTCTTTGATGGAGAACAGGTAAAAGAGTTGGCTGAACTAGAAATTCCTCCACCTTTAGTTGTAGATGCAATTCAATCATTATTAGGACTGGAATTAGCTGAACGTCTGGCAACAGATTTAGATATTTTGGTGACTCGGAAAAAGAAACAAATTGCTAAAACTACAGAGTTAAAAAATTTAGAGGAAATTGAACAAAAACTCCATCAACAAAAGACAGATTTGGAAGTTAGTACGGAAAAATTGGCAGATTTGAAAAAGCAATTAAAAAAAGCTCAAAAAAAGCAAGAAAAAGCTATGAGAAAATTTGTCTCGGAAGGGGGAAAAATTGCTGCTGAAAGAAGTCAGTTAAAACAAGAATTTCAAGATGTCGAATTAGAGATGGAAAATGCTCGTCAGGAAATGCTTGAACTTGCTGCAGGAGCTTTACCTCTAGCTTTAATTTCTCCACTTTTAGAACAAGCAAGTTCTCAGGGCGATCTAGAAATTTTACGCCACGAAGCAGAAATTGCTTTGGATGCTTTTGAGGAAAGAGATAAACGTTTACTTGATTATCTGAATAATTTATCTATTCCTACTGATAAAGTTAGCAAAATTGAAGAGTTTCTCAATCAAGAAAACCTAACTTTGAAAGAGGATATTAATCAAGTTGATGAACCTTGGTTGTTTGCTGATGAGGAAGCTTTAACTTTACTAGAAAATTTGTTGCGCTCTGATATTGAAAACTCTCTCAATAATGCTCAGGAAAGTTTAACTAACTTGAAAGATTTTGAAGTAGAAATTGATGTTCTGGAAAAGCAATTAGCAACTGCAGCATCTCCCGAAGCTTATGAAATTTTGGCAACTACTTTGGAAGAGGCACAAACTGAGTTAGCTAGGATACAGATAGCTTATGAAAATAGTGAACGTGAGCGTAAAAAATTGGAGGATGCCATTACTAAAACTAAGAAGGAATTATTTAGCTATACTGATGAAACTATAGAACGTAACAATATCCAAAATATCATTGAATCTTCTGGCAAAGTAAAGAAAACTTTGCAGCTATTTAAGGAGAAGTTAACTTTGAAAAAGTTGAATAAGTTAGAGATGGAAGTTACTGAATGTTTTCGCTATCTTTTGCATAAATCAGATTTGGTACATCGCGTGGCTATTGATACTAATAATTTTGCTCTTTCTCTCTACGATAATCAAGGGCAAATTGTTCCTAAACATCGCATTTCTGCTGGAGAAAAACAGCTTTTGGCAATCTCATTTTTGTGGGGTTTGGCAAGGGTTTCTGGTAGACATTTACCTGTGGCTATTGATACACCTTTAGGTAGATTAGATTCATCCCATCGTCAGAATTTAGTTGAACGTTATTTCCCTTCTGCTAGTCATCAAGTTATTCTTTTATCTACTGATACTGAGATTGGTAAATTAGAAGTAGAAAATTTGCGTAATTTAGAGGCGATCGCTCACGAATATTCACTCAAATATGATGCTCAAAAAAATCAAACTAATGTTAAGAAAGGGTATTTTTGGTAAGCAAATTTTTGACTTCTACTTTTTCAAATGAAGTTGTCTAGGATGAGAAAGTATGAACTCTAAAATCTCGGCAAAATCTTTGAAATTTTCTGCCACTCCCAATTCTGAAAATTATCCTTATCCCTCCTACAATAATTTACCCATTGGTCGGATTTAGGACTCCTATATTTCTCAAGCTAATAAATCATCTACTGCCACACTAAAACCTATTAAAACTTTTTGAGTAGTAGCAACCTGACCGGAAGTAAACATTAAACCTTGATTTTCAGTAACTATTATTATCCATTTACTCTCAGGAAAAACTAACCAAACTTCTTCACCACCAGACTCTAAATATTCCTGAGCTTTTAAAAAGACATTTTCAGCTAAATCTGTAGGAGAAATAATTTCTGCACTTAAAGGAAAACTCTGAGGCAAAGTAGGATAATTTCCATATTCTGAAACTAACTCAGGAGTCAGATAAGCAACATCAGGCGATCGCCCTTGTTTATTAGTACGGCAAGGTACGTCTGTGTAAACTTTTCCACCTTGTTGACTGGCATTTTTATAGTCATCCCAGTAACGACCAAGTTTCAATTGAATTTCTCCATGTCTTAATGTCATACTGTTTTTTTCTATTAATTTGCCGTCTATCCATTCCATTTTTTCAGGAGGATTTTTTGTGAAGTCTTCTAAGGAGATATTCTGATTTATAAGAGTAGAATTTATCATAAGTTAAGAAGTAAAGTAAGGCTTCGTCGTAGTTTTTACATTCAATTATCTCGTAAAATTATAATTCAACCTTTCCGAAAATTCCTCACATAAAATTGGGTAAAATATTGGGGGTTTATTTAAACACCCTCAAAAAATATTCATAATTATATTATATAGATGAGGAGAAACTTGTGGCACAAAATGGAAAAATCGCAGGAATAGGAGCAGTAATAGTTGTTGTGATAATTCCCATACTTGGATTCTTAATGAATGCGGTAGATTTAGGTATTGATATTGTGCAAGATTGGCCACTTTTTTTGGTAAAAAAAACAGACCGCTTTTCCTGCGAGTTAAAACTGGATGGAAATAAAAATAAACAAGTTTGGACGCTGATGTATGACAATGATAAAGGTAAACATCCCTGGTTAGGTATTGTGATACCTATGGGAGAATATTGGACTCCTGCTAAACGTTGTGAAAAAATAGAGGAGCGCTTAGAATATTTCCGCAAAGATGGTTTACTTTCCATAGAAAGTCGTCGAGATCCTAATACTCCAGAGCAAGAAGTTATTTGTGCGAAAACAAAGTTGAGTGGTGATAGTTGTCCGTTATTGTTGACTTTGGATGTGGGAGTTGATGGTTATCAGGCAATGGTAGATATGACTAAGGCGTTATTTGATGGTTCGACTGTTTATCAAGGTACAAATGCTGATTTTTCCAGAGAGTCGCCTGTGCTTGATTTAGGAAATTTTTTGGCGACGGAAGATAAGTTGGCAGGAGATAATTGATAATGGATAATTGATAATGGATAATTAGAGCGTTATAAATTTAGATAGAAAATTAAAGGTTTAAAAAACTCTTTTCTTAATTATCAATTCCTAAAAAAAACTATATAGATAGATAATTTAGTCATCTTTAGATGACTTAAGCTATTAGCCAAGGATTAAAATCCTTGGCTAACTGGGCAAAATTTGAGAGAAAAACTGATAACTGAAAAGGAGCAATTATGAATTTAGTTTGTGAACTTCCTATGGGAATTTCGGAAAATGAGGCTAAGTTATTCTTAGCAATAAAGTTGTATGAAATTAATAAAATTTCTCTAGGAAAAGCAGCAAAATTAGCAGGATATTCTAAATCGGCTTTTATAGAAGTTTTGGGACAATATAAAATCCCTATTTTTAATTATTCTGCTGAAGAGTTACGGGAAGAGATAATTACTCAACTATCAAAAACTGATAACTGATAACTGATAACTGATAACTGAATCTAACGTTGTGCTTCAGCAAATTCATCAAAAGAACGAAATCTACCATTTTCAAAATCATCTAATCCTTGCTGAATATCTTTAATAGCTTCTTCAGTATCGGCTGTTTCCCAGTCTAAAAGTCTGGCAAGTAATTCGCTGATAACTAGGGAAATATCTTGTCCTTGTTGAGTTGCTTTTTCCTGAAGTCGTGCTTCTAATTCAGGAGTTAAGTTAATTACAATTGACATATATTTTGATTGATAATTTAATATTATTTATCCTCGAAAGGATTAAGAAGTAAAACTCCACAACCTTGAAAATCTCGTGTATTACGAGTGACTAAAGTTAGTTGATGAATTTGAGCAGTAGCAGCTATTATCATATCTGCTTGAGAGCGTGTCTGACCTTGAGATTGGAATCTACCTCTCAATTCTCCAGATAATTTAGCGATATTTGTAGTAACTGGAAAAATCTGGCATTTAGACTCAAAAAACTTCTCAAACCATTCCTGAATTTTAGAGTTTTGTTTCCAATTTAAGCCATAAAATATTTCCTCGACTGTAACGACACTAACAGATATTTATGTTACTTTTGCTGCCCAATTTAATACTTTTGGATTAGGTTTTTTTCGTGCTAATTCGCTAATAATATTAGTATCAAGGAGAAACATTTTCAAAATCGTCACTAAAAGGGTTTGGTCTATTTTTGCGAGTGGGAATTTCTAATACATAATCTGCTTCAGTACACAAATTGCGTAATTCCTCAAAGGTATCAGCTAAGGAAGGTTTTTGATGTTGTTTTTGCCATGCTAAAAATTCCTGAAATGTTTGGGCATCTATAATAGCAGCTACAAGTTTTTCTTGTTCATAAATCATTTGTGGTTTTTGGGTTGTTGCTTTGATGAGGTCTGATAAATTTTGTTGTGCTTCGTGTATTTCCCAATTCAATTTTTACCCCCTATATTATTAATATTTCGATTGATAATTTAATGTTGTTTATCTTAACATAGAAAATCGTAGGGTGTATGATGGCATCCTTTTTTCAATTTTGGGGAAACTCTAGAAATTTTACCTTCCTTCGGAATAAGAGAAAAACTGATAATTGATGACTGAATTTGGCGATCGCTCCCTTTTATATTTCTCAGAAAAAGTTTGAGCAAAGGGTTGACTTTAAATAAATTTTTGCTATTATTATTCATAATGGGGTAGGTGCGCTCATATATACTTTAAGTCTTATAGGATTAAATCAAGTAAACGCGGAAAATATCATGCTAGATAATCCAATCTTCAAACTAAATCAACTACCGAAAAATTTACCTCTCGAAGGTGGAATAAGTATGGAATTAGTAGAAGGGGTTCCTATATTTCGAGCTTCTAAAATTGTTCAGGAACGAATAGAAACTCTCTTGGCTAAACTGCAAGATTCGGAGCTGGTTTTGGCAGAAGAAAAAAATTAGATGATTATCAAGAATTGGATGATTACCTCAGCTTTATTAATCGGACTGTGAGGAATATTCTGCTCAAAAAAAATTAATTCTAAATTAATAGATAGAAATTAATGGTACACACAAACATTTACACTGAACTGGAAAAAACACTAATTGCCAAAATTCGGAGTTTACCTCCAGATAAAGTTTCCGAAATAATAGATTTTGTGGATTTTTTGTCTCAGCAACAACAACAGCAAAGTTTGACTAAATCTATTGCTCAACTGTCTGAAACAGCTTTTGAGAAAATTTGGGATAATCCTGAAGATAGTGATTATGACTATTTATAAATTTGGTGATGTTATTCTGGTGCCATTTCCGTTTACTAACCAAACTACTAGCAAAAAGCGACCTGCTGTTGTAGTAAGTTCGGGTATTTATCAGAGTCAATATGCTGATTTAATTATTATGGCTATTACCAGTCAGAATAAATTAATATCTGGAGTTGGAGAAGTTATAGTTACGGAGTGGAGTAATGCTGGTTTAGTCAAACCTTCTGTTATTAAACCTGTTATTGCTACAATTGAAAAAGGGTTGATTATTAGAAAACTAGGAAAACTTGAAAATGGCGATCGCCAAGGGTTGAAAAATGCTTTATCAGAAATATTAGGTGAGTAGAAAATCTGACATCTGTGTATACGTGGCAAAATCTCTGTCTTGCTGTAGATGGTAAATAATTTGACGGTGCGTTACTGAGTTTGGGAGAAAAACTGATAACTTAACTATCAAAAGCTGATAACTGATAACTGAATTATGCCTAGACAACCACGCCAACTTTTACCCGGATATTCCTATCATGTTACCTGTCGTTGCAATAACCGGGAGTTTCGTTTGACTCGTCTCGAATGTCGGCAGGTATTTTTGTATGCTCTGAAAAAGGCTTTGGATAAGTTTGCTTTTAAACTCTATGCTTTGTGCATTATGAGCAATCATGTTCATTATTTATTAGAGCCTTTCCAACCTGAAGATTTACCTAAAATTATGCACTGGCTAAATTGGTATACGGCTATGTGTTTTAATCGGATGCTTCAACCGTACTGGACATTTTTGGGAAAAAAGGTATCATAGTACGGGGTTTGACAAGACTGACAAAAAACGAGCTTTAAATACTCTCCGATATATTCACGCTAACCCTAAAGCTGCTAATATGCAGTCTGGATTTTTCTATGACTTTTCTAACTACGGCACTTATGATCGTCTGGCTGATGATGGTTTGACTGAGTGGCATCCTGCTTTTTTGTCTCTGGGGAAAACTCTAGATGAGTGTGCTAAAAACTATCGGGGGTTTTGTAGAAACTACAAACCTCGACCAAAACCGGAAAGGGGAAGTCGGTGGGGTAGTAGGTTTTTGCCGAAGGTGGTGAAAAGGAAGAAAAAGAATAAGGTTTCTCCTGGGCAAATGCGACTTCCTTGGGCAGAGTGGGAAGTTCCTTCTGGTGAGGTGGTAGAGGTGGCCAGAAAATTTGTTATGGCAAATTGTTATGACCCAGAAGTGGCAATGCAATTTTTTGATGATATGTCGGGGGTAAATTGATTATTGAAAACTGATACATCGCATTGGTGCGGTGTCTGGTATCAAATTTCTCAAACCCAGTAAAACCGTAAAATTTACTTCTCAAAACTTTTTTCTATTGACGGCTGAAACCCTTTTGTGTTAAAATCTACAAGTCTCTGCGCGAGAGAAGAGAAGCTTTCTTCGACTTTCTTCACTTTTTTCCCTTTCGTTCCCAGTCCGCATAAGCGCGAACACCAATAAAGAAACCCAAAACCACACCCCAAACAAAAACCACAAACACCCAACTCCTACTCCAACCCAAAACCCACAAATACCAACCCTCCAAAACCCTCCACACCCACAAAAAACCCTCCCACACCCACAAAAAACCCTCAACCACCCACAAAAAACCCTCAACAGAAACATCACCATAATAAAACTCAGACTCCCGAAACAAATTAATAGGCATACCCCAAGAAAAAGTCAAACGTTGAACCCCAGTCTCCACCCTTGCCACAGCTTGCTGAAAAGTCTGCCGTTCCGACTCAGACAAACTCCCCTGTAGAGAAGCAAAACTTTGCACAACCTCCACATCACTCATCCCATGCACAGCCACAACCTCACCCTTCTCATCCATCACAGGCGCTCCACTCATTCCACCCACAGTCAAAGTTTGATAAGAAACCCCATAACCCCGCGCCAAATTATCCAAACGTGTAACATTACCTAAAACAGATTGAGGTACTAATTTCCCACGTCGAATGGGAAAACCAGAAATATAAATAGAACTACCAGTTTTCAGACTTTCAGAATTACCTATTTTCAGCGCTGGGTAATTACATTTTCCTCCCTCTGGGCGAAAAGTAACCAAGGCTAAATCTATATCTCTGGGAAATATTTCTACCGTAGAAACATCCCAGACTTTTTCATCTTCAGTCTGTAATGCTCTTTCCCCTTCTTTTTGCACAACATGAGCAGCCGTTAGTACAGTACAGACTCCCTTTTCTCCCAGGACAAAAAAACCAGTTCCATGTCCGGGTTGATTTCTATAAAATAATCTGACAATACTAGGCTCTAGTCGAGAAAATATTTGTTCTGAGGATAAAGAACAATTAGTCAGAGTTAATGCCAGGAAAGTTAGACCAAGGATTCGAGGTAGAGACTTCATCTGTTTCAGCAGTTCGGAAATTAGATTTTTCTTGATTTTACCTACAACTTAAATTCTAGGCTTTCCTTTGCCATAGAGAAAATTGAAAAAGTTACTTCCCTAAAAAAGGAGCCACTATTTTCCCATAATAGTTATTTAATTAGAGAATATAGCAACTTTTTCTACTTGTCAAGTGCGATCGCTATAAAAGCAATTTTCCTGCACGGTAAACCAAAATAGGGACGTTGCATAACAAAAATGCGAACGTCCCTACAGAGTTATTATTTACAGCAGATTCCAAGCATATGAAGTACAGATATTAATAATTGAATGTTCCCAGTGCGAGCATCTTGCTCGCGTGGGTGTACCCCTACTCCCTCTTTCCTAAATATGCCTTGCTGATTCAATATCAAAGCATTTACAGATAAAGGTTTTAGCCTTTTGAGGGTCGAATTGCAGTGCGCCTGTTTCAGTCTAAAATACTCAAAAAGTTAGTATTTTAGGTAAGAGTTGGGCAGAAAAATCATTCTTAAAATTCTTACTCCTACTTCCTAGCTCATTCCCCTAACTCCTGTCTCCTGTCTCCTGTCTCCTGTCTCCTACCCTCAACCATAAGACTTTTTCAGCAAACCCTAAATAGAACAACTCAAACCACCAGACTTTTTAGTAAAACGAGTATTCTCCCGATAATCAACAGGACAATCAATCACAGCAGGAACATCTTGAGCAAGAGCCTCCTTCAGAGTAGGAATTAAATCAGTAGTAGACTCAACTCGATAACCCTTCAAACCAAAACTTTCAGCAAACTTAACAAAATCAGGATTCCCAAACTTAATAAAAGAAGACGTACCAAAATGATTTTCCTGCTTCCACTCAATCAAACCATAACCACCATCATTAAAAATCAAAGTCACAAAAGCAGTACCCACCCGCAAAGCAGTTTCCAACTCTTGACAATTCATCATAAACCCACCATCCCCTGTTGCAGCTATTACCTTGCGGTTCGGATGGACTAACTTAGCAGCGATCGCTCCGGGAATAGCAATACCCATTGCCGCAAACCCATTAGAAATCAAACAAGTATTAGGGCGATCGCAATGATAATGCCTAGCAATCCACATTTTATGAGCACCAACATCAGAGATGACAATATCTTCTGGCCCCATTACTTGACGTAAATCATAAATTATTTTTTGAGGCTTAATTGGAAAGTCATTATCTTTACTATATCCCTCATATTCAGAGCGAAGATTTGTTCTAATTTCTGATACAGTCGGACTTACTTGATTCATTCGTTCAGAACGTCGTAAAATTTCATTCAAAGAATCTGAAATATCTCCGACTATTTCAGCTATGGGAATATAACTACTATCAATTTCTGCTGGTGCTCCTGCAATATGAATAATGGGAATTTCACCTTGAGGATTCCATTTTTTCGGGGAATATTCTATCAAGTCATAACCAACTGCAATAACTAAATCTGTTTGGTCAAAAGCACAACTAATATAATCTCGTTGTTGTAATCCTGTCGTCCATAGAGATAAAGGATGAGTATAAGGAATCACACCTTTACCCATAAAAGTATTAGCAACAGGAATATTTAATTGTGTGGCAAATTCTGTTAAAGCTTCACTTGCGTTAGCCCGAATCGCTCCATTTCCGGCTAAAATTACAGGATTTTTGGCTTTAGAAATTGCCAC
>NZ_JAAHHG010000709.1 GCF_010692555.1 Okeania sp. SIO3B5 | reverse complement strand
TAATTTCGTATTTTACCTAAGTCCTGTAATTATAAATGTCGCTCCGGTCAGATAGCGATCGCTCTTGATAAAATCTTATTCCTAAATACTATACCAATTTCATAAAATATTGCTACAGTCACGACAGAGGGAACAGGGAATAGGGAATAGGGAATAGGGAAAGAAAAACATCATAAAAAAGAGGAAAAAAGGTTGAAGTTGAATTGTTAGAATTTATGGGATTTATATTTTTTTATTGTAGGAATAAATCACACCCCTAAGATGTAACTACCTTTGCGTGAATTTGGTATAAATAGGGTTTGCTGAAATTATATGAAAGCATTGACTGATATTGCTTTTAGCAATTTTTAGTCCCGAAATTGTACCAGCTTTTAGGTCAAAAAGGTGCAAAAAGTTAGCAGAAAAAGTTTAGTAGGACAGAAAAATTAAGAGACAATTGTTACCGAATTATTAATTATTAATTATTAATTATTAATTATTAAACAATTCTGGTTTAAAGCCTCCCCTTTTAAGGGAAAAAAAAATAATATCTCCTGATATTCAATCAAGAGCGGTTTTAACCAGAGGTAATTATCAATTATCAATTATCCATTATCAATTAATGAATTCTACCTCCTCTATAACTCCCATTCCTCCTGACTCTTAACTACTCCCTTTTTCCCCTCCACCGGAGGGGAGGGGCGAGGGGTGGGTCCCTACTCCCTACCTAACAAAAAGACTTTTTCAGCAAGCCCTAAATAATACTGATATAGCAGTCGAAAAAAAGGGCGCGGATAGATCGAAAACTGAAAACTCAGACGTAAGCATTCAGCTATTAGCAGTCAGCTCTCAGCAATAAGTAATGAATAATTACTTCTCAGGTTTAAAAATGGGATTTTGGCAGTAAATTTTTATTCTTTCTCAATTTCAAAGGTTGCTTTTATCTTCTCCAAAATTAATAGCTGTTAACGCAGTTCCGATCTAGGAGGCTAGCTAATAGCTGACGGCTGAATGCTTACACTCAGACAAAGCAATATCTTTCCTTCTTCTTCCTTATTCCTTATTCCTTATTCCTTATTCCTTCTTCCTTCTTCCTTTTTCCTTCTTCCTTCTTCCTTCTGCTAGTCAGAGCGGTTGCTATAATAAACTTAGCTATCTACAGTTTATTTTGTCTTCAAATATTAATGGCTAAAATGAAATTTAAAATATTAATAACAGCCCTATTATTTTCACTAGCTTTTGCTACACCCGTAGTGGCATATACAAAGTGGCAACTACGAATTTTAAAACGTACAAAAGAATGTTTTTTCTGCAACCTTTCCGATATAAATCTCAGAGATTCTAATTATCAGAAAATTAACGTGACTGGTTCCGTATTACAAAATGCTGACTTCTCTGGTACAAATCTCGAAGAAGCCAATTTTACCAATACAGATTTAACAGGGTCAAAATTTGAGAGCGCCAACTTACAAGAAGCTAACTTACAAAGGTCTATCCTCAAATCTACTAACTTTTGGGGGGCAAATCTTCAAGAGGCCAATTTACGCGGAGCAGACCTAACAGAAGCCATTTTTTGGAATGCCGATTTAAGAGGAGCAGATTTGCGGGACACTGATATTAGTAATGCTAGCTTCATTGATGCCCAACTCAAGGGTGCAATCTTACCTGATGGAAGTGTATATCAATATAGATAGGGTTTTAGTAGGGGTAGGAGACAGGAGACAACCCACCCCTCGCCCCTCCCCCTCCCAGGAGGGGGAGACAGGAGAAATGGGAATGAACGAGGAGGTAGAAGTAAGAATTGTCCCTTGATTTTTCTGTCCAACTATGCGCCTAAAATATTAACTTTTTGAGCGTTTTAGACTGAAACAGGCGCACTTTTTAAAGGCTCCAAAAAGGCTAAAGTCTTTATATGTCAATGCTTTTAGATTTAATCAGCAAGCCCTAATTATTAATTGTTGAAGGAGCATTCCAGAACGGAAAGGAGATTTCAACTCCTCCGAAGGCCATCCGACATTTAACGAAGTCAGAAGTTATTTTTGTAACGGGGACTTGAGCAAGGTTCCAAAAATATTTCGCCAATCAAGGCGGGGTGGCACGACCCAATTATTTTGATAAAAGCTGATAGCTGATAGCTGATAGCTAAAAGCTAGTTAACTTTTGTGCCCTTTACCCTTACAATCTTAAATTATTGTAAATATTTTCAATTTTAGTTCGCCCTTTTATTAATTACCCTTAAAAACTATGGCTATTGGCTACCTCGCCTTTGTTCTTCATGCCCATCTACCTTTCGTCAGACATCCAGAAAGTGATTATGTCCTAGAAGAAGAGTGGCTCTTTGAAGCAATAACCGAAACTTATGTCCCCCTGATACAAATGTTTGAGGGATTAAAACGAGATGGTGTGGACTTTAAAATTACGATGAGTCTCACACCACCATTGGTGTCTATGCTACGAGACCCACTATTACAAGAACGCTATGAACACCATTTAAGTTTACTTGAAGAATTAGCAGAAAAAGAATATGACCACAACCTCCATAACGGTCATATCCGCTACCTTGCAGAACATTACGCTACCCACTTCAATAATGTTCGAGAACTCTGGGAACGTTACGACCGCGACTTAATTTCTGCATTTAAACAGTTTCAAGACAGCAATAACCTAGAAATTATTACCTGTGGAGCTACTCATGGTTACTTTCCACTGATGAAAATGTATCCGGAGGCAGTCTGGGCACAAATAGAAGTTGCTTGTCAAGATTATGAAGCAAATTTTGGCCGTCGTCCTAGAGGGATTTGGGTGCCAGAATGTGCCTATTATGAAGGTCTAGAACGAATGTTGGCGGATGCTGGGATACGTTACTTTTTAACAGATAGCCACGGCGTACTCTATGCTCGGCCACGGCCCAGATTTGGTAGTTATGCTCCTATCTTTACAGAAACAGGAGTAGCTGTTTTTTCTAGAGACCATGAATCTTCTCAACAGGTGTGGTCTTCCCAAGTAGGATATCCAGGAGACTCAGAATATCGAGAGTTTTATAAAGATTTAGGTTGGGAAGCAGAATATGAATATATTAAACCTTATATTATGCCTAATGGCCAGAGGAAGAATACTGGTATTAAATATCATAAAATTACAGGTCGTGGCTTGGGATTAGGAGATAAACAACTTTACGACCCATACTGGGCCAGAGAAAAAGCTGCGGAACACGCTGGTAATTTTATGTTTAATCGGGAACGCCAGGTTGAGCATCTTTACCATATTATGGAGCAACTCCCGATTATTGTTTCTCCCTACGATGCTGAGTTGTTTGGTCACTGGTGGTATGAAGGACCTTGGTTTCTGGATATCCTCTTCCGTAAAACTTGGTATGACCAAAGTACCTATCGGATGACTCATTTAGCAGATTATTTGCATAAACACCCAGAACATCAAGTTTGTCTTCCAGCACAGTCTAGTTGGGGATATAAGGGTTTCCATGAATATTGGCTCAATAATACTAACTCTTGGATTTATCCTCATCTACATACTACTGCAGAGCGAATGATTGAGTTGGCGGAACGAACACCCGCAGATGAGTTGGAGTTGCGGGCATTAAATCAAGCTGCCAGAGAACTTTTGCTGGCTCAATCTTCTGATTGGGCTTTTATAATGAGTACGGGTACTATGGTTTCTTATGCCGTGCGGAGAACAAGATCTCATTTGATGCGTTTTAATAAGCTCTATGAAGAGATTCTACAGGGAAAGATTGATTCAGGTTGGTTGGAAAAGTTAGAGGCGATCGACAATATTTTTCCTCAAATCAACTATCGAGTGTACAAACCACTTTTTCGGCGTTGGTAATTAGGTAAGGCAGAAGGCAGAGGGGAAAGAAAGGTTAAAAGGTAGAAGGTTTTTTTATCACTGATTAACCGGACATGATATTAATAGTGTTTACCCAAAAATTGGGTTTAAAGCCTCGCCCTTCTAGGGCGACTTTTTGGTTTTTTTTTAATAAATATGTTATCATACTGCTAGTTAAGATAGGAATTATGAAAGCTAGATTTAGGTATCGTATTTATCCAACAACGGGGCAAAAACACCAATTAGCCAAGCTATTTGGTTGTGTCCGTGTGGCGAGTGAATGATAGTCTAGCTTCCTGCCAAGAAAAGTATAAATTAGAAGAAAATAAACCCAACTTATCTGAACTACAAAAACAGTTTATCACATCTGCTAAAAAAACTGAAAATAGAGAATGGTTATCAGAGGTTTCTGCTATACCATTGCAGCAATCATTGAATGATTTAAAC
>NZ_JAAHHG010000708.1 GCF_010692555.1 Okeania sp. SIO3B5 | reverse complement strand
ATTTGATTTTCATGGTTCATCACTGGCGGTTGTTAACTCAAACCAGCTTGAGTCTATCATAGCATAAAATTTGTAAATTAATGGGACATCGAGTCCCATTAATTTACCGTCGATTCATCTCACACCATAATTGAAAATTTGGTGTGAGGCTTCTCGAAGCTCTAGCTAAAATACACAAATAAGAGGTACAAAAAGCTGACAAATTTGATTGTTAAGCAAATATACCTACTAATACCATTTTAGTTAGCTCTCATATCATGTTCAACTCTATGGAGTGAAATTTGACATCCTCCCTGGCCTAAAGGCGCGGGGATTCCTACCGAGCCGTAGCTCTTCAGCGAGTTGACATCTCACAGGCTGCTGCACCCACCCCTCTTGCTCCCCTCCCGGGAGGGGATGGGGGTGGGTTACGCTTGCCTCCACATCCTTTTATAGTCTCGGAATGCCCTCCCGCGACTTATCAAAAATTCTTATGGGTGTAAATTTTGTGCTTTCAAGTTTGAACTGCTCATTGACCTGAAAGCTTCCCTTGTTCTGCTCTCAACTGAAGGAGTTTCGACCTAATCTTCTTTTCTACAGTATTTATGAGACAAGGCGGGTTTTTAAACCAATTTTACTATAACATAAAAAGTCATAATATGAAAAGTCGCCCTTCTAGGGCGAGGCTTTAAACCCAATTTTATGGTAAATGTGGCTCGCGCTTACTGCTAAGGTTAAATCCTACATTCCGCACGACAAAACGTAGCATATAAAGCATAAGTCAAAAGTCAGAAAAAAATTATAGTGGTAAATAGGAGCCAATAATTCAGTAAGTATTTATACTTAATATTTAACTGAAATTTGACTTTTGAGAAGTAATTTATACAGTATAAATATTTACCAATAATTGAAATTATATACTACTTTTAATGTTACAGATTGAAGTACGGAATGTGGGTTAAATGATTGACTTTTACCAATATTTTTAATTCTATAAAGCTGAATGCTGACAAAATTATTACTCTTAAATAAGTCTATTAAGCAATGAGTTAACAAACAATAAAATGGTAAAAAAATCAAAATTTATTGTAGACAACTTTGAAAAGTATATCCTTTACTATCCAGGGAAAAATGGATTATGAAACTTTAGGAAAAGCAGGAGGAATTAGCACAACTCCTGGTACACCCCAATGGGCACTTGCTATTAAATTAAAACTACAATCTGTTCTGAAAAAAGATGTAGTTGTTAATGGGGAACAATTAAAAGCATGGCGTGAATTAATGAAACAACCAGCAGCTTATCAGCAATTACTTGATGAGCAAGGAAAACCATTTAATAGCTATGAAGAATTATGCCGTGCTCAACCACCTTATGGATTAGGTTGTGAAGCTCAAGAAATTGAAGAATTAATTAGTAGATTAGAATCAACTGAAACAAAAACAGTCGATCTACCAGAAGATCCATTAAAAGATTTAGGAAATCCATCAAATTATTTTCATAAATTCTCTAAACTTGTGGAAGCTTGCCCAGATAATCAAGCTTTAAATGCGCCTAAAATCGGACAGATTTTAGATTATGCTCATAGTACTGCTCAATTATGGAGAAAAAGATGGGAACATTTAGGATGGTTAGAACAATCAAAAAGTAGTGGGAGAGGTTTTTACCAAATTACTGAATCAGGCAAAAATGCAGTTAAAAATTGGTTAGATCAACAGCCAGAAGGTAAATTGAATGAAGAGTTATGGGTAGTGGTTCCTAAAAATCCTCAAAAGGCAGCAGAAAAATTGATTAGGTCATTTAAAGATGAAGATTTAAGAGAGATTTACAAACTAATTGGAGAGTCTTTTAGTCAAGAATTAACTGTATTTCATTCAGATTCAGATTCAGATCTGGAATGAAATTTAGTGTTTGGTTATTACCGAATAATTAAGGTTGAAAACCTGTCCTTTAAAGGAGAAATAAGAGAGAAATAAGAAAAAATTTTCCTTTGAGTCAATTCTCTTCTTTTCAAGGAGAGGTAATACAGTGGATTCCACCTTGGTGAGGTACACCCCTCGCGGGCAAGATGCCCGCACTATAAACATTTAATTATTAATATTTGTACTTTATATACTTGGAATATGCTGTAATTAGGGCTTATCTGAAAAAGTCTTTTAGTAAGGGTAGGAGACAGTAGTTAGGGGAATGAGCGAGGAGGTAGAAGTAAGAATTGTCTCTCAATTTTTCTGTCCTCTTTTCTGTTCTAAATTTGCCCAAAATGCGCTCCTTTTTAAAAGTTTTAGACTAAAACGAGCACACTTTTTAGGAATTTCAGAAGGCTAAAATCTTTATCTGTCAATACTTTTATAGTTAATCAGCAAACTCTAATTAATAATTAATTAATAATTGTTGAACAGATAACCGAATCTATAAATTTCAGGGTTTAACAGCATAAATTAATAGTTTAAACTTTTTATCCTTTAAGGTAATTTAATGCTGAAAAAATAAAAGGTTCTTTTTGAGGGGATTATTAATGTTAAAAGTAGTCCTGAGCTGTAAGGAATAAGTAAATTATTGAATAAATGAAAATAGGAGTTTTTTATCTGAGTCAATTTCAATCAGAAAATAGCTACAAGGATTACTTTTAACTGCGTCATTCTGAGTGATTTGAATGAAATGAATTGTGTCAGACTTAAATAAAGATTTAATTTATCCGAAAATTAATAAATAAGTAATGAATGAGTAGCCTCTCGTCCTATTAGAATCCTATTAAAAATTTAGGTATATTGGTAGTTTAAATACTGTGGAAATATTCTATGCCAAGTTGCCAAATTCCTGGTATAAAATTCTGGAAAACCACTATTTTAGGAGTTTTAATCAATTTTTCGCCACATCTGCATCTATAAATCCAATTTCTTCTGAACCAATTAGCAAATCATCAGTTTTTTTATTAGATATTTTGTAAGTGTCACTTATATATTCTTTTGCTCTTTTATACTCTTGTGGTAATTCAGAAATTTTTTCTGATATATCTATAACAGCAATTTCAGTATCATCTGGATTTTCATCATAAAAAATTGATGTTGTATGCTCCAATGTTGCAGAAGTAGTTAGCCCTATAATATAAATTCTAGTAGAGTCAGAAATGATTAATTTTTGCTTTTCCAGTTTATCTAATATTGTTGGTAACTCCATTTTTAAGCTAATATTAGCTGCTTTAGCTAAAGCATTTAGCTTTTCCTGAGATATAGACATTTCTTCAGAAGCAGCCAAACTAGATAGTAATAAACCACACTTTCCCGCAAGATTAATATTCTCATAATCATTGGCAGCATATTTCATATCTTGGAGTTTATCAGTATGATGAATAATCCAAGCACCTTGAGTTCTTTCATCCATTTCCATACTTTTATCAATGATTTAGTTTTAAGGTTAACTCTATCCTAAGATAGCCTTATTTAATTTAGCCACTTCTATATAAACATTGGTGAGATTCAATCTTTAACATTACTCATTTTAGACATAATTTTCATCTGACAATAATAATAAGTCTGACAAAATTGTTCAAATAACTAATACCTAAAACTTACTCCCTATTACCCACTAATTTATCCCGCAAATATTTAATTCTATCCCGCAATTTAGCCGCCTCTTCAAACTCTAAATTTTTCGCTGCTTCTTTCATCTGAGTTTCTAACTTTTTAATCAGCTCCGGAACATCATCCAAAGATAATTAATCTACCTGTTTGTCAAATAATAATTAAAGTATTTTATTCCTGAACAATATCTGATACTTCTTTTTGATAATCGTTATAGTTTTTCACTTTTGCATAAATATCCAGTGCATTTGTCGTCCAATTTACAATAACGAGTGAACCCAAAATTACTAATATTTTTGATAGAGAATTTGCTAACATCCTAGAGGCAAAAAGAGAATCAAACCAAGTAGCAGAGAAAATAATTAAAAAACTTAAAGTTATAGTCTTTAAAATATTAATTAAAAGATACTCAACCAGCATCATTCTATTTTCATAATATTGTTTAACTTGTTAATATTCTTTCTTGATTTTTCTAATTCTCTTTTGTTTTGATTGGTAACTGCGAAATGAAAGAAATTTATCAATTTTGGGAGTTAACAAATTGGCAAATACGGCAAGTGGAACAGAAATAAATAGGGTTTGCGCTCAAAAGTCTTTTTGTTGAGGTAGGAGTCAGGAGACAACCCACCCCTCGCCCCTCCCAGGAGGGGGAGACAGGAGAAATGGCTTGGGAGCGAGGAGGTAGGAGTAAGAATTTTCCCAAGATTGTTCTGC
>NZ_JAAHHG010000707.1 GCF_010692555.1 Okeania sp. SIO3B5 | reverse complement strand
TAGAATGGTTAAGTTAGGAGGAGTCAGGAGTCAGGAGTCAGGAGTCAGGAGGAGAAAGAATTACAAAGATGAGCATAGTTATGACGATTGAAGAATTTTTTTATGTCCAATTAAACGGATTTGATATGATAAAAAACTTCATCTCTTTCAACCTTTTCTTTCCTCCTGCCTTCTGCCTTCTGCCTTCTGCCTTCTGCCTTCTGCCTTAAAACCATAAGCATAAGTACCTCATAACAACAGGAAGTGCTGTATATCATATCATGTGTCCCCTCTGGAAAACAGAACTAATGTCTCCGATACTATTTTTTTGATCGGACATTTTAGTCGGTAAAATAATAGTAAATTCTGTTCCTTGCTCAGAATTAGAAATTACTTCAATTTGACCACAATGCTGTTGCACAATCTGATAACAATTTGTTAATCCTAAACCCGTACCTTGACCAACAGGTTTTGTAGTAAAAAATGGGTCAAATAATTTTTCTATAATCTTCGGTGGTATGACAGGACCATTATTCCAAAAACTGATTCTAACTCGCTCGTTCTCTATTGTTTCAGTCTTAATTTTTAGAGTAGGAACAAAATTTAGTTGAAGATTTTGCTCTTGGGATACTAATTGATTGATTGCATCAACAGCATTAAAAATAATATCTAAAAATACTTGATTTATTTTGGCTGGATAACATTCAACTAAAGATAATTCTCCATAGTTTTTAAGTACTTTTATGTGCTGAACTTTATTATTTAAAATTACAAGAGTATTTTCAATCCCTTCTTGGAGATTAACAAATTTAATTTCTGACTCATCAAGGCGAGAGAAATTTCTTAAAGATTGAACAATATGCTTAATTCTTTCTGCCCCAGTTTTCATTGAAGATAAAACTTTTAAAAAATCTTCAACTAAAAAATCTAAATCAATTTCTTCAATATAATCTTGAATTTCTGGTTTGGGCTGAGGATAATGCTGCTGATATAAATTTATTAACTGTAATAAATCAAGAACATATTGTTTTGCATACTCAGTATTACCATAAATGAAGCTAACTGGATTATTAATTTCATGGGCAACTCCACCCACCATTTTTCCTAAACTAGACATTTTTTCTGTTTGAACAAGTTGAGATTGAGTTTGTTTAAGTTTTTGAAGTGCTTGAGTTAGTTCAATAGTACGTTCTTCTACACGATTTTCTAGAGTTTTGTGAGACATTTCTAACTGATGAGTGTATTCTCCTACCCATAAAATAAGTTGATTTAAAGAAGTAGCTAATAATCCAACTTCATCCTTTGTATTTACGGTAGCTTGTAATTGAAAATTAGATTTTTTTGTTACTTGTTGAGCAACTTCAGTCAGTTGTTTTAGAGGATTAGCAATTAAACGACTTATATAAATGGCTAAAAATGTTGCTATTCCTAGAGAAGTTAAAATACTAATAATAATAATAATTTTTTGTAGCCGAGTTACCGTTTTTAAAGCAGCATGAGCTTCATAATCTTGAGCTTCTGCTACTTTCACAATAGCAATTAGTTCTTGTGAGAGGCGATCGAATTGTAGGTCTATTTGAGTAGCTTTATTCTTACTCAATGCAGTAATAATCATTTGCTGTCCTTGTAGAACTTCCTCTTGTTTTAAGTTAGAAATATCTATTTGCTGCCAAAGATTATTGATATAATTAAAATATGAATTTGTTGCCGTCTTATATGATTGTAATAGTTGCCTATATTCCTTTATATCTATAGCTAGATCCTGAGGATGGTTATCTATAAAAATAGCAAGTTCTTCTAAATTTTCCCTAACTTTATTAACATATCCTAGAAATTTTGCTTTTTCAAAATCGAACCAAATTTTTTTATCTAATGCCGGAACTAAATTTTGTGGATGAGACCGCATCCCTAAAACAGCTTTTTCCATATCATTGAGAAGATGGCTATGCTTATCTGCAACATATAGTTTTTGTAGCATTCGCCTTTCATATTCTTCTGCAATAACTAACCCTAAAGTTATTCCAACTACAGCAACACTTATTGCTACAGCATAGCTATAACCAAATTTTTTAGCAATACTCAAACCCTTGAATAAATTAGCTATCCTGGTTAATTGATTTTTTCTCTTAAATTTAATCAAAAATTTGAACATACTATTTTTATTTCGCCGTGGCATAGAAGAAGTAACTTCTATGTATTGGAAATTTTCAGTTTTTTCAGATTGCATAAATATTATTTTAACTCTTCTTCTACAAAGTCAATAAACCATTAAAAAATTAGGACTATTACCAAATAATTAATAATTAATAATTAATAATTAATAATTAATAATTAATAATTAATAATTATATAATTAAATAATTCTGGTTTAAAGCCTCCCCTTTTAAGGGGAAAAAAGCGGTCGAGGGATTACGAGGTCTCCTCGCCATATCCAATCTACCAAGAGAAGAAATAATATTTCCTTATTTTCAATCAAAAGCGGTTTTAACCAGAGGTAATTATCCATTATCCATTATCCATTATCCATTAATGAAAGCATATTATCTCCAAAAGTAGCACATTAATTTGGGTGCATCTCAATTTTGAATAAAGCCAAAAAATTATCACTTTTAGGGAACAGGGAACAGGGAACAGGGAATAGGAAAAAAGTATTTTTGCAAATAGCAAATATGAGATGCACCCAAATACTAAATATTTAAAACCTATTTTATAACGGTTTTCACTCATGTTTACTACAAAAACTTCTGCCCTCTGTCTTTAAGTCAAAATCTCTGTATTCTATGTTAATGAGAACTGCATATAATAACTGCTGCCACTAGAGTTAATCAACCATAAATACATTGCCTATCTATTTTTTTATGTCTTTTCTCAGCTTAAATATTGAGTTATATCATATCCGGATAATCAGTTATAAAAACCTTATCTCTTTAACCCAATATTCCCTTTCCTAGGTCATGCTACACAAACAGCATAGCTCCCTTCTACCCTCTGCCTTCCTTTGTCCAAAATATAAGTATTTAACTGGGCAGAATATTATATCATATCCGGATAATGAGCGATAAAAAAACTCTATCTCTTTAAACCAATATTTATACCCTTTCCTAGGTAATGCTACGCAAACACCATAGCTGCCTTCTTTAAGGTGCTATTAAATCACCTTCTCCAATCACTTTATAAACATCACGAATAATATCATAATTAGCCTTATTAGCAGCTACTAAACTAGAACCCTGATATTTTTTCGTAGATTCTCCCTCTACTAAAGCAGTAATTAACTTATTTTGATTATTAACAATCAGGTTTTGATATTCTTGAATCAATTGAGAGTCTAGGTTACTACTAGCAATAATTACATCACTAGGAAGCAAAGTAGTTTTAGCTATTATAGGAAAGTCCTTTTCTGATGCACCCTTTATTTGTAGTAGATACTGATAGTCTATAGCAGATCCTCCCCAGGCATCAACTTTTCCTGGTTTAAAATCTTCCAGACTGCCCTCATCCCCCAACATCAGAATTTTAAATCAAACCGATGGTCTAATCCTACCTCCTCGCTCATTCCCCGTTTCCCCCGGGGTCTATTTATTGTCACGGTTAGAAAAATTGATGGAGGGATAGGGAGATGGAGATATTTGTATATTTGCACAATTAAATGTATTTCATATTAATATTCTCTGACGACAATGAATTAGCCCTGCCGTCCCCTGTCTCCTGTCTTATTTATTCCGTCTTCTGTTTCCTGCCCTTACTAAAAGACTTTTTCAGCAAACCCTAATTACAACATATTCTGAAGGCCCAGCAAGTAACAAATCTACTTGATTCAACTGTAAAGTGGCAGCGGCCATGGCCAAACTTTCAAGTGGAAAAAACTCAATTTTTGTTGCCAATACTTCTTCTAGAGCAGCACGAAATGGCTAATAATCACGTCGTAGTTTCTCCTCATCAACAACCTCTGTTACTGCAAATCGTAATTTTTCTGGTATTTGTGAGTTATTAGTATTATTAGTTGTGGCAGTACAACTTGTAATAAATAGTAGAGTATAGCCTATAAAATTACGTCGTTTCATATCTTTAATTACCAAGTATAATTAGAGCAATTATTGACCAAAAAGTAAGGTCTTAAGCCTCCCCTTTTAAGAAAATAAAAAAAATTAACTTCAGTTGGAGATACTGATAACTGATAACTGAAATGAGCCTCCGGAAAAATATCAACATTTTGATCGAAGAGTGTTTTTTTTTGCTTAAACTATACTTAACCTAATGGCAAACTTTTATTAAAGATTACTTAATTTTATAGGGATATGATGACCA
>NZ_JAAHHG010000706.1:2837-4325 GCF_010692555.1 Okeania sp. SIO3B5 | reverse complement strand
TGGCTACCATCAGGTTATGAGATTATTTCAAATATTTATTAGTTCATAAATCTGTAGGAGTTTCAATGATTATTTCCCAATTCATAACCAGAGACTAGAAGAGTATTTAGGAATGAAATTTAACTGGAATTAGAAGTAAATTTAGTTATCAGTTATCAGTTATCAGTACTTCCTGCAATAGGGAGGCGAGAAGATGCATAATTGGATTTTTATCCTCTTAAAAAGCAAGGCTTGATGCCCGATATTTTTGTCAAAAAAAGAGAGATTAAAATCTGGGTGGAATATAATCAGGTTATGACATTATTTCCAACATTTATTGATTCATAAATCTGTAGGAGTTTAAATGATTATTTCCCAATTCATAACCACAGACTAGAAGAGTATTTACAAATGAAATTTAACTGGGATTAGGAGTAAATTCAGTTATCAGTTAACAGTTATCAGTTATCAGTACTTCCTGCAATAGGAAGGGGAGAAGATGCATAATTGGATTTTTATCCTCTTAAAAAGCAAGGCTTGATGCCCGATATTTTTGTCAAAAAAAGAGAGATTGAAATCTGGGTGGGCTACCATCAGGTTATGAGATTATTTCAAATATTTATTAGTTCATAAATCTGTAGGAGTTTCAATGATTATTTCCCAATTTATAACCAAATAATACAAGAGTATTTAGGAATAAAATTTAACTGGGATTAGGAGTAAATTCAGTTATCAGTTATCAGTTATCAGTTATCAGTTATCACTACTTCCTGGAATAGGGATACGATAAGATGCATAATTTGATTTTTTATTCCCTGAAAAAGCAAGGGTTGAGACACGATATTTTTGTCAAAAAAAGAGAGATTGAAATCTGGGTGGGCTACCATCAGGTTATGAGATTATTTCAAATATTTATTAGTTCATAAATCTATAGGAGTTTCAATGATTATTTCCCAATTTATAACCAAATAATACAAGAGCATTTAGGAATGAAATTTAACTGGGATTAGGAGTAAATTCAGTTACTAATTAACAGTTACAGCCTATTCCATGTAAGTGTGGTACAGTAATTATAGTAGATTTGCTTAAAAAGAATGAAAACTTAATTCCATACTTCAACAACTATTTAAAAAACTAATGCTACTGTACCTCATAAACCTGGAATACGCTGTATCAGTACTTCCTGCAATAGGAAGGCGAGAAGATGCATAATTGGATTTTTATCCTCTTAAAAAGCAAGGCTTGATGCCCGATATTTTTGTCAAAAAAGAGAGATTAAAATCTGGGTGGGCTACCATCAGGTTATGACATTATTTCCAACATTTATTGATTCATCAATCCGTAGAAGTTTAAATGATTATTTCCAAATTCATAACCAAAGACTAGAAGAGTATTTACGAATGAAATTTAATTGGGATTAGTAGTCAATTCAGTTATTTAGTTATCAGTTATCAGTACTTCCTGCAATAGGGAGGCGAGAAGATGCATAATTAGATTTTTTATCCTCTT
>NZ_JAAHHG010000706.1:0-2827 GCF_010692555.1 Okeania sp. SIO3B5 | reverse complement strand
CTAGAAGAGTATTTACGAATGAAATTTAATTGGGATTAGTAGTCAATTCAGTTATTTAGTTATCAGTTATCAGTACTTCCTGCAATAGGGAGGCGAGAAGATGCATAATTAGATTTTTTATCCTCTTAAAAAGCCAGGATTGAGACCAGATATTTTTGTCAAACAAAGAGAGATTAAAATCTGGGTAGAATACAATCAGGTTATGACATTATTTCAAACATTTATTGATTCATCAATCCGTAGAAGTTTAAATGATTATTTCCAAATTCATAACCAAAGACTAGAAGAGTATTTACGAATGAAATTTAACTGGGATTAGGAGTAAATTCAGTTATCAGTTAACAGTTATCAGTATTTCCAGGAATAGGGAGGCGAGAAGATGCATAATTAGATTTTTTATCCTCTTAAAAAGCCAGGATTGAGACCAGATATTTTTGTCAAACAAAGAGAGATTAAAATCTGGGTAGAATACAATCAGGTTATGACATTATTTCAAACATTTATTGATTCATAAATCTGTAGGAGTTTAAATGATTATTTCCAAATTCATAACCAAAGCCTAGAAGAGTATTTAGAAATGAAATTTAACTGGGATTAGGAGTAAATTCAGTTATCAGTTAACAGTTATCAGTATTTCCAGGAATAGGGAGGCGAGAAGATGCATAATTAGATTTTTTATCATCTTAAAAAGCCAGGGTTGAGACCCGATATTTTTATCAAAAAAAGAGAGATTGAAATCTGGGTAGGCTACAATCAAGTTATCATATTATTTTCAAAAGTTTAAAACAGAAATATGTATTCAACTTTAACTCCAGAAATGTCAGCTTTTAGTTTATATCAAGAAGCAGAATCTTATTTAAAAGCTGGAAAATTAGATGAGGCTTATTTGTATTGTGAAAAATCTCTAGAAATATTACCAGTTTATCCTTTGACTTGTAAAACTTTAGGAAATGTATTACAGGCAATGGGAAAGTTAGAAGAGGCGATAAGTTGGTATACAAAAGCTATGATGCAGCAGCCAAATTGGGCGGAGATATACATAAATATTGGAAGTTTATATGCTAAACAAAATGAATGGCAGCCAGCTATAGCTTGCTATGAAACAGCTATTGAATTACAACCAAATTTGCCTGGTGCTTATCGAAATTTATCTAGGGTTTGTCAAAAATTAGGTAACTTAAGTTTGGCAGAAAAATATTGGTCTCAAGCTCAAAAAATTGAATTAGAAAAGACTGCTTTGGAAAAAGTTAATTCTGGGAATATTTTATTAAATGAGGGTAAAACGGAAGAGGCAATAACTTATTATCGTGAGGGGATAGAATTAAATCCTAATTTATCGGAAGCTTATTCTAAATTAGGAGAAATTTTTGTAGAGCGAGGAGAATTAGATGCAGCTATTAATTGTTATCAAAATTTAATTAAGCTTTTACCTGAAAACTGGATGTTCTATTATAAACTAGGCAAAATTTTCCAAGATATAGACAAGTTAGATGATGCAATTGAGGGATTTAAACGAGCTATAGAACTTAATCCTAATTTTCCTTGGCTTCACAAACATTTAGCAGATATTTTGTATAAACAGGGTAAGTTAAATCAAGCTATTACTTGTTACGAGCTAGCGATTAAAAGTAACCCTAAAAATTGGGATGCTTATTGCAAAATAGGAGAAATATTACTCAAGCAAGGAAAAATAAATCAAGCACTTATCATTTATCAAAATGGTCTCAAGCTTAATCCTAATTTAGCTAGACTTCACTATAAAATGGGCGAAGCACTAAGTAAACAAAAAAAATGGCACTTAGCAATTCCAGCTTATCGTCGAGCTATAGAATTAAAAGTAGATAACTATTTATTTTATCGTAAGTTAGCAGATGCTTTACAAGAACTAGGACAACTAGATGAGGCAATTATTAATTATCAAACAGCTATTGAAATTAATCCTAATTCCTGTTGGTTATACACATCATTAGGACAAGCATATATTCAACAAGAAAATTGGTCTGATGCTGTTGAATGTTTCAAAAAAGCAATACAAATTAAACCAGATTACCATAAAGCTTACGAAAAAATAGCCTATATTTTTGAACAGTTAGGCGATCGTGAGGCAGCAAGGGAGTATTCAAAAATTAATAATTAATAATTAATAATTAATAATTAATAATTAGGGCTTGCTGATTAAATCTAAAAGTCTTTACAGATAAAGGTAAGTGTCTTTTTAAGTATCAAAAAGTGCGAAGTTTTAGGTGGTAATGGTTCAAAAAAGAGCGGATTTTGCTCAATAATTGGGTAGAAAAATCTAGGGACGATTCTTACTACGATCTCCTCTATAATTCCCATTTCTCCTGTCTCCTGTCTCCTGTCTCCTGTCTCCTACCCTCACCCATAAGACTTTTTCAGCAAACCCTAATTAGGGCTTGCTGATTAATTCTAAAAGTATTGACAGATATTGGTTTTAGCGTTTTAGAGTTGAAAAAAGTACCAGCTTTTCGGTGGAAAAAGCTCAAAAAGCTAATATTTTGGGACGATTATGGCAGAAAAATTTAGAGACAAAACTTAGCTCCTACCTCCTCTACATTCCCATTTCTCCTGTCTTCCCCTCCTGGGAGGGCAGGGCTATTTCAAAGTATTGCAAGTTAACGATGAGCGGGAGAATGGGAGTAATGGGGATAGGAGAATAGGGAAATTTACCAAAATTTGCCTATTTTTCAGCAAAGTACGCGTCTTTAAGCTCTGAGAGTATATCTGGTTCAACGTCGCTTAAAAGCCTCTATCCCCGTGTCTCCGTTTCTCCGTGTCCCCGTGTCTATTGAGAATGAAACAGCCCAGA
>NZ_JAAHHG010000705.1 GCF_010692555.1 Okeania sp. SIO3B5 | reverse complement strand
ATTTTCGGCATTTCGAGGGGTAGAAAATCACTTTTACGATTCTTCTGACTACTTCTTCTATAATTCCCATTCCTCCTGACTTCACCGATTGCAGGATTGCTGGATTCTACCCCTACCACTCATACTTATTCAGCAAACCCTAATTATTCATTATTCATTATTCATTATTCATTGTTGAAAGTTAGACTAACCAGAAAAGAAATTAGTTAATATCTTAGACAGGAGCTTATGATTAGTTATTTAGATGATTCCAAAGAAATTAAAAACTATACAACTATCATAGAAATACTAAGATATAGAGCCTTACATCAAGCCCAAAAAATAGCTTATATTTTTCTAGAAGATGGAGAAAAAGAAACTGCTAAAATAACCTATCAAGAATTAGATGAAAAAGCCAGAGTTGTAGCTTTTAATATCAAGGAATGGAAAGGGGAAAGAGCATTATTATTATATCCATCAGGATTAGAATTTATAATTGCTTTTCTAGGATGTTTATATGCAGGAGTAATAGCAATACCAGTATATCCTCCTAGAAGAAATCATAACTTATCTCGTTTAATAGCAATAGTAGAAGATTCTACAGCTAAATTAGTTTTAATAGACCAGAATAATTTTACCCAGTTAAAACAAAAATGGGAACAAGAATTAAGCTTAAGCAAATTAAAGTTAATTGCTACTGATGAGATAGAAAATCAAGGAAAAGATTGGATTCCAGAGAAAATAGAACCAAATAATATAGCTTATTTGCAATATACATCAGGTTCAACAGGAAATCCTAAAGGGGTAATAGTAACACATAAAAATATTATTATTAATAACATAGCTATTAATAAATGGTGGGAACTCAAAGAAGATGGTGTAATGGTAACTTGGCTACCTATCTTTCATGATATGGGATTAATTTTCACTATACTAAACCCATTATATAAAGGTAGTCAGTGTGTTTTAATGCCACCAGTAACCTTTGTTCAAAAACCTGTACGTTGGTTAGAAGCAATATCTAAATATAAAGGTACTCATAGTGCAGCACCAAACTTTGCTTATGAATTATCTGCAAGAAAAATAACACCATCTCAAAAAGCAAAGTTGGATTTAAGTAGTTGGGAAATGACTTTAAATGGCTCAGAACCATTAAAAGCTAATGTAATAGAAGAATTTGTTAAAACATTTGCAGAAAATGGATTCTCTGCAGCAGCAATTTCTCCTGGTTATGGTTTAGCAGAAGCAACTTTGGTAGTATCTGCTGTTTATAAAAAAGATTTACCAATATATTGTTATGTTGATACAACAAAATTGCAACAAAACAAAATACAAATAGTTTCAAAACAACATCCTAATGCTCAAACTTTTGTAGGATGTGGATACACAGAAACAGATACTCTTGTACGGATAGTAAATCCAGAAACTTGTCAATTAAGTCAATTAGATGAAATAGGTGAAATATGGGTATCTGGTTCAACAATAGCACAAGGATATTGGCAAAGAAAAGAAGCAACAGAAGAAACGTTTAAAGCTTATATAAAAGAGACAGGGGAAGGACCTTTTTTAAGAACAGGAGATTTAGGATTTATTGACAAAGGAGAATTATTTGTCACGGGAAGAATCAAAGATTTAATCATAATTAGAGGCAGAAATTATTATCCTCAAGATATAGAATGGACGGTAGAAAATTCGCACTCTGGATTACGAAATCATTTTAGTGCAGCATTTAGTATAGAAATAGAAGGAGAAGAACAATTAGCAATAGCTTGTGAAGTAGAGCGAACATATATTAGAAAATTAAATGTAGAGGAAGTAGCCGCAGCAATTCGTCATCAAGTCTGGCTTGAACATGAGTTAAAAGTCAGTACAATTTTATTACTAAAAACTGCAACAATACCCAAAACATCTAGTGGAAAAATTCAGCGTAGAGGTTGTCGGGAAAAATGGCTTAAAGGAGAATTAGATTTAGTAGGGGAATGGCAACAGGAAAGTAAAATTAAGCCATTAACAAATGAAAAAGATTCAATTTATCAGGAAAGTAAGTTAAAAGCAGATCGCTTAATCGAATGGTTACGTCAATATGCAGCTAAAAGAATAAATTCTCGTTTAATTGATGAACGTCGTTGTATTCCTCCTTATATTGTTATAGATTTTGCAAATCAAGGACTTTTAAGCTTACAAGTTGAGAGTAAATATGGTGGATTAGGTCTTAATCATCAAGACACAATGAGAGTATTAGAACAATTAGGAGGAATTGATTTAAGTTTAAGCTTATTTGTGGTAAATCATAATTTATTAGGAGTTCGTCCTTTGATGAAGTCTGCTACTAATCAATTTAAACAAGAATTACTCTCGAAAATAGTTAATAGAAAAGAAATAATTGCTTTTGCTTTAACTGAAGCAGGTGCAGGGTCAAATCCTAGATCAATTATTAGTAAAGCTATCTATAAAAGTGAAGGAAAATGGTTATTAGAAGGAGAAAAAATTTGGATTGGTTCAGCATCTTGGGCTAGTTTTATTAATGTTTTTGTCCAACAAGAAGATGAAAAAGGACAATTAATGGGGATTAGTGGATTTATTGTTCCTCAAAATTCAGAAAACTTAGAAAATGGGAAAGAATCTCTCACAATGGGAATGAGAGGAATGGTTCAAAATGGTATTATCTTCAAAGGAGTGGAAGTTCAGGAAGAACAACTTTTAGGTAAGTTGGGTAAAGGAATGGAAATAGCTCAAGAAGCGATGATGTACACTCGTTTGGGGCTCGCAGCAATTTGTCTTGGAGCGATGAAACGGTGTAGTCAATTAATTTTAAGATATAGTTCTCAACGTATAATTTCTACTGGTTGTTTATTAGATAATCCTGTTACTTTAGTTCGCTTAAATCAGCTTAAAGCAGCTATTACGGCTATACAGTCTTTAGTTTATGGGATAACGAAATTATTAGATGAAGGATTTAAAATTCCCGCAGAAATTTATACTGCTTGTAAAACATCTGCTCCTGAATTACTGTGGAAAGCAACTGATGATTTAGTGCAATCTTTAGGAGGTAGGGGGTATATTGAAACTAATATTGCTCCTCAAATTCTTAGAGATGCAAGAGTAATTCGTATTTTTGAAGGGCCTACGGAAGCATTAAATATGTTTTTAGGTTCTCGTATTTTTCATCAAGCTTCTGAACTTTATCAATTTTTGACAAGCAAATGGAACGCAGTAGAAATTGTTCAAAAATTAAATTTGGAAGTAGAACAAGTCAAAGAGGAATTCAAGAAAATTTCCCCCTTTAGAGAACATGAAAATAACTTGAGATGGATTTATATCTGTCTCGGAGAATTGGTAACTTGGGCAATTTTATTAGCAGCAGTGAAAGCAGAAGAAGCTACTGAATCAACTTCATCTTTAAACTATGCTGAAAAATGGTTAAGATACCAATGGCAGCAAAAAGTAGATAGTATTTTTAATGAAATTTCAGTGTTAACTGAGATATCAGAAGCAGAAACTTTGACAAAAGAAATTGGTAATTATGTAGATAGTATTGGAGATATAGAACAAACTTTAGCGGGAGAAAATCATAAATTAGATTCTTTAATATCTTTACAATTAAAAGAAATTAAAGAAAAAGTAGATGTTCAGCCTATAAATGGTGTAGAGCTACAACAAGAGTTAAACTCAAAAATTCAAAATTCAACTGAGTCTTTAGTTCGTAATCAAAATCAAAGTCAAACTATTGAACAATGGTTAATGGAATGGTTGGCTAAACAACCAGAAATTGCAGCTAATTCTCTAAATCTGCAAAAATCATTTGCTGATTATGGAATGGATTCGGTGATGTCAGTAGAATTAATCAGTGAATTAGAAAATTGGCTGAATAAAACTTTAGATGTAAGTTTACTTTGGAATTATCCTAATGTTCAATCTTTAGCTCAATATTTAAGTCAATATTTAAGTCAAGAAGTTAAGCTCGAAACAGAACCAGATAAAACATATATTCCTCCAACTAAAAACTTAGAAAATGAAAAAACTTTAACAGATTCAGAAGTTGAAATAGCTATTGCTTCTAAACTATCTCAATTGAAAAAATTATTAAATGATAATTAGGGCTTGCTGAAAAAGTTTTTTTGTCAGGGGAGAATCCAGAATCCAGAATTCAGAATCCAGAATTCAAGAGTAATGAGAATTATAGAAGAGGTAGCCAGAAAAATCTTCCCTTGATTTTCTTCCCTTCGAAATGCCCAAAATGCGCTCCTTTTTGAGCGATTGGAGCTGAAAACCAGGTACTTTTTCAAGACCTAAAAAGGCTAAAACCTTTATCTGTAAAAGCTTTGATATTTAATCAGCAAGCCCTAAA
>NZ_JAAHHG010000704.1 GCF_010692555.1 Okeania sp. SIO3B5 | reverse complement strand
TAATAAATTAGCAATACTAATACCTAATGCACCTGAAATTCCACTAATAGCTAATGCTTGACTCATATCTAGAACAGATAATTCTTGTGTTAGTGACTCAGAAAAATTCCTTTTACTTTGTTCTAGGAAACTTGTATCTTGAGCCAAATTATTACCAGGAAAAATTTGTTTTATCCATTTCAGAGAAGGTAAAGCAAATAACAGCAGAAAAAACAAGGTCATAGCCAAATTATCTGCTGCTGTTCCTGCCGCTAACAAATCTCCTGAATCTAAATTTAATTCGATAATTTGAGCAGTGGCAAAAAAATTTACAGATCCACCTATGTAAGTAGCACAGAAAACTCCAGCTAATTTCCAATTTAACTCACCTATAGGAATCAAATAATATGCTAATATAGTTCCCAAAACTGTTCCTAAAGCACCTAAAAAATAAGCAATTAAAACTCGCCCACATTCATGCATAATTTGTAATATATTAGCTTGAAATAAAAGCAGAGGAATAGAAAAGGGAACCAGAAAAGACCAAACTACATTATAGACAGGAGCATCAATAGGTATAATTCTTAGATTCGACAGAAAAAATGTTACCACCATAGTTACAACAGCACCAGATATACTTGCACCCCACTTTTTTTGTTCTGACCAAAAACCAATAGTTGCTGCTGAGAGAAGAATTGCCCAAATAGCGAAATTTTGCTCAGGTTGAATCAAACTGTTTGCCATAACCGGTCGAAATTTCTTTTTCAAAGATAACAAAATTCTACAAAAATTATGTTATACCAATTCCCAAAAATAATACTATACTTCCAATGGAACTTCAGTTATTAAGTAATAATAATAATTCAGTAATGAATGTAGAGGATTATCAGCATTAATCCAAAATATATTATGCCTTTAAACCCTACTCCCTACTCCCTACTCCCTACTCCCAAGGAAATGTAGCAAAACTTTTGATAAATGGTATTATTAAATGCAATAAATATCTCCAATTTCAGCAATAATATGAAATTCGGTTATACAGTTATCGTATTTGCTAGTAAGCATTTACTACTTCCGATTCCTTGCTTAAATCCTTCCTTTTTTTTCTTACTTTTAAATTTTGACTTTCTTTATGAACCCAAATAAAATAGAATCAAAAAAAGCTCTTTTATTGATTAATCCCCATGCTAGAAAAGTCACTAATAATTTACCTTTAGCTTTAAATTATTTACAAGATTTTGGCTTAGAAGTTATTTGTCAAGAAACTGAATCTCCCCAGGACTTTAACCATTTTATTCAAAACTATAAAAACCAGGTAAATATGGTAATTATTGGTGGTGGAGATGGCACATTAAACTTGGCAGTAGATGCTTTAGTAGAAACAGGTTTACCCTTGGGAATTTTACCATTAGGAACAGCTAACGATCTAGCTAGAACTTTAGGAATTCCTGATTCTTTATTTGAAGCTTGTCGAGCGATCGCTACAGGTAAAAAACGTTATATAGATTTAGGTGTAGTTAATGGCAAATATTTTTTCAATGTTGCTAGTATCGGATTAAGTGTAGATATTACTAACAATTTAACTAAAGAAGCAAAACGTCGATGGGGTGTATTAGCTTATGCTATTACTGCCAGTAAAATGATTTTAAAAAGTCGTCCTTTTACTGCAGAAATTCATTGCAATGGTGAAACAAAAATAGTTAAAACTCTGCAAGTTGCGGTAGGAAATGGCAGACATTATGGAGGTGGTATGACTATTGCTCACGATGCTACAATTGATGACCAAAGACTAGATTTATACAGTTTAGAAATCAAGTATTGTTGGCAATTTATCGGTATGTTGCCTTCTATATGGCAAGGAAAATATCAAGAAAATTTTGGATTTCGTTTTCTTACTGGTTCTGTATTTAATATTTATACTCGCAAACCTCGCCCCATTAATACAGACGGGGAAATTGTTACTTATACTCCAGCACATTTCCAGGTAGTTCCTTTAGCTTTAGCTGTTATAGTGCCGAAAAAATTAACAACTGAAAAGGAAAAACTTAACCCTGTAATTCATTAGATTAATCAAAACCTCTGTAGCACAGGCATCTTGCCTGTTAGTAATATATCCATCTGAAATTCCCCATATAATATATATAATATTAAAACTGAATTAAAATGAATATTAAAGATATAATCATACCAATTGAAAAAAAGAATGTTACGAATAATAAGCACCATTGCGTATACTTTATAAGAAAGTTTATTTGATGAAAAAGATAATTCACAACATCAAAAATGGTATTAAATCTATTCATTCTTGCTCCTAAATTCAGAATTCTTGCGAAATACCCTAGTGCAGGATGGCATAAATAACTAACCAGTTACAAAATCCTAAAAGCCTTACCAATTAATACTTTTAACTTTTAACTTTTTACTTTTGACTTCCGCATAGCGGCACTAGCTATTTGTAACAAACATTTATCAATTTAACCCATCCCATACTCAGTAAATTGCCTCATATAGTACGCAAACATATCGGCGACAGCCATTAACGTAGTTATGCACTAGCAAAACGACCGCTTTTTTACCCTTAAAAGGGGAAGCTTTAAACCAGAATTATTAATTATTAATTATTAATTATTAAATAGACATTCCTACATCACCAGCAGCGACGGGCAGCGGATCGTGAGTTATAGTCCATCCTTCTTTTTCAAGGGCACGTTTGACTGTATCGTGAAAAATATCTTTAGCAGGCATTGTTTAAAGTTTTTCTACTTATATAATCATTTTAAATAAGAATGAAACACTTTTTCTGTTGAAACTTTTTATCTTAATAGCAATTCCCATACTGGTGAGGTACAAAATTTTAGGCTTGAGGGAACTAGGGAATAGGGAATAGGGAATAGAAAAAAAATAAAAACGAGTGTACCTCATAACTTTGGGAATTGCTATAAAGAAAAGATTGTATGTAAGCATTCAGCCGTCAGCCAGCCTCCTACCGGAGGAACTGCGGACTTCAGCTAGCCTCCTCCGGAGGAACTGCGGACTTCAGCTATTGCTTTTAGTTTAGGATCAAAGCAATATTTAATTGTCTTACTACAAAAGTTGGCTCCCTTCCCCTTAAAGTCAGTTGTTAATTTAAACACTGTCCTATATGAGAGAGTCTTATTGCTGATAGCTGACAGCTAATAGCTGAATGCTTACGATTGTATCAATCTAAACTGAAATGACTATAAGATTGAAGATGTCTATTATTGAAGATGTCAATGACTAAAACAAAATCATTTTTTTTGTTCTTATTTAGGGCTTACCGCTCTAATCTAAAAGCATTTACAGATAAAGGTAAGTGCCTTTTTAGAACGAAAAAAAGTTAGGATTTTGTGCTAACTACGGCAAAAAATAAAGGGATAAATATATCCGACTACCTCCTCTAAATTTTCCATGACTCCTAACTCCTGACTCCTGACTCCTGACTCCTGACTCCTACCCCTGCAACCCTATTTATAACTCAAATATGACAGAAAAATTAATAATTCCCATACATGAAACATTCCAAAAAACCATTCAAGGAGAAGGCTATTGGGCAGGTACACCAGTAGATTTTATTCGTCTTGCTGGTTGCCCAGTAGGTTGTCATTATTGTGATACTGGTTATGCCGATGGAGGAACTAATTTACCAAGAAAAATTAAAACTTTTGATGAGTTAATTAATGAATTATTTTCTCCCAGAGTTGTTATTTCCGGTGGTGAACCTTTTATCAATAAACAATTACCTAATCTAGTGAACAAAATAGAAGCTACTGGCAGAAAAGTTTCTATAGAAACATCCGGTTGCTATTGGCAAGAAATTTCACCTCAGACTTGGATAACCCTTAGCCCTAAACAACATATTAGTCCTAAATATCCAGTTGTAAAACAGATGTGGATGCGGGCTTCAGAAATCAAATTAGTAATAGAAACTGGTAAAGAATTAGAATTTTATAGTAAAATTTTATTGGCAAATAATAATATTCCAGTTTTTCTCCAGCCAGAATGGTACAGTCGTAATTTTTCCTTACCATTAGTCTTAGAGTTACTCCAAAAATATCCTAGTTACCGCCTATCCGTGCAGTTACATAAATATTTGGGGGTACAATAATTAGGGTTTGCTGAAAAAGTCTTATGGGTGAAGGTAGGAGACAGGAGACAACCCACCCCTAGCCCCTCCCAGGAGGGGAGGGGGAGACAGGAGAAATGGGAATTTGGAGGAGGTAGGAGCGGGCGTTTTGTCCCAAGATTGTTCTGCCCAACTCTTGAGCAAAATCCTGAATTTTTGAACCATTACCACCTAAAACCTCGCACTTTTTCCAGACCTAAAATTAC
>NZ_JAAHHG010000703.1 GCF_010692555.1 Okeania sp. SIO3B5 | reverse complement strand
TTTTACTTAGATGCTATGACTATTTTTCCCTTCTCTCCTGCTCCCCTTCTCCCCTGCTCTCCGTGTCCCCGTGTCTGGTGCGTCTCCGTGTCCCGGTGTCTGAGGAGTTCCTTATAAGGGATAGCTTTCAAAGGGGGGCAGGGGGGATAGGAAGTTAGGTTTTTTCAACTGACATTTTAAACCTAGACGCCCTAGTAGTATTAAGTTCATGCGTCGTCCTCCTGAACAGCTTGATTTAGAGCATCCTCATTAATAGAGACCGTATAGCGATCGCGTAATTTTTGATAAAATAATTCATCCTGCTTTTGCTTCCGGTCTCTGAGGTAGTCCAGACGGACATTCTTTCTCACCTCTGCCAAGGTAGCGGGGTGGCCTGGTTCAATTTGAGTAACGTTGACCAAATGACTACCATAAGCAGAATGAAACGGGCCTTGCCAACCTTTTTCAGTCACCTCTGCCATCTCCCTAGCCAAAGTTCCCCCAAAAGTGTTGTTGAGGGTTTTAGCTGAAGCCAAAGTATAGGTTGTCGGTAACATGGAGCGATCGCCTCTGGGTTGAGTCCGAACGGTATCAGTCTGTAGCTGAGTCAGGAGATTTTTGGCATCAGTCTCGGTGTCGTCCCCATGCAGTTCTTGGCTGAAATAGACTTGGTTAAAGCTAAATCTTCCAGGGATAGTATAGCGATCGATATGAGTTTCTAAATAGCTTTGCAACTCTTCGTCCGATGGTTCCTTGATACCTGCCACATCTTCGACTAGGAACTGCATCTTTTGAATTAGCCGTCGCCGGATAATGATGTCTTTGTCATCTAAGCCCAAGGCCAGGGCTTCCTGATACAAAACCTCATCGTGCACATAGTTATCTACTAATTTTTGCAACTGTTGCGGAGTAGGTTTTCGTCCCCACTGCAACTTCCAGGTTGCTTGCAAAGACTCAATTACAGGGGTAGATACTTCAATTTGTTTGGCGGAAGTAGATGCGATTGAAGGACTACCAACCCAAAAATACAGCCCAAAGAGTAGGGCACCCAAAACAAGGAAGTGTAACAATGGTTCTCGTAAAATGCGAATGAGTAGTGTGGGTTGACTCTTCCCTTCAATAAATATTTCAGATATTAGAGTTTCTTGTTTATTAATCAGTGTTTTTGGTGTTTCCTGCATAAGCTATTACACATTGAAATTGCTTTGTTACATTGGTCGAAAAGCTGAATGCTTATTTTGACTTTTATAGCGCTACGCATTAAGGTGTTTTACCGAAAAATTGGGTTTAAAGCCTCCCCCTAAAAGGGGGACTTTATGTTATGATCGAAACAGCGGAAAGGTATTCAACCGCTCTAAAAACCTATAGCTACCTAACTTGTAGCGTTTGCACCTTGAAAACTGCGGTCAGACCCCGCGTCCCCGTTAGGCGCAAGCGGTCGGACCCCGCGCCACCGACAGGCGCAAGGGAACGCCGACCAAGAGAGGGAATGCTGACCAAGAGAAGAGTTATGGGGTTTTGCACAGGAATGCTTGTGCTTAGGAATTGCTCTAAGCATCAAGTACCAGAGAACCAATTTTTTTAGATTTAAACTGTACCGTAGGGCATACGGGAACAGGCTCTTGGAACAGAGCAAACGCTTGGGGAGAGAACCATCTCTGGCTTAGGTATCGTAAGGTATCTGATTTAAGTGGACTCATTGTTGGCGTAGCCTTGCGTCAGCAAACCAAGAATCCTGGTTTCAGGAGAATCCCCGTGCGTTTACGCCGGGGAGTATGTCAAATTTCTAAACCCTGTTTCCTGACGGATTCCGCACCGAAAACCCTTTAACGGTTTACTATTCCCTATTCCCTATTCCCTATTCCCTAGCGCGTAGCGCTATAACTTTTAACTTTTGATTTGTGAATCAGGTACGGCTCGAATTACAATCAAGCCGATATACGCTAGGTGTGCTTTTAATTGCTCCTCAACAGTATTAGTAATCTCTTGGCTTTCCTGAAGAGATAAAGTAGGTGGTAGCATGATGTCCATTTCCACATGGAGACGATGCCCCAACCACCGACTCCGCAGGTTGGCTATGCTATTAGGGTCTATTTCAGGCACATGACTGACTGCATGATGAAGGGATTCAAGTATCTCTGGTTCCACGCCATCTAGCAGGCGACTAAAAATGGTCTGTCCTGACTCCCAGACAATTTTCAGCAATACTAAGGTTATGACTAAACCCATCACTGGATCTGCCCAGGGATAGCCAAGCCAAACACCTACAGCACTGAGTAACACTGCCAGACTAACCAGACCATCAGCCATAGCATGATACCCATCGGCAATGAGGGCAGCACTGTTGATTTCACGACCGACTCGAATGCGAAAAACGGCCACAATTTCGTTGCCGATGAAGCCGACAATAGCAGCGATCGCCAATGCCCCCAAATGATGCAAGGGCTGAGGATGGTAAAATCGCTCCACAGACTCATAGGCGGTAATCATGGCACTAAACAAGACAATGGCCACAATCATCACTCCTGCCAAGTCTTCCAAGCGAGCAAAGCCATAGGAAAATCTGGCTGTTGGCTTGCGTCGTGAGACGAAAAACGCCACGCCCAAAGGTACAGCCGTCATAGCATCCCCAACGTTGTGAATAAGATCGGCCAGGAGAGCGACACTGCCAGAAAGCCAGAACACGACTGCCTGTAATACAGCAGTGATTAGTAAACCCGCCAGTGACCATTTCACAGCCCAGATTCCCCGCTCCGAACTAGCGATTTCAGGATCTATAATCCCGTGGGCATGGGTATGACCATCATGATGGTGATGATGATGGTGGTGTTCTACTTCGGGTTTAGTAACATCATCAGTTGGGATAAAGGGAAAAATTTGCGTCATAGTAGTTGTCAAGACAGAACATTTATCATTTCAGCAATGAGTAAGCGATCGCTGAAACTATCTCAAAGGTTTGTTTTGAAGCTAAGGAATATCTAGTGCAGGATGGCAGAAATAACTAACCAGTTACAAAATTCTAAAAGCCTTATCAATAAATACTTTTGACTTCCGCGTAGCGGCACTAGGTATCAATAGTGGAGTTTTTTGAGCCAGATAAGTAAGTAGGTCTAATTAAACGTTAAAAAAATTGTAGGGGCAGGTTTAACCGAAAGCCTTGAATAAACTCAATCTATTTATCAAAGCCTGCCCCCTAATATTGTGTTTATTTATGCTCACCTACTTAGATCAGAAAATTGTGAGTTGATAACTCACTAAATTTTAGCAAGCCGATTATCTTTTTTCTAAAATTTTTCAATTACTTCAAACATTTTTTATTTTACGAAAAAAGCTAAAAAAAATCAACCATTTCCAACTTTAATTTATATTAAAAATCAACAGGCAAAAAACTAAAATTTATAATTATATCATCGTTAAAATGCTTTTATAGCTATAAAAATTCTATATTTTATGAAAATGATAATCATTCTTAATTTAGTTTGGCTTACTAGAAAATATGAAAAATTTCAACTTTGGTTAATGCATAATTATGCTAAACCTGCTTTATAGAGTATCCTTTTGGGGGGATGGTTAGAGAGGATTTTGAAAAAGGTAATGTATGATAACCGGACATGATCAGGACTTATATCATGTCCTGATAATCAGTGATAAAAAACCTTTTCCCTTCTAACCTTTTCTTTCCTTCTGCCTCCTGCCTCCAGCATAGCTGCCTTACCTCCTCCAAAATGTAAGTATTCAACCGGACATGATATTACGCAGGCGAACCCAGAAACCCGGTTTATCGTAGACGTTTACTGTTCAAAACAACGATTTGTCGTAGAAACCGGGTTTCTTTGCGTAAGTCCTAATGATATTAGATAAAAAAACCGTTCTTAGAAACCTACGATAATCTATATAAATCTATGATTATCTGTTCTATTCTTGCTTCTACCTGGCAACGTCGGCGCCTGTCCAGTCCACAAGCTGACACGGACGAACTGCCCGCCATAGCTAAATTTAAGGCTGCATTCAAATCTTGTTCGCGCTAGCGTTGCGGAGCAATCGCAATTGAAACCGCAATGTTCACAATTGAAAACACGCTCTGATAAACACAGAGACTCTTTAACAGTTCCACACCTGCTGCAAGTTTTAGAACTAGGAAACCATCTATCAACGATGATTAACTTAGAACCATATAACTCACACTTGTACTCGCGCCTGTCTGCGAAACTCATAAAAACCCATATCAGCAATAGCCTTAGCCAACTTATGATTTGCCATCATTCCTGATACATTAAGGTCTTCTATTACTATTTGACTGTGGTTTTTAGCCAAATAGGTAGTCAGTTTATGCAACGTACAAGCTTGGTACGAGA
>NZ_JAAHHG010000702.1 GCF_010692555.1 Okeania sp. SIO3B5 | reverse complement strand
GACTATCATTCCAAACAACACGGACACAACCAAATAGCTTTGCTAATCGGTGTTTTTGTCCCTGTGTTGGATATATACGGTATCTAAATCTCGCTTTCATAAAATGGCCTTTTGACTCACAACATGATAACATAATTTGTTGCACAAAATCAACTAAAAAGTCGCCCGCTTATGGGCGAGGCTTGAAACCCAATTTTCTGGTCATCGAATACGAAACAGAAGAAAAAAAATTGAAAAAAAGATTTAACTTGTACAATTATTGAGAGATTTATAGCAAATATACAGCATATTTCGGGCAAATGAGGTACAAGCTTGAATGGTAAAATCATTGTAGTGCGGGCATCTTGCCCGCGACAAGTGTACCTCATAACAACGGAAACCGCTGTAACTCAAAAAGCAAAATTCAAAAATCAATAGGACTTACGCAGATACGCTATATATAGCGCTCAAAACTATTGTCCAATAGTACTTGCACTCTATAAATAGTGCCTTTGCGTAAGTCCTGATCAAAATAAAAGTAATTAGGGCTTGTTGAAAAAGTCTTTTATTAGGGGTAGGAGACAGGAGACAGGAGACAGGAGACAGGAGGAACGGGGAATTTAGAATAGGCAGAATTGACTACTCCCCGCAGCTTTTGCCGAGGGGATTCTAAGTTGATACTACGCAACACCGATAAATCCTTGTTGCTTCGTTTCTTCTTAGCTGACCAAAGATACACTCTCTGGGGACAAGTCAAAGTGCCCCTACACAGTCGGCATAGCGTCTAAACCATGCTTTGTATACCTGATCGCTTGAAATTGATCTAGTTTAAACTAAATGTTTTAGGGTGGCAAAAATCAGCCTATAAGTTATTGATAGCGAAAGAAATAATTCAAGTTTTAGGGAATGGGTGAACTGTTATGGAAGTGCTAGCAAGAGCAGCGAACCTTCAATAAAAAAATGAGGCAAGTACCAATGAGAATAATGGTTTACTCCCATGATGCCTATGGTTTGGGGAACCTTCGTAGAATGTTAGCAATTTGTCGATATTTACTAGAGGCAATACCTAAACTATCAATATTGCTTGTATGTAGTTCGCCAGTTGTACATAGTTTTCGGATGCCAAAAGGACTTGATTATATTAAGCTTCCATGTATTGGCAGGAATGAGTTTGGTGAACTCGCAGCTAAATATCTAGAAACTGAAATAGAGGAAACTTTTAAACTACGTTCTGAGTTAATTAAAGTAACGACAATAAATTTTAAACCAGATATTATTTTGGTAGATAAAAAACCTTATGGGTTGCAAGAAGAATTGAGAGCAACTCTAGAATATATTAAAGATTCTGATTACCCTCCAAAAGTTGTACTATTACTTAGAGATATACTGGATACTCCTGAAAAAACAACCGCAGAATGGAAAACAAAGCAATACTATGCAGGAATTGAAATGTTTTATGACCAAGTTTGGGTTGTGGGCATGAAAGAAGTTTTTGATATTACAAAAGAATATAAATTTCCTGCTTCAATTTCAGATAAAGTCAAACATTGTGGTTATATTCGTCGCACGGCAGAACGAAAAAATCGTTATGAAATACGACAAGAATTAAATTTCAATCCTGACGAACAATTTGTGTTAGTAACTACAGGGGGTGGTGCTGATGGTTATCATTTAATTGATAATTATATTTCAGGATTAACTCATCTCCCAAAAACACACAAAATAAAGAGTTTAATTATTTGTGGTCCAGAAATGCCACAGGAAAAACAGCAAGCACTACATCGAAAGGTAAAACAGTATTCTCACGTTAAAATTATCGAATTTACCAATGAATTAGCAAGCTACATAAATGCTGCTGATATGATTGTTTCTATGGGTGGATATAACACTGTTTGTGAAATTTTATCCTTTGGTAAACCAGCAGTTATTGTACCTCGAGTTCAGCCAGTTCAAGAGCAGTTAATCCGTGCTGAATCTATGGAGAAAGTTGGTCTATTCAAAGCAATTCATCCAGATTTATTAAACCCAGAAAATTTGAGTCAAGCAGTGTTAGAACATTTAAGTAATATCAGAAAAGAAAAGCCTAATATGTTTAAGTTAGACTTGAATGCGCTACCTCGAATTCTTGACTTGAGTTACAGTTTATTGTCTGGTAAAACATCTAGTAATTACAATGAGGAAATGGAAATAAAAGATGTTGTATCTTTGGCAGGAAAAATAATGCAGGATGACTTGATTGAACTTGATCGTCAAACCGATATTTTTGCTCTACCCTGCATAATTTCAGAAGATGGCGATCGCGATGGTATTCCTAATGTTTTTCTAGAAGCAATGGCAATGAAAATTCCTGTTGTTTCTACGAATATTTCTGCAATTGTTGAACTTATAGAAAATAATAAAACAGGAATTTTAGTACCAGAAAAAGATGCTCAAGCATTAGCAGTAGCATTAACAGAACTAATTACTAATCCCAAGTTACTACAACAAATAAAGCATCGTGTTAGAAATAAAGTTTGTCAACGATTTTATTTAGAGAAAAATGTCAAACAGGTAAAAGATTTACTGCTAGATACACTTCTAGATAAACAATATTTAGCAGCTAATAATTTACAGCAACAAACAAACACAGAATTAAAGGTGTTGATTTAGAGGAAAGTAATTTATCTGCTGGTTTCTTTAATGAATTAGCCCTGCCTCCTGGGAGGGGTTAGGGATGGGTCCCTACTCCCGACAAAGACCAAAAAGACTTTCCATACGCAAACCCTAATTATTAATTATTAATTATTAATTATTAATTATTAATTATGTAAAACCCCTCTGAATTAAATAAAAATCATGAAACAAAAAATTTGCCTAACCACCTTAGAATTTCCCCCCGATGTGGGAGGAGTAGGTGAGTCAGTCTATCGAATTGCTCGAATGTTATTAGAATTGAATTATGAAGTTCATGTTGCCGTTTTTCATTTCAGTAAAAGAAAGAAAACTATCCAACGAGCTAAACGTAAAACAATAGAACAAGATGAAATCTTAGTACATCGTCTGAGAGCAGCAGTTCGGACAACTGAACAATATACACCTGGTATAATGATTATGGATTATCGGAGTGAAATATACTTTCAACTCCAGCTCCTCCATAAACAATTTAATTTTGATTTATTTCATTCCTTTTTTATTAAAGAAACAGGCTTTTTAACAACATTATTAGCTCTAGAAAATCAACGACCTGTAATTAATAGTATTCGCGGTAGTGACCTGCATAAACATATTTTTGACCCCCAACAACACGCCCAATTATGCTGGACTTTAGAAAAAGCATCTTGGCTAACTTTTGTGAGTCACGATCTATTCAAACGTGCAACAGTATTGCTGCCTAATTTAGAAGCAAAATCTTCCGTTTTTTGGAACTCAATTCAACCAGTAGACTTTGATAATTTACCTACTCCAAAACAGGTAAAAAATTGTCGGGGAATAGTTATCGGTTCCGTAGGCAGATTTCGGGATAAAAAAGGATTAGAATATCTACTGGATGCTTGTGCCCAACTCACCACAGAAAATATTGAATTAACATTACTATTAGTAGGTCATTTTGTAGCGCGGGAACAAGAATATTGGGAAGAAGAACTCAAAAATAGTGGCATTGCCGATCGCATAGTTATAACTGGGACACTTAGTCGTGCTGAGGCAATGGCATACTTACCCCAGATGGATGTTTTTATGATTCCTTCCCTCAACGATGGTTGCCCCAATGCCTTGTTAGAAGCAATGTTAGCTAGTCGAGCTATAGTAGGAACAAATGTTGATGCCATTGGCGAAATTTTGACAGATGGTATCGATGGTTTAGTTGTTAACCCAGGTTCAAGTGAAGAGTTAGCAGTAGCTTTGCGAAAATTAGCGCGATCGCCTGAATTAATCAAGGAATTAGGAAAAGCAGCGAGGAAAAAAGTTCTAGAACAACTTGCTCCTGCTGTGGAACAAGAAAATTGGGCAAAAGTTTATCAACAAGTTTTGTCACAACCAAATTTAAAAGTGCCAGCAGGTGTTATTCCCTAGTTTTTAAGTACAGATAAATAACATCAGGTTTACTCTTCCATGTCTACAAAAGTTTGAGCTGTGCATCCATCCGTGCATCCGTGGCAAAATCCGTGTCTTGCCCTGACTTCTCTAAAGCACTATTTTAGGTGAAACAATCCAGTAGGGTGTGTTAGCGCTAGCGTAACTGAGCGATGCCTGTTATGTAGTGCCTTTGCGTAAGTCCTGAAATATTATTTTAGAGTTTTATCGAATAGATATGTATAGCAATGAGCGCTGGTATATTTACAAATTGCAGTCAAGGCCAAATAGCTAAAAGTCTTATA
>NZ_JAAHHG010000701.1 GCF_010692555.1 Okeania sp. SIO3B5 | reverse complement strand
ACTTGCATCGCATCGATGTCGTAGGGAGGTAGTTGATTTTTCTTGTAAGGTGGTAGACGTTCGTGAGGGTCGCGATGTTTTTTTTTTGGCGCTTAGAAAAAGTGGGAGATGGGGAGATGGGGAGATGGGGAGATGGGGAGATGGGGAGATGGGGAGATGGGGAGATGGGGAGATGGGGAGATGGGGAGATGGGGAGATCAAGAAATATTTGGTAATGATTGAAGATGGAACATTTTTTTATACAGAATTAAACGGATTTTATATAATATCATGTCCGGATGATTAGCGATCAAAAACCTTATCCCTTTAAACTTTCCTTTCCTTTCTGCCTTCTGCCTTCTGCCTTCTGTCCTCTGCCTTCTGCCTTATTTAAGACTATTTAAACTGATCTTAAAGTGAAGCTGTTAATATACAATCTGTCCATTAAACATATATACAATTAGGAAGATTAATGACAGATCCACAACTCCAAGTATTAGGTACTTATGAAACAGGCGCTTTTGATGAAAGTGCGGCCGAAATTGTGGCTCACGACCCCAATACACAAAGAGTGTTTGTTGTCAATGGAAATGAGGCAACTATTGATGTCTTAGATATTAGCGATCCCACCAACCCCAATTTAATAAATCAAATAGATGCTTCCCCTTTCGGTGCAGGTGCTAATAGTGTTGCAGTTAATGACGATGGTATTGTAGCAGTAGCAGTTGAAGCTAACAACACACAAGACCCAGGGACAGTTGTCTTCTTCGATGCAGATGGGGATACTCTCAACCAAGTAACTGTGGGTGCATTACCAGATATGCTCACCTTTACCTCCGATGGCACAAAGGTATTAGTAGCAAACGAAGGAGAACCCAACGATGACTACAGCAATGACCCAGAAGGTTCCGTTAGTATTATCGACATTTCTGGTGGAGTACAAAATTTAACTCAGGCAGATGTCTCTACCGCTGATTTTTCTGATTTCATTGGTCGGGAAGAAGAATTGCGTAACAAAGGCGTTCGGATCTACGGTCCTGGGTCAAATGCAGCTCAAGACCTCGAACCAGAATTTATCGCTGTAGATGGTAACGACACCACAGCATTTGTCACTCTGCAAGAAAATAATGCTGTAGCAGTCGTAGATATTGAAAATGCCAACATTGTAGATGTTCTGCCATTGGGAGCAAAAGACTACAGTCGCGGTCTTCCCTCTCTGACACAATTTGAATTTTCCGACCTGCCAGTTTTGGGTACAACCGAAGGGGGTGATGATATTCTCCTGGGTGGTTTATCTGGACTATGGTATGAAGGCACAGATGATGACGGCAACCTACAATTTGTCACCGTACCCGATCGCGGACCTAACGGCGCACCCACAGACGTAGATGATGACGGCGATAACGAAAGACCATTTGCTCTGCCAGACTATCAAGCAAGAATTGTTCGTTTTACACTAGATGAAGGCAGTGACGAGATTGAAATTACTGATGAAATTCTCCTAAATAGGCAAGACGGTACAACTCCCATCACAGGTTTACCGAACATTCCTGAAATAGACGAAGAACCAGTAGACCTATTTGGCAACCTTCTAGACTATGACCCTTTTGGTGCAGACCTCGAAGGTATTGTCATCAATGATGATGGTACATATTGGACTGTAGATGAATATCGCCCCGCCATCTACCACTTTGATGTTGATGGGTCACTCATCGACCGCTTTATACCCGAAGGTACGGCCGCAGATGCAGGAGAAACAGAGGGAACATTTGGCACAGAAACCCTACCCGCAGAATATTCTAACCGTCGTCGCAACCGTGGTTTTGAAGCCATTGCCCTGGATACAGATGAAGATATTCTCTACAGCTTTATTCAAACACCTTTAGCAAATCCCGATCGCTCTGCATCTGACAACTCCAGCGTTATTCGGATGTTAGGTATCGACCCAGAGACTGGAGAACCCGTAGCAGAATATGTTTATTTGCTAGAAAAACCTGCTCTCAGCGATGAACTCAACCTAATAGTAGATAAAATTGGCGATGCCGTTTATGATGCTGAGGATGAAACATTTTATATCCTAGAGCGAGACTCTTCTACCACTGCCACAGGCCAAAAATTTATATTTGAAATTGACCTCACAGGAGCAACTAACTTACTCGCTGACGGTGCGCCAAGTTTACCAGAAGACACAACCCTAGAACAATTAACTGCAGATGAGTTAGCAGCATTAGACATCCAACCAGTTAACAAAACCAAGATAACTAACCTACCCTCCCTTGGTTACCTAGCAGGAGACAAAGCAGAAGGTTTATCACTTTTACCAGATGGGCGACTAGCAGTACTAAACGACAATGACTTCGGTCTCCTAGATGAGGAAATTCCTGGAGATGGTACTGTTCCTCTCAACCCAGAACCAGTGCCAGTAGTTTTAGGTCTAATTGATTTTTCAGAAAGTAATCAAATTGACCCTAGCGATCGCGATGATGGTATCAATTTAGGCAACTGGCCTGTTTCTGGTCTATTGCTACCAGATAGTATTGCTTCCTTCGTGGTAGAAGGTGAGACCTATTATGTAACAGCAGATGAAGGAGATGACAGGGAGTTTGATGCTCTTGACGAAGCAGTGCGGGTAGGAGATGAGGAATATGTACTCGACCCCGATGTTTTTGACGTTGCTGCACTAGAGGATGATGCTGCTTTAGGTCGTCTAACAGTAACAAATCAAAACGGCGATCTTGATGGTGATGGGGACTTCGACAAAATTTTCACCTCTGGCGGTCGGTCTTTCAGCATTTGGGATGCTGCGGGCAACCAAATATTCAACAGTGGGGATAGTATTGAAAAAATAACTGCAGCACAGTTCCCAGATAACTTTAACTCAAACCGAGATGAAAATACTTTTGATAATCGTAGCGACAATAGTGGTCCTGAACCCGAAGCTCTAACCACAGGAGTTTTAGGCGATAAAACCTATACTTTTTTTGGTCTGGAACGTATCGGGGGTATTATGGTTTATGATGTCAGCAACCCCACCAGTCCTGATTTTGTGCAATACATTAATAACCGCGACTTCTCTGTTGAATTTGATGTTGATGCAGATGAAGACCCAGACCCTACCCCAGAACAGTTGTCAGCAGTAGGAGATTTAGCACCGGAAGGACTTGCGTTTATTTCCCCAGAAGATAGTCCGAATGGGGAGGCGTTGTTAGTAGTTGCTAATGAAATTAGTGGTACTACTACTGTTTATGAGTTTAGCCCAGATCAGGATATTCCAGGAACTCCAGGTGATAATGACCTAGAAGGTGGTACGGGTGACGACAACATTGATGGTCTTGCTGGTAATGATACTCTCAGTGGTTTTGGTGGCAGCGATACTATTAGTGGTTCTGCTGGTGAAGATGATATTAATGGCAACCGTGGTGACGACCGTATTAGTGGCGGAGATGGTGATGACCGCGTTAATGGTGGTTTGGAAAATGATGTTATCTTTGGTAACAATGGAGATGATAATTTAATTGGGAGTCTTGGTAATGACCGGATGTTAGGAGGTAACGGAGAAGATACTCTCAGTGGTGGTCAAGGTCGCGATCGCATCAATGGTGGTGCGGATGATGATACTCTCACTGGTGGAGCAAGTATCGACCGCTTTATTTTTGCTGCCAATGATGAGTTTAGTCAGGCGAGTTTAGGGATAGATGAAATTACAGACTTTAACCCAGACTTAGATTTAATTCTGCTTGACTTAAGGACTTTCACAGAAATTACTACTACTGCAGGTGAGGATATTGGGGATGAGTTTGCAATAGTAGGAAGCAACGGTGATGCTGCTAGTAGTGAAGCGATCGTTGTTTATAATTCTAGTAATGGTGCTTTATTCTATAATGCTAATGGCAGCGATAGTGGTTTTGGAGATGGCGGTCAGTTTGCAACTTTGACTGGTACTCCAACTATATCAGCAGAGGATTTCGTAATTAGATAATATTAGGAAGGCAGAGGGCAGAAGGGATATAGCATTTTTCATAAAGATGAAGTACATTTACGATCCCCCTAAATCCCCCTTAAAAAGGCAGGGCTGTTTCAAAGTATTGTAGATTAACGATTTAAGGAGAACGGAAGATGAGGGGATAGTGGAACAGTGAAATTTGCCAAAATTTGCCGATTTTGAGCGCAAAGTACGCGTCTTTAAGCTCTAATATCATGTCCGGTAGCATCGGAGCGTGTATAAAATTAAGGTGAAAAAAGGAGAAAACCTTCTGCCTCCTGCCTCCTGCCTCCTGCCTTCCTTCCACCAAAGTCTAATTATTCAACCGGACATGAT
>NZ_JAAHHG010000700.1 GCF_010692555.1 Okeania sp. SIO3B5 | reverse complement strand
TTTTTTCTGCCCAACTATGCGCCTAAAATACGCTCCTTTTTGAGCGTGAAGAGCTGAAAACCAGGTACTTTTTTCGACCCAAATACTAGGTAATATTGAATTAGCTTCTGCTTTCACCAACTATCGACCTCATCTAATTGGTGGGTTTACCGATGAAGCAGTAAATCAAATACTTTATCTAGATACTCAAGAAGAACAGGCGATCGCTATTGTCGCTCTGGCAGATCTGTTAGATATTGAACAAAATCTCTCACAATGGGAAAGTGCTCTACCTTCTAGCACTCAAACAGATTATCCTATGATTCCAGATGGAGAGTTGCTAAAACATTTACATCAAGCTGCTCACATCAACTCAAATTCTCCAAAAGTACCTACTTGGAAGACAAGAGAAACTCCTGAATACTCAGAAGATAAATACAACTTTCCATTCTGTACAAAAGTCCCCACTGTCACTCCTTCTATCTCATGGGGAAAAGACTTAGGAGGTTTAAGAAAAACAATTCTCAAAAGACGCTCTACTCGGGAGTATACTGGGGAACCAATTGCTTTAAAGGAACTATTGGCTGTATTAGATTTTACCTATCAACCCCATCATTATATTAATCAAGACTTAGATCGTAACCCTGATTATTTTGACCTGAGTTTAATCGAAACATTTATTGCTGTTTCGGGGGTAGATGATTTAGAAGAGGGTTGTTATTATTATGCTCCAGTAGCTCAAGAGTTACGACAAATTAGGTTTAAAAATTTTCGACAAGAGCTACATTTTCTGTGCTTGGGGCAGGAATTAGGGAGAGATGCTGCTGTTGTGCTATTTCATACTGCAGACCTCAAAAAAGCTGTAGTAAAATATGGCGATCGCGCTTACCGTTACCTCCATGCAGATGCAGGCCATCTTGGACAAAAACTAAATTTAGCAGCTATTTATCTTAATTTAGGTGTTAGTGGGATCGGTGGTTTCTTTGACGATCGTGTCAATGAAGTTTTAGGTATTCCTTTAGATGAAGCCGTTTTGTATATTTCTACTTTAGGAGCCATTTAAATAATTAATAATTAATAATTAATAATTAATAATTAGGGTTTGCGGAAAAAGTCTTTTAGCAGGAGACAGGAGACAGGAGACAGGAGACAGGAGAAACGGGGAATGAGCGAGGAGGTAGGATTCAACAATTGTCAATTTGGGATTTTTCTGCCCAACTATGAGCCTAAAATACGCTCCTTTTTGAGCGTGAAGAGCTGAAAAATTTGCACTTTTTAAAGGCCCCAAAAAGGCACTTGTCTTTATATGTCAATGCTTTTAGATTAGATCGGTAAGCCCTAATTATTCGCTAAAAATAAGTTGTACAAATTTTATCTGGGATAATTGTGAAACATAGCTGTTTTGAATCTAGCTGTTTCGGAGCATGACCTAGGAAATGCTGAATGCTTATAGCTATAACTATAAATAGTGCATCATCAAATAAAAATATAGACAAAGTTAATTATGAGTAAAATCTTGGTAGTGGATGACCAACATTCTCATCGGCAAATGATTATCAACCTCTTAAAAAAAAGTGGCCTCAAGGTGAAATCTGCTAATAATGGACTAGAAGCATTAGAGCAAATAGAAATACATAAACCTGACTTAATCATTTTGGACATTGTGATGCCAGATATTAACGGTTATGAAGTTTGTCGTCGTATCAGATCGAGTCCCTCGACGAAAGATTTACCAATAATTTTTTGTTCTATTAAAGGAGAAGATTTTGACCATTATTGGGGTATTAGACAAGGTGCAAATGCTTACATTGCCAAGCCATTTCAACCAGGAGAACTGATCAGCACGGTGAAACGACTGTTAAAATGATTTTGCTAATTGCGGAATGTAGATTAATAGTTTTGTTTTGTGGAATGGGCATCTTGCCCGTTCCTGATATTTTCACCGCAGGTAGGGAAAGGCAGGATGCCTGCCCCCACTTTGATAAATGTTTACTACATATTCGTATTGCGGAATGCAGGTTAATAGTTTTGTTTTGTGGAATGGGCATCTTGCCCGTTCCTGATATTTTCACCTGACTTTTAACTTTTGATATCTTGTCCGGTAGCATCGGAGCGTGTATAAAATTAAGGTGAAAAAAGGAGAAAACCTTCTGCCTCCTGCCTCCAGCTCCCGCTGCCTTCCTTCCACCAAAGTCTAATTATTCAACCGGACATGATATAACTTCCGGGTAGCGGCGCTAGTTACTTATTAATCCTCTTCACCCTCTTCATCCTCTTCGTCCTCTTCATCCTCTTCGTCCTCTTCATCCTCTTCGTCCTCTTCATCCTCTTCGTCCTCTTCATCCTCCGGATCTGGCTCTTCTAGACTATCCTTAGCTTTGCGATCGCCACGATGAGGAATTTCAATCCCTTCTTCTTCAAAAGCATCTACAATCATTTTACGCAAACACAACTCTATATCTTCGTTTGTTCCTGGTTTAACTTGTGTTGTTGTCTGAATTACTAACTGATATCTATCAAACCTTTCAACCCCGTCTACCTCAGTCGCTTCTATGACATCCTCATTCTCCTGCTTTAATTTTTGCCCCACTGCTTCTATAACTTTGTAAACGTGTTCGAGATTAGCATCATAAGCAACACCGACACTTACTCCAGCTTCACTATATCTGGAATAGTTAACAATATTACCAATTTCGCCGTTGCGAATAATATAGTCTTTATCGTCAAAACTAATACGGGTAGTTTTAAGTTCGATGGCTGTCACATAACCTTTTATGTCATCAATTTCCACAAAATCACCTACTAAATAGTAGCCTTCAAATAAATTAAACAACCCAGCTACTACATCTTCAACAATACTCTGTGCTCCCATGCTCACACCAAGACCTAAAATACCAGCACTTGCGAGAACAGGAGTAGAGTCAATACCGAGGACATTGAGAATAGCGATCATTGCGCCAACGTAGGTGAGATATTTGAGGGTACTCTCGAACAATGGTAAGAGGGTTTCTCGTCTCTTTCTATTAACTTCATCTAACTCTTCGTCGCCACCAAGTAGAAATTTTCTGGCCAACAGCTTGCCTATCTCTTCAATTACACGGCTAGTATAAAATATGCCGACTATCTGAATAACTTTAGGTCCAATAGTTGCTAGATAGGCAATAAAGTCTAGTTGCTGAAACACTAGAGTTGCCATAGACAAGTAGATTATATACTCAAGACATCGTTTTGATAGGGGTATGAGATGGCGGAGGCTATCGTATAAGCGTAGCAGTTTGTTAGAACTAGGACTGGAGTATTTTTCGCTCAGAGCATCTAGTGTGTCGATAATTATGATGTTGGCTTTGACCAGAAGTATGCCTACTGCGATAATGATATATACTCTCAGAGCAATATACATATATTGCGGAATTACTTCTGGTAGTTGGATAAATTGAGTACATAAGGTGAGGCTAAACAGCCAAATAATGTTAATTAGGTTGAGACTGACAAAGTCAAAGAAAGATTCTATACTTTCATCGTTAGCAGTAATATATTCAAATCTTTTGGTGCGATCGCACAAATTGTCTATTAAACGTTGGAGGTAAGGTTGAGTAATAGCTACGAAGAGTAATAAGAATAAACTTCTGCCTACTCCCATACCTATATTTTCCCAGAATTCTTTGGGAATAGTATTAATAAATGATTTTGTGTATTCTAGTAGATTTTCCCCTTGAAATATTAACCAACTATTAAATCCTAATATCAGGATTCCGAGTAATCCACCACTTATGATTAATACAGTCTGGATATTCTTTTGGATATTTTGAATTGTAATTCTAATTTTCTTGCTTGAAACAGCTTTGGTTAGTTGTTTTAAAATTTCTCCAGCTAACCAATTAATTATGCTGAAAATTACGAATAGCAAACCAATTTCTGCTACTATAACCAAGAAATTTTGTACTGCCAGCATTTGGAAAAACTCCTAATTTTTTTTAGACCAAAATTTTAACTTCAATACACCTCAAACAATAATTTATATCAAGTCAGATAGCATCGGTATTTTAGGAAGTCAGAAGTCAGAAGTCAGAAGTCAGAAGTTATTTTTGATTTGAGTAAGGCTCCAAAAATATTTTGCCTTAAAAGGTGGGGTTTTATATCATGTCCGGTTGAATAATTAGACTTTGGTGGAAGGAAGGCAGGAGGCAGGAGGCAGGAGGCAGAAGCTTTTCTCAAGAGTGTCACCTTAATTTTATACACGCTCCGATACTACCGGACATGATATTAGAGGTTGTTTGAGAAGTCCCATTTGCTACATCAAAGCCCCCTAAATCCCCCAAAATTGGGGGACTAGAGCAAGCAAATTGACTCTTCCCCCCAACTTTGGGGGAAGAG
>NZ_JAAHHG010000070.1 GCF_010692555.1 Okeania sp. SIO3B5 | reverse complement strand
TTGAAAACGCTCAAAAAGCTAGTATTTTGGGCTGACTATGGCAGAAAAATAAAGGGAAAATTCTTACTCCTACTTCCTCTATAATTCCCCGTTCCTCCTGTCTCCTGTCTCCTGTCTCCTGTCTCCTACCCCTACTAAAAGACTTTTTCAGCAAACCCTATTTACAAATTGCAGGAAAGGCCAAATAGCTAAAAGTCTTATATTATCGGCAATTTATTCCCCCAGATGAGCTGTTGCCAGATGAGCTGTTGCCTGCGCACAGCGCTATAAAATCCTCGCTAAAGGTGGTTTGCACATTACGATAGATACCAAAAAAGTCAAGCCATCTCAACGTTGCCCTAGATGTGGAACTGTTCATAAGGAATGGGCGCAATTGAGTAATCGTTACCATATTTGTGATGATTGTGGATTTGAAATACCAAGAGACCAAGGCTCGGCCATAGTAATGTGGAATGTTGCTGCAGATAGGCAACCGGGGTTAGGAACTGGCCTCGTTAATTGTCGATGCTCTAGCTCTACTGATTCGACCCGTAAACATACTGGCTCGATGTTTGCGGAGCATTCCGTTTGCGTAGCATTCCGTAGGAAAGGAAAGCAACTGGGGCAAATGAAGCGATTGCTGGCGCAAAGCTTCGCTAACGAAATCTCAAAGTGCGGACTTTGTTGACGGGGACTTAGAAACCTCGTCCGTCTACACGGCGGGGTAGTTCATTAAACGGTGTAATTGATTTTTACTCAAAATGAATATTCAACAACCAAAAATTCTTTCAACGCATCTTAACAATTCAAAATTAATATTGTTTAATCGAGATTCGCGGCAATATCAATAATATCGTAGTAAGCAGAAAATTCGGGAAATTTCTGACGAATCTGTTGTTTGAGTTTGGTTTGTTCTAACGTTGGGTTGGAAATTAAGGGAGCAATAGCTGCACGACTATAAACATAGATTGGATCGGTATCGAGTAATGTTTTTCCATTGGATAAAATTCGAGCTGCTAATTGAGAGAGAGCAAATTTTTGAGGCATCCACTTTTTAGAGTGATCAATCGATAACTTAATATAAATCTCAAAGGCTTCCATAACATGTGTATGGAGAAAAGTTGGTAATTGATGGAGAGGAACGGGATGTTCTATAGGTTGGTGGATATTGGTAGATTGAATTGCCTTCCGAAAAGATGCTGTGATACCTTCTTTTTTGCTTTCTTGACTCTCCCTAAATGGAATGGATTGTCTTTGAAGAGAAGGATAAATCTTCACTTGCTCTAACGCTTGATGAGCCGCTTTAAAAAATTGTTCGGGAAATAATTGTAAATCTGTGGCATCATAGATGAAAAGAGGAGTTTTGTTTGTCTGTGCTGCTTGAATCGTTTTCTGCAAGCCTTTCCATCCAGTCCTATAACACTCAATGGATTGGCGAAGTAAGAGAGGAAATTCATACATCTTATATGAGGAAATTTGACTAAGTTTGTCCACCATTACTTGCCAATCTAAAAAACCAAATTGCCGTGCATAGCTAACGGCTTCTTCTTCAGTCATGCTTTCTTTCACCTCACTCCAAACTTCCAACATCAATTCTCGATCAACGCAGCGATGACCGCTCACTTGACTCTTAAAAAAAACAGATTCTAGATCGGGTATTGTGAAATCTATCGCGTTTTTAGGCATTTGAGCAATCTTTAAAATCCCGGGTGTCACATTCTCATTAAAAAAATCGAGTTCTAGTCCAGCATAACCTTTTTTTTGAGCAACTTTTAATTCATTCCCATATTTTTCGAGAATATTCTGCTCTAGAATATGTTTCACTTTGACTCTAATTAATGATGGAAATGCTAAGGCTGGATTTCGGATTGATAGAAACTGAATATCTACTAAGTTCAAAAAAGATTCCCAGCCTTTTTGAGTAAAGTGATGAGCATTATTTTTTGCTAGAATATTGACGGGAACTTGTTGTAAAATTCTATCCGATCCGCGAGTTTTCGAGACGCGATCGCAAACAAGTTGTGCTATTTGATCGTAACCTTTGTGAATGCGATTCTGACCCCAAGAAAACCCTTCATTAAGACTGCCATCAAAGAAAAAACCGGGTTTTTCATCAAGACGAGAAGATTGAATTGTTAGCATTTTTGCCACTACTGTCGTTAAACTTCTCACCACTCCGCCAGAACCGACAAGATGAAATGTTCCTTGTGATTTTTGTTCTGCTAGTTTTTCTCTTGAATCCATAAACTTTGGAATTATTGATTATTGATCTACTACATTGATCTACTACAAAGTTTAGTATATATAAAAATGCTCGATTTTTTCATAATTTTAACAAATTTGAATCTATTTTTAGAACCAATCCCACACCTCCCCCACTCCCCCACTCCCCTACAAACCATCACCAATCAAAATAAATGATGCCCAATAATAAGGATGTCTCAACCTTTTTGCCTCTTCTTCATTAATATTCCCATTTATCAAAGCTAGTTGTGCTTTTCGCAATGCTTCTGCTTTTGTCATATTGCCTGTTTTCAAAGCTCGATAAAATTTAATCATCAGCACTTGCGTTCCTAGATCGTCAACTTGCCACAAACTTGCCAGAGATGTTTTCACCCCTGCACGTTGCATTTGATAACCTAATCCTAATATTTCTGAACCATCTTCTAGAATGCCACCTACTCCTGTTCGACAAGCACTCAAAACTGCTAAATTAATATTAGGTAAAGATAAGTTGGTAATATCCCGCAAAGTTAAACGACTACCATCACCAAATAAAATAAAAGAATCTTCTGGTTGCCCATTGACAAAATCTGCATGGGTAGCAAAATGTAGAATATTGTACTTATTAACCCGTGAAATAATTTCATTCCAATTGAAGGCTTCATTCAGTAGTTTTGTCGTATTAGGAATTATCTTGGCTAAGGTTTCTACTTCTTCTCCGGCAAATTCTAATCCTGAGAATCTAAATTCTCTAGAACCCACAAGAAATTTATAATTTCCTTGACTAAAAGCTGCAGCTAATACTCGGAGTTTACCTAGAGGTTTACTATTGAAATTAGTCAGACTTGCTGCGGTAATATTGTTGATGTTGAACCTTTCTATTAACCATTTTTTTCCATTGTACAAAGCTGCTATGGGAATATAACGTAATAAACCATCAGGAGCATAAATAATAGTTTTAGTTTGGGTTAAAAATAGATCTGTCTCTAAAGGTTCTATTAACCATTTGTATAACTTTTTACCTGCTGTTTTGGCTATCTCGTTGCTAGCTATTTTTCTCGGGTATGTCAAAGCTACCCTCAAGTCAATAACTGCTTTTTTTAACTGTTTTTTGTTAATTGGAATTGAATGATGTATTGGCAATCCTTTACTTTTGACTAAGATTAATTCTATCCTATCTTCCAAAATTAATGGATAAAGCAGTACAGCATTTTGCTTGATTTTGAGAATATTTTTTAATTTACTTAAATTGGTAATATCTATACTTTCACCACCAGTTTTTTCCTTGAGTTCCTGTATAATTTTAACTATATTTTCGTTGGAAATAAAGTTATGAAATTTTGCTTCTATTTGCTGTTGTTCTGCTTCTAAATCGGTAATACGTTGTTGTTGAAATTTCGACCTATCTGTGGGTGATATATTCTTTAAATCTGTAAGTTCTTTGTTCACCTGTAGTGCTTTGTCTTGGATAGCAGTAAAGTTATCCAATATTTCTTGTTCTTGAGGTAATAATTCTATTCCCACAGAAGTTTGTTCGTTATCTTCTACATTGTTGAGGTAATTTTCTAGTTCTTGAACTTTCAATAAATCTAAGACTTGTTGAGCTTCGGCGACTCTGTTTTGCTGTAATAATAAATCTGCCAAATGACGATAAGTATCAGCAATTTTTTCGGCATAGGATTTTCGTTTATCTAGGGGAAATTTTTGTAAATTTTGCCGAATTGATTCTGTGACATTGACAGAGCGTTTATACAAAATAATGGCTAATTCTGGTTGTTTTTCTGCAACTAATAAATCTCCAATATTACTTAAAGTTATTCTTTCACTAGCGCGATCGCCTACATTTCTTTGAATAGTTAAAGCTTGGCGATAGTGGTCTTCTGCTCGGGTATATTCTCTGAGACTTTTATAAACTGTGCCGAGGCTATCTAGGGTACGTCCTTCTTCTGTTTTATTGCCTATTGTCTGGAAAATTGTTAATGCTTGGTGCAAATATTCTAGTGCTTTTTGGTATTCGCCTTTTTCGTCATAAACTAAGCCGATATTATTCAGGCTTTGCCCTATTCCTGCTTTGTCATTTATTTGTTCTCTAACTGTTAAAGCTTGTTGATAATATGTTAATGCTTGGGCATATTTTTTTTGCAATTTATAGGTAAGCCCAATATTATTTATTGTATTTCCTTCGCCATTTTTCTTGTTATTTGTTTGATAAATTTCTAAAGCATTTTGATACCACTCTAAGGAATTTTCATACTGACCTAATTCTTGATAAATTAAGCCTATGTTGTTAGTAACTGCTGCCTCACCTTGAAAATTTTCTAATTCCTGGAATGTTTTTAGGGCTTGTTGATAATATTCTAATGCTGGAAAATATTGAGCTTGATTTTGATAAATTGCTGCTATATTATTCTGAGTTCGTCCAACTCTAACTAAATCTCCTAGTTCTTGACGTATTGCTAAAGCTTGCTGCAAGTAATTTAAAGCTTGGTCATAATTTCCCTGGAGAAAATAAATAGCACCAATACTATTTAGACTACTACCAATACCTTGTTTGTCATTAATTTCACGACGTATTTTTAATGCTTGTTGATGATAATCTAATGCTTGGGGATAGTCAGTTAGTTTTTGATAAGTTGCTCCAATACTGTGAAGGGTTTCACTTATTTTTAAAGGTAAAGATTGAGTAGAATTATCTGATAATCTGTATAATAATTGGAATATTTCTAAAGCTTTTTGATAAGTTTCTAAAGCTGCCTGATATTGACCATCATTGTAGAGCTGTTGACCTTGTTGATAAAGTTCTTCTGCTTCAGTTTGTTGTGGAGTTTGAGATATTAGTTGATTTTGAGGTTGTTCAGCATTTAATATTTGAGGAAATACTGTTTCGTAGCATAAGTAAAAAGTTAAATTTAAGCAGCAGATTAGAAAAAAATTTATGAGTCTTTTAATTACTCTTTTTCCACTACTTTTAAACATTTTTTCTATTTTTTATATATTCAGCTTTAGCAATTACCAAATAATATTATGTGCCCCCTCCGGGGGAGCTACGCTAACGGTAGAAAAGTTATAAATAAATGATGAAGGAGTCAGAAGTCAGAAGGAAAGAAAGAAAAAGAAAGAGAAAGTTTTTTGTTTGCTGATGCACAAGGCACGTTAACGCCTCAGAGGAACTGAGTTCTATCGCGCTCTTATGCGGACATAATATAATAGGCGATCGCTAAAGCTATTATTTAGTTCAATTAATTCATTGATAAGTCTATTTGAGTTAGTCTTATTAGACATATCCAATAATAAAAAATAAAATCAACTATCCTACAGAAATTATCAATTATTCCCCTCCTGGGAGGGGTTAGGGGTGGGTTTCCTACTCCCTCTTTTGGAAGAGATATCTATTCTTTTTTGTTATCTTCATCAAATAAAAGAGTTACACTACCAGAGTCTCCTTCCCAACAATGAAAGTCAATCTCACTTTTCTCATCCCTCAACATTTTGTTTCCTTCGGGAGTTTTACATAACAGAGAGTTAGTTTTTTTAGCATTTTTTTGATCGGCCATTTCTTCAGCAACCCCTAAAACTTCCCAATAGTAATCCTTAGCCTTTTCACCTTTACCTAGCTTTTCATAAGTTGCTCCTACATAGAATAAAGCACGACTTTCTGCAAGTAAATCTCCTATGTCTCGTCGTAGTTTTAATGCCTGCTGAAATTTTTCTAATGCCTGTTCGTATTCCTCATTTTGATAATATTTCTCTCCCTCTTTTAACAACCTACTTATTTCAGATTGATTAGATTGATTATTAGAGCTACTATAAGAAATATCCTGAGCAAATACAGGTGAAATTTGTAATTTTTCTCCTTGAAGTAATCCTTCAAAGGTAGAGAAACTTAAGGCTAAAGCAGTGGTAATAACTCCCAGATAATTTATCCAATAACGCATAGATTAACACCTCAATAAATCTACTACAAAATCTTTCTCGAAAAATTTGACTGGATAGTAGGACATTCAACAATTAATAATTAATAACTAATAATTAACAATTAGGGTTTGCTGATTAAATCTCAAAGTATTGACTGATATTGGTATTGGCATTTTTCAGTTCTGAAAAAGTACCTAGTTTTTGGCGATTGTTGTCTCAAAATGGTAAAGTTTTGACCCTGACAATGCCGAAAATTTGACCATAGCAGATAGTTTAAACTGTTCCCTTCCTTCACTAACATACTTTTTCAGCAAACCCTAATTAACAATTACCTCTCCTTGAAAAGAAGAAAAGAAGAGGATTAACACGGTAGGGAAAATTTTTTCTTTTTATTAAAAAAAATTTCTCCAGGATAAAACTGATAATTTTTCGGTTATAAACTTAATTATTTATAACATTCAGGAGGTTATGCAAAATTTTAACATTGGGACTTTAGTTAGAAATACTCAATAGTCCTGAATAGTACGTTGAAAATAGACATATTTCCTAAGTTTTTTCTGTATAAACAACTAAGATAAATTGCTTATAATATATTATATATTGACCTTGAAATATAAGCAAACCCTAGGGCGTTTCATCAATTAAAGAGGTTGACATTAAATATAGTATGCTTAGAAAGAATAACTACAGGAATAACATGCATAGGACTGCTCTCAATGACTAGACGTTATGGCTTGCGCATAGGACCAATGGGAACGCCCATACAAATTTACTACCAGGACAAAAAGGGACTATAGGAAGGACAGCAAAAGACAACCGCCTCTTTGTGGAAGCTGTTTTGTATAGATATCGAGCCGGAATTCCGAACCAGAGACTTACCAGAAAGATTTGGGGACTTCCCCGTGGTCCATACCCGTTTTAGTCGTTGGAGCCGTTCAGGGGTCTGGGAGAGAGTATTTCATACTAATGCACCTCATTTGATCGAAAATTTCTTTGTCAAACTCAAACAGTATCGAGGGTTGGCGGAGCAAGTGCGGCAGCTATATCGCGACTAGATATGATAAACGTTCGGTTAACTTCCTGGGAGGAATTCCTAAAGGTAGCCTCGGTCATTTTATTAGCATAGCGATCGCCATTCACCCATAGCATACAACACCCATTTTGTCAAATTTTTAATTGATGACACGCCCTAATAAATCAGCTCTTAAAAAATGTCATAAATAGTTGATAACTGATAAAGTCAAATAATAAGCTAAAATTACTGTATGGTAGACGTTTTCAGTACCTAAAATATCACTTCTAACTTCAAACTTACAATTTATAACTTTTGACTTTTGACTTTTGACTTTTGACTTTATTCAGGCCATTCTGAACTTAGAGTACGAAAGTCAAACTTTGCAGCGCTAGGATGACAAGAAACACAACCCTTAATATTCACATTTTGAGGAAGTTCTACTCTGGGATGAAGCGCTTTAAAATAACGAGAACTAGAAATTCTGTAAGGTACTCTTTCCTCTTGCTGTGATTTGGGACGAGAAGATACTTGTAGGTAATTCCAAATAAGTTGACGAGGTGGATCTATAAGAGTAGGAATTTGTATACCGTAGTGTTGATAATCCTCTAGAATTATTTTCCAAGTTTCTGTGGGAAGGACTTGAGGTGGTACTGGAATATGACAAGTAGCACAATTCTTCAAGTATAACGACAGTCCTAATTGGTGGCGTTTAGGAACCACATCAACATTACTCATTAGTTGAGGCTCAATTTGTGAAATAGTTGTTGCAGTAGAAATTTTTGCCATAACCAAACCACAACTTACACTCCATAAAAATATCAGTAGTAAAAGTAAAAAAATAGATGGTCGTCGTCTACCTTTATGTATGAGATTAGATATTGGCATGAATATAATCTCTAGTGTTAGTACTTCATTATTTTTTGTTACTTTAAAGAATTGGAATTGTCATACCTTCTTTTGCTACTAACCCATTGGGAAATACTGACTGGAGAGCAACTTGAACTTCATCCAATAAATTGTCATGATGAGAAGGATCGTGTTGAAACATAGCTATTTGTTTGACTCCTGCTTTTTTTGCTATTTCCACACCTACTTGCCAAGTAGAATGTCCCCAACCAATTTTAGGAGATTCAGGATTATAATATTCTTCATTTGTGTAGGTAGCATCATAAATCAGCAAATCAGCTTTACGAGCTAGATAAAGCACATTTTCATCAAAACGATCTTCATAATGTTCTGTATCTGGACAATAAACTACAGTTTTACCTTGCCAACAAACTCGATATCCAATGGCAAAATTAGGATGATTGAGAGGAGCTGTTTCAATCTCAATATCATCAACCCTAATTACATCTCCAGTGCTAAAGTCATAAAACTTCATATCAGAACCCATTACCTGTAAAGGAATAGGAAAGTTAGGATTTACCATTTGATCGGATAAACATTCCTTAATTGTAGTCCCATCAGGTGCTATTGCTCCATGTATGTGAAACTTATTGACAGGCATAAATGCAGGAACAAAAAATGGGAATCCTTGAATATGGTCCCAATGAGTATGACTAAAGAATATATGAGCTTCCACTGGCATTTGCTTCATTAAGTTTAAACCCAATACTCTTAAGCCTGTACCTCCATCAAAAATCAAACGTTTTTCCCCTACGCGCATTTCTACACAGGAGGTATTACCACCATAGCGAACTGTACTACTACCAGGGGTAGGTATACTACCTCGTACACCCCAGAATTCTACTACAAACCTGGTTTTTAAGGAGGGTGACTGAGTAGCTATCTCCTCAGATTGTGATATTGGGGCTGACGGCTCTGAAGACTGCATATTTCTGTGTTTCAGACTTGCGGTTAATACGAATCTGTTAAGAAATTCTTAACTTTCAATTTAGCTTAATTCTAGCAAAATCAAGTACTAATCGTTGCTAGTATATCTTTAAAAATGTAATTTAGTATAGAAAGCTATACTTTCAATCATAAAATTTTTATTATTTTGTTTTAAAAATTGTATATTTAAGTTTCTATAGTTCTTAGCCTTTAGTAAAATTTTTGTATAACTAAACTATTCTAAATAGCAAATTAGTAAATAAATATTTATTCAAAATTTATTCAAAAAATTATAATTTTTCAATTTGGATAACTGGGGATTGATAAGCAAGTTGATTTTGATAATCTTAACCAAAAACAAATACTAAAACCTACTGAAACATTATAAATATTTCCTCCCTATTGTTATCCGTTTAGTAAAGGTTCGGAGTGATTCTAACTTTAAGAAAATCACAAACTGCTATTAAGATATAGATATCTCCCATAATCAAAAATAAAATCAATTATCATAGATAAATTATCAATTATTTCCTCAATTATTTCCACTTACTCATCCCTCTTTTCCGGAGAGGTATAATCAGTGTGAAGTCAAAATAATTTTCATGAAATATGAGGAATTGTCAATTCCAAAATCGGAAAAATTAGATTTGCTTCAACTTATTCAACTTAAAGGGAAGCTATTAATATGGTTTTCAGTTCATTTTCCAGTCCCTAGGGTCATTTCAGTTATCAGTTATTAGTTATCAGTACTTCTGACTTCAGGCCTATCCATTATCAGCAAAATTCTTTACAAAAGTGGATAATGCCTATTATCAAAAGCTTACGAGCATTCTTTTGGTTTTACAAGCTTTGACAAATTGACTAACTTGTGTGTTCCTAAAAATTGTTTTTTGTCGTTGCGATCGCAACGACACTAGGAGCTTTCAGACTCTAATATATCAAATGATATTTTTGTCAAGTTTTATGTTAAGAAAGATGTTTATAAAGCATAGGACTTCAGGCAGAGGCTTGAAATATTTAACTTTATTTTCTCTTGGTCTCATGGATATGGCGCAGGTTTCCTCACCATCCCACCCTATGGGAAGCTCCGAAGATCGACCGCTGTCTTGGTCGATTGGATATGGCGAGGGGACCTCGTCATCCCTCGACCGCTTTTTCATCCCCTTGAAAGGGGAGGCTTAAGACCTCATTTTTTGGTCAAAAATATTCTGATAATAGAAAAAATGGCACAGGAACTTAGCATACTATTATGCTATAAACCAGGAAAAAGCTCAATTAGCAGGATTGATGCACAATCTAGTGCCACTACGCGGAAATTAAAAGTCATGCATCGAGTGTGTAATTCTGAGGTCCCCTCAGAATGTAAGACACACTCAAGACAGTCAATCATTTTTGATTTGTAATTGTTTTAGGATTTTGTAACTGGTCAGTTATTTCCGCCATCCTGCACTAGCTAAATATTTTTCTCCCCATGTATTATTACAAACTAATTGCTAAGTTAGAGGATTTAGAAATAAATTTAGTATCAGAAGTCTATGCTCATTTGCTTTATGCAAATGATACTGTAATTGTGGACAAACACACTTATTGCCCATAAAAGGTTTAGGGATCAAGAACAAGGAGATTTTAGCAGCGATAACTAATCATAAATTTATAGAGAGACAGCATATGAATCAGCTAAGTTACATAACTTTTCTCGCAGATACTTTGGAGCCTGGTAGAGGTGAAATCCAGAGTTACAGCATTTTTAGACAACTTAGTAAGAAAAATCTCTACCATGCAATTTAATTAAGCTGCGATTATACTATAAAGCACTTGCTAACCACTAATTGTTTGATTAAAAATTATATTCACTAGAAGTTTGTCCCAGTAAATGGCCCATGAAACAACCTTGGATGAACAAAAAATGAAACACCAATAAAATCAACAAGATGATGACTAACACATAAGGCTCAAAATTAGTCAGATAGCAAAGATCCAATACCATATAAACCAGGAATAAGGAAATAGATAATTTGATGTCGAATTACCCTCATATTCAGTCCTTGTCAAACGAATTAAGTCAGGAAAATTCAGAACCCGATCAAACCTTAGAATTGACATCGACAATAGTTAACGCCGCATTAGATCGTAAAGGAGATAACATTGTTGTAATTAAAGTAACAGAAGTATCTTATTTAGCAGACTACTTCATAATTATCACAGGTTACTCTAATGTTCAAGTAAGAGCTATATTTCAGGCGATCGCCCAAAAGGTGGAACAAGATAGAGAACTTTATCCTCTAGGAGTAGAAGGCCAAAGCGAAAGTTCTTGGATATTAATGGATTATGGTGATGTCATAGTTCACATATTGAAGCCCGAAGAACGAGAATTCTACAATTTAGAAGCATTTTGGAGTCATGCAGAAAGAGTAGATATTTTATCATTGCTCAATTAGGAGCAAGCTGTCAATATGAACTACTTATTTGATTGGCATAAAATATATGTGAGGAAAAATTGATATGACTAGACAGATAATATCTAGTTCTCCAGTTCCGCCAGAACAACAACCAGTCAACGAATACGAAGAACTCAAAAATTCCTGGTTATTTTGTTGGGTAACATTAGAAAGACCTCAGTATATCAAGAAGTTAGTCTGGGTTTGGCTCTGGAGTTGGTTAGTATCAGGCCCAGTAGCAGCAGCAAGTTTTTTTCCAGAGAAATATCCGGTGGAGTTTTTTCTGAGTGGGTCAGCAGGTGCAAGTTTTATTCTAATGTTGGTATTATTGCGACTTTATTTAGGTTGGAATTATGTACGATCGCGTCTTGCTAGTACCACTGTTTTTTATGAAGAGTCTGGTTGGTATGATGGACAAACATGGCTGAAAACATCAGAGGAAATTACAAAGGATAAGTTAATAGTTAACTATCAAGTTCAACCACTTCTCAAAAGATTACACAAAACTTTTTATAGTTTGCTCTTAATAATTTGTGTCGGTGTAATAATCTGGGTTTTGATCTAAAACTTACCCAAAATAGTTACCGAATTAATGAATAATTAATAATTAATAATTAATAATTAAATAATTCAGCTTGATTAGCCTCCCATTTTAAAGGAAAAAAAATAATTTTTTTCCAATTATGTAAATCCTCTTTCTTTTAAGGAGAGGTAATTAGGGCTTGCTGATTAAATATCGCGCCCATTGACTGATATTGGTTTGAGGCAAATTATGTCTATTAAAAGTATGAGCTTTTCAGTTGCTGTGGTGAAAAAAGTGAGGATTTTCACGCCCTGCACGCAGCCGAAAAATCGCTCTTAGTATTGTTTAGGCTGCTGACTCTGTAATTCCCATTTATTCTACGTCCTAACTACTGCCTACTGCCTACAAAGAGCAAAAAGACTTTCCATAAGCAAACCCTAATTATTAATTGTTAATCGCTGAAAAAAAAATTATACAGCAATCCTAAATAAGTTGCGGGTAATCAAAAAGTAGATAAAAAAACTGAAACTCCCACCTACTCCCTGTTTGCTGTTCCCTAAAAGCGGTAAAATTTTTATACACAAATAAAATAGGATTGCTATAGTAATTTTGATTAGAGAATATTCCAGATTTCAAGCCTCCTTAATGAATAATGAAGAATTAAATAATTCAGCTTGATTAGCCTCCCATTTTAAAGGGAAAAAAATTTATTTTTTTCCAATTATATAAATCCTCTTTCTTTTAAGGAGAGGTAATTATTAATTGTTAATGGCTGAAAAAAAATTATACAGCAATCCTAAATAAGTTGCGGGTAATCAAAAAGTCGATAAGAAAACTGAAACTTCCACCTGTTCCCTTTTCCCTTTTCCCTAAAAGCGGTAAGATTTTTATACACAAATAAAATAGGATTGCTATAGTAATTTTGATTAGAAAATATTCCAAATTTCAAGCCTCCTTATTGCAGAGGTACTGTTAACTGATAACTGATAACTGATAACTGATAACTGAAATGACAAGGGGAAAAAGAACACAAACTTCGCAACTAGAAGTCAGACTACTCCGAGAAGGTATCGTTGAATCAATTCACCAAGTTCAGGCCACTGTGTGCGACCATAGAGGTCGGGTTTTATCTGTGGCCGGAAGTGCAGATACTGCCACATTTGTCCGTTCAGCTCTTAAACCATTCCAAGCTTTAGCAGTTACTACTACAGGCACTCTAGAACGTTATGACTTAACCGACTTAGATTTGGCCATTATATGTAGTTCCCATCAAGGTACAACGGAGCAAGCAAGACAGGTATTTAATGTTTTATGGCGTTGTGATATTGACCCATCAAAACTTCAATGTCCAACTCCTGCCGAGAAAAATAGTCCTTTGCAATATAACTGTTCTGGTAAGCACGCAGGTATGCTGGCTGTTTGTCAGCAAAGAAATTGGCCGATGGAGTCTTATCTGCAAATGAAGCATCCAGTTCAACAGTTGATTATTAGCAAGGTGGCTGAGTTACTGGCAATGCCTGCAGCAGAATTTATTGGTGCTCGTGATGACTGTGGTGCTCCAACTTATCTCCTACAACTGAGTCAAATGGCAACCTTATACGCCAAACTGGCTTCAGGTGATAGTTTGGATCTAGAACGAATTGTCAGAGCGATGACTTATCATCCAGAAATGGTTGGGGGAGAGGGAAGTTTTGATACAGAGTTGATGCGCTTGACGGCCGGAGAAATTGTTAGTAAGTCTGGAGCTGAGGGAGTGCAATGTATTGGCCGGGTAGGTGAAGGGATGGGTTTGGCCATTAAAGTTAATGATGGTGCTAAACGAGCGAAATATGCAGTGGCTATTCACTTGTTAACTCAGATGGGTTGGATAAGTCCAACTATTGCTGAAACTCTAGCGGAAAACTATATGTCTCTCAGTAATGTCAAGCGTTTGGAAGTAATCGGAGAAATGTGTATGGTATAGTTTAATAATTAATAATTAATAATTAATAATTAATAATTACCTCTCCTTGAAAACGGATAGGATTGACTAAATACTGAAATTTTCTGCTGAAATTCAAGAAAATTTCTTCACATAAAATGGCCGAAACCGTTGCCTGTTCCCCCCACCTCCGCGTCTCCGCGTCTCCGCGTCTCCGCGTCCCCGCGTCCTACTCCCACCAATCAATTTTTTCAGCAGACCCTAATTATTCGGTAATTGGACGGCCCTGAAAAAAATTTGGAAAATATTTTGAGTAAGGGGTTGCAATTTTGATGAGGTTATGTTTATACTAATAAAAGACGACGCGGGATAGAGCAGTCTGGTAGCTCGTCGGGCTCAAGTTATAAGGTAAGACAAACAAAATCAAGCACAAATAGACACCGCTAGTCACTAAGCTTGAAGTTATACCTTGTAAGGGGCGGCATACGAAGAAATTTGTATGTGTTTACTTGTCAAATTCGGGGAAACCGTTAGCGGGGTAATCCCGAGCCAAGCTCCAAGTAAAAGGAGAAGGTGTAGAGACTGGTTGGCAAGTACCCTAGCAGTTCTAGTTTACATAGAAGCTGAGGGTAAAGGGACAGTCCAGACCACGAACTAATTCTTAAAGTTGAGAATTAAGGCAGTGAAAGCTGTGGTGGTAAGCATAACCCGAAGGTCGGTGGTTCAAATCCGCCTCCCGCCATAAAAGTTAATAATCTAAAAAAGAGTCTGGTAAGTTTTAAGATTTATCAGGCTTTTTTGATTTTTGGTATCCATAGGAGTCAGGAGTCAGGAGTCAGGAGTCAACCCACCCCTAACCCCTCCCAGGAGGGGAAGTCAGGAGGGAAGAAAGAAGGAGGAGGAGGAAAAGGAGAAAGTTTTTTGATTGCTGGCGCAAAACTTTGTTAACGCGTAAGCGGAACGGAGTTCTATCGCGCTCTTATCAGGACATGATATAAAAGGTAAAAAGCAACATAAGTGCAGTTTCAACCTACTCAAGAAACTGGGTTTATGGTGACTCAAGCTATGAAACCTAAATTTTGCCAAATATAAAACCCACATTCCGCACCACAAAATGTAGCAACCGAAGAAGGAGTCAGGAGACAGGAGACAGAATTTTATTTTAAAATCATAGCTGCCGCGATTGAGTAATTAATCAAGCAAGTATTTATGCGTAAATTTTTTACTAGGAATTTGATGAACGAAAAAAGTAATTGAGATGATTTGCTTATGATAAATATCTACCAAGCTACAGATTTATATACTACTTTTAATGATACGCTCTTGAAGTGCGTGTGGGTGGGATAAAATGCTTTCCAGTTAATAGCTAGGTCATCGCCATTAAAGTACAATCATAGCCGAAATAATCAATGCCCAATTTCCAAAAAGCGTGAGGTACAAAATTTTAGGTTTTAGGTAAAAGGGAAGAAAGATAAGAGTTTACCTCACTAAACCTAGCACCTACTCAAAAAATTCAATGTAGCAAAATTTTATGAATTTGGTAGAAAGTCAGGAACCCCAGGACTAAAGTCCAAGGGCTTGCACACTCTTGTTGCTACGCTCCAAGAAAACAGGCCAACACCTGACCAGCCTAAGACCTCCAAGGTCTACGTTATCGGTAAGCGTTAAAGTTCCTACCTTGGGATGCTCTGCCAGTTCCATGCTCTAGAACCAAATGGTTAAACAAGCATAGTGGGTTAAGCTAGTGCCATTTGGAAAGTACCGATCGATAACATTGGCGAGGCAAAAGTTACCCTAGCAATAGGAGATTAAACATTATGTTTGTTTTTGTATTAGATACCAACAGAAAACCATTAGACTCTTGCGGGTGTGCAAGAGCTAGAAAACTACTCAAATCTGGTAGAGCTTCAGTTTTTCGTAGGTATCCATTTACAATAATTGTTCACGATTTGGAGGTAAAAAACTGTGTAACTCACGAACATCGACTGAAAATTGACCCAGGAGCCAAAACTACAGGTTTAGCAATCCTACAGGATAATTTAGTGATCTGGGGTGCTGAACTAACTCACAGAGGTTTCAAGATTAAAAAGCTATTAAGCAACCGTGGTGCTATCCGCCGGAATAGACGGAATAGAAAAACTAGGTACAGAAAGCCTAGATTTAGAAATAGAAAACGTTCTGAAAGTTGGCTACCACCTAGCTTAATGTCTAGAGTTTTCAATACAGAAACTTGGGTGCAAAGGTTAATCAAATATTGCCCTATAACTGCTATATCTCAAGAGCTGGTTAGGTTTGATACTCAGTTAATGCAAAACTCTGAAATATCAGGAGTTGAGTATCAACAAGGTGAATTGGCGGGCTATGAGTTAAGAGAATATCTACTGGAAAAATGGAATCGTAAATGTGTCTACTGTAGGGCAACTGATACTGCGTTAGAAGTTGAGCATATACATCCTAAGTCTAAAGGAGGTTCAAATAGAGTCAGCAATTTAACTTTGGCTTGTAACTCCTGTAACCAGGCTAAGGGAAACCAAGACATTAAAGACTTTTTATCGGGCCAACCAGACTTACTCAAACGGATATTGAATCAAGTAAAAAAGCCTTTGGCAGATACAGCAGCAGTTAACGCAACCCAATGGAAACTTAAAGAGGTTTTGGAAGCAACAGGGCTATCTATAGAAGTTGGTTCAGGGGGCTATCAACAGTATTAAAATAATTGGACAAAGTTAAACATAAATAGACATTTACTGTGATATACTAGATTTATGTATAATTTATTAAACAATTAAAAGAGGTGGGCGATAAATTGAAATGCAATCAATCAAGACTAAATTAAAAGTTAACAATTATCAAAAAACCATACTTGCTAAACACGCAGGTGTAGCCCGTCATGCTTATAATTGGGGATTAGCAACTTGCATTTCTGAATACAAGGAAACCAAGAAACGGCCTAGTGCTATCACTTTACATAAACGTTTGATTGCTGAAGTTAAAAGTGAAAATCCCTGGTATTATGAAGTATCAAAATGTGCCCCTCAACAAGCATTAAGAGATTTAGAGAGGGCATTTAAAAACTTTCTAACTATTCCCGGACGTGGATTTCCGGTCTTTAAGAAAAAAGGGAAAAAAGACAGTTTCTATTTAGAAGGAAGCATTAAAATCCTGAAAGGAAACTATATAAAGCTGCCAAGGATAGGAATAGTAAAAACCTATGAAATCTTACCTTCTGTACCAGTAAAAAATGTGAGAATCTCAAAAAAAGCAGACAACTGGTACATTAGTTTTAAATATGATGATCAACCAAATCCTACTGCTAAAGAACGAGATATTATTGGTGTAGATGTAGGTATAAACGCTCTAGCAACTTGTAGTGATGGAACAACCTACGCTAACCTCAAAGCTTACAAACAAGCTAAAAAACGATTAGTTCGTCATCAACGTGCAGTCAGCAAAAAAGTTATTGGCTGCAAAAACAGAATTAAAGCAGTAAAAAAATTAGCTAAAGTCCACAAAAAAGTCGCTGATATTAGAGCAGATGCACTACATAAACTCACTTCATGGTTAGCTAAGAACCACAGCACCATAGTAATTGAGGATTTGAATGTTAGTGGAATGCTCAAAAATCACAAACTAGCAAGTGCCATAGCAGACTGTGGCTTTTATGAGTTTAAGCGTCAGTTATCATACAAGTGTGAGTGGTATGGAAGCCAGCTAGTGATCGCAGATAGATTTTATCCAAGTTCTCAAATATGTTCTCAGTGTGGGCATAAACAGAAAATGCCATTGAGTGTGAGGACGTATGAATGTAGTGCCTGTGGTTTAACTGCTGACAGAGACTTTAATGCTGCTGTCAACCTAGAAAACTATGTGAGTCAGTAGGTGGAGTTCCCACCGATTTGAAGCCTGTGGAGAAGATAAGTTGCAGACTGCGGTCAGTGGTCTTCTGTGAAACAGGAAGCTAGCTCCAAAACCCTCATGGGTAAGTTTGGGTAAGTTTAGTAGAACGGATTAACCAAATATAACCGATGCCGACAAAATCTTTCTAAAGCACACTGGTTAGATGCTAGTTGTGTAGGCAAATCAACTCCTGAAAAACTAATAGTTAAAGTTTCATCGCCTTTAGTAATTACTGCCACAGGTAACGGCTCTAGAAAACGTATCATCCCTGATAAATATGGTTTTGCTAGAAGTCATAGACCAAGACAAAAAAGCTTTTTTGGATTTAAAACTGGTGATTTAGTAGTTGCTAATGTTCCCAGAGGTAAAAAAGCTGGATACTATTCTGGTCGGGTTTCGTGTCGAAAATCAGGTAGTTTCAACATACAAACTGCAACTGAAGCAATTCAGGGGATTAACCATAAATACTGCAAGTCTATATACAAAAGTGATGGATACCAATACAACTAATATTACACTGGCGGTTAAAACTGCCGTGGCGCTTTTCCTCCCCCGGTTGAAACACGGGGATCTCCAAGCTGCCGGGAAGGTCTGATGATAAATTGCAAATATTTGAGATTAATTATCGGTACTGTATTTTTCTTGATTTTGCCTCCATCTCTAGTCACAGAGAAAATAGAGAAAGTACAGATATATTCAAAGGCAGTTGCAGAAGAGACTAAAAAATATAGCGATCGCCTGACTGAAGAAAACCTACAAACTCAAGCACAACAACTGGATGAGAAAGCTAAAGAACAACTTGAAAATGGGGAATTAGAAACTGCCTTAGAAATTTGGCAGCAACTCCTAGATATTCATACTCAACAGGGCGATATAGCTGCCACTAGGCTCCGCCAACGCGATAGCGGAACGGAGTTCTATAGCCTCAAGATCGGCAGCACCCTCTACAATATGGCCAGCATCGAGTGGCAACTACAGCAGTATCAGAAAGCTTTAGAGAATTATCAGCAAGCTTTGGAAATTAGTCAACAGTTAGGCGATATAGAGGAAGTTGCTGCCATCCTAGATAATATTAGTACAGTTTATTCTCAGCTGAGTCAATATCCACAAGCATTAGCATCATTAAATAAAGCACTGAAAATACGTAGGCAACTGCGCGATACTACTGCTATTAGTAGTACTTTAAATAAAATAGGTGTTATCTACGATCGCCAAGGTAAATATCCAAAAGCTATAGAGTTTTATGAAGAAGCTTTAGAAATGGCTAAAAGGGAAAAAGATAATGTCAATTTTACTGCAATTTTAAGTAATCTTGGTTTGGTTAATTCAAGGTTAGGTCGCTATAAGGAAGCTATAGATTTTTATCAGAAAATTTTACATAATAATCCCTCAAATAAAGCCAAGTTTTTAACATATATTGGAGCAATTTATCGCCACTTAGAAGAGTTTTCTAAGGCTTTAAAGTTTTATGAACAAGCTTTAGAAATTTATGAAGAAAATCAAGACCGTTTGAGTATAGCAATAACTATAGATAATATAGGTATAATTTATCGAGAACAGGAAAAATATTCCCAAGCATTAGAATATCATCAACAAGCATTAGTTATTTGGGAAGAGTTAGGCGATCGGGAAGGTAAATCTGCTTCTGTTCATAATATTGGTATAGTGTATCGAGAGTCTGGTCAGTATTCTGAATCTCTAGAATTTTTGACTCATACTTTAATTATTGATCGACAACTTGAAAACCAAAATAGAGAAAGAATTACCCTTGCTGATATAGGAAAATTATTAGCAAAAAATGAGAGGCCAGAATTGGCAATAATATTTTATAAACAATCAGTTAATATTACAGAAAAAATCCGCAAAGATTTACAGGTTTTACCAGTAGAGGAACAAAGGGATTATTTAGATGGTACTGTTACTGAAATTTATCGGGATTTAGCTAATTTATTGCTTGAGCAAAAACGAGCTATAGAATCACATCAAATTCTCGATTTTTTGAAAGTACAAGAAGTATTTGAGTATATGGGAGGTATAAAAGCTGATGAGAATAAGTCTAATGAAGTTATTATGCTAAAACTGGAAAATGTTTTTCTAGAAAAATATACTAATTTCTTAGATAATATAGGCACAACTGACGAGAAAAATCAGAATATTTCATTAGAAAAATTAGTTGCTATTCACGATTTTATTCGTAGTGAGGAAATAACAGAAATTAGTTCAGAAATTAAGAATAAAGCTAAGAGTCAAAGACTTAGTCCTGAGATGTTGGTTTTGTTACAGTATGAACTAAAAAAACATAAAAAAGAAAATGCAGTAGTTTTATATCCTTTAATTTTAGAAGACCGCCTAGAATTAATCTTAGTTACTGCTAATTCTCCCCCAGTTCATCGTACAGTGTTAGTTAATCGGGAAGAATTTGATCGAATACTTTTTGCATTTAGGGTAGGATTAATTGATAGGCGAGAAGTTGATAATATCTTTGATTCTAGAGTTGCGAAAGCTGGATTAAAACTTTATAAATGGTTAATTAAGCCAATAGAAAATGACCTAAAAATTAATGGAGTTGACACTATTATTTACGCGCCAGATGGGAAGCTCCGTTATATTCCTTTAGCAGCTTTATATGATGGAGAAAAATGGTTGGCAAAGAGGTTTAAAATTAATAATATTACTGCTGCAAGTATTATGGATTTAAGTCCAAGGAGAAATAGAAATATCAGAATTTTGGCAGGTGCTTTAACTGAAGGAAATTATAGCTTTGCAATTGGTAGAAAAAAGTTTGAATTTGAAGGTTTACCTTTTGCGAAAGTAGAGGTAGAAAAGCTAGCTAGTATTTTTCCTCAAACCAAGAAATTATTAGGAGATGATTTTAGTAAACAGTTTATGGAATTAAGGATGGGTAGCCATAGTTTAATACATTTTGCTACTCATTCTGCTTTTGTTAATGGCAGTCCGGAAGACTCTTTTATATTATATGGAGATGGCGAACTCGCTAGCTTACGAGAAGTAGAAAAGTGGAATTTATATGGTGTAGAGTTAGTTGTTTTGAGCGCTTGTGAAACTGGTAAAGGAAAACAGTTAGGAGATGGTTCAGAAATTCTAGGTTTTGGTTATCAAATGCAAGTTGCGGGTGCAGCAGCAAGTTTAGCAACTTTATGGCAAGTAGATGATCGGGGTACTTCTGAATTTATGAATAATTTTTATACAGCTTTAAGGAGTGGGAAAAATAAGACTAGGTCTATACAAAAAGCACAAATTGCGATGATTAATAGTGAGTATAGTCATCCTTATTATTGGGCACCATTTATTTTGATTGGTAATGGTTTTTGAAGGAAGAAGAAAGAAGGAAGAAGGAAGAAGGAAGAAGGAAGAAGGAAGAAGGAAGAACGAGAAATTTAACCTCTTGAAATGTAAATTATTATATTTACTAAAATCACAAGTAGCATAAAAAATATTTGGAACCCAAGTATTTTTTTATGTTTCGGTTGAAATTTTGAGCTAGTTGTTTTATGGTTCATACCATTTTGAAAAAAGAATGTTACGAATAATAAGAATCATAAATATACTTTCAAATAAAGTCTATTTGACGAAAAAGATAATCCAAAACATCAAAAATGGTATTAAATCTATCCCCATACGAATTCTGGATTCTGAATTCTGTTTGCGAAGCATTCCGTAGGAAATTCTAATAAATACCCTAGCTATTTGTAGCAAACATTTATCAAATTGGTATCATATACTCCATAGCGATAATTGCACCGAAAGTGCCTCCAAAAATTGCGTACAAATGTAATATTTTTTCTGGTATTCTGAGAACAACAATACCAAAAAAAGAAGCTATCTTGTCAAAACTATATGCGAAAAAAGCCAAAATATTTATCCATAGCAAGTAGAAGGCCATCAAAAAAGCGATCGCATTAATTATATTGCTTTCGGAATAATTGTTATTGTTATAAAAATAATCAGCATTTATCAAGTGTTGGACTGTAAAAATCATTAGAGTATCAATTAATCCTAGAGATGAAATTCTATACATAAAATATATATTTTTAAGATTAAAACGATATTTTTTTAAGTCTAAAAATGCGATGATTAAGCTCACAACAATAATTGCTGTGACAACTCTTTGAGAAAAAATATCAAAATTATCGCCAAACAAAAATAATTGTGCAGAGATAGGTACAAATTCAGTAAAAATGTTAGCAAACAATAGTGGGATTATATGAAAAAATGTGTAAAAAGTAATTAGTATGTAAATACAAGAACCGATAATAATGCCAACTACTGCAGCCAAAAAATTAATTGAATCGTCAATAATTTTAACACATATTACTATTGTAGCTACAACACCTACAAACATCACTAAACAACCAAGTACCAGCAGTCCATTATGGAGATTAAAGTACATTATTAGTATGCCAATAATTGTAGTAGCAAGCGCGATCATGAGTCTTTTTGTACGTTCTTGAATCATTTTTTAGTTCTATAAAATTAAAATAACTGTGATACGCAAAATCAAGCGGCATTGCTGAATTAAGGTATGAAAGTAGGTTTATAGGTATGGAGGGAACACTTAACTGGGAACAGGGAACAGTTAATATTAACAAGTAGTTCAAACCATCCAAAATACAAAATCAAAAATATAAAATTATCAAATCATACCCAGAATCAGCAACGCCAATCAAGCTACATCATTTTCGCTATGATTACGCCGTGTGCAACTTTTTTCAACCAATGAAATTTAGAGACTTTTGAAAAGCATATTTTCCTCTAAAGACCTAGAAACGCTGATTATTCTGTAGAAAGTTGCACATCGCGTATGATTATAATATCAAATCCGGTAGCATCGGTGTAATAAGGTAGTGAAATGGTATAATTAGAGCTTGCTGAATAAGTCTTTTGGTAAGGGTAGGAGTCATTTCAGTTATCAGTTATCAGTACCTCTAGCTGAAGGATTTTGACCTAAATTCCGGCACTTTTTCCAGCCCTAAAAATGCTAAAAACTTTATCTGTCAATGATTTTAGATTTAATTAGCAAGCCCTAATTATTCATTATTAATTATTCATTATTCATTGTTGTTTCTGCTTCAACGCCAGTCAGGAGGATAGAGACTATCAACATTAGGCATTTCATCAATCTTTTGTAGCAAATTTCCTAATTTCGGATATTTTTTCTCTATAGGTAAGATGTCTATGTTTAATTTACTCACATCTTCCTGAGCTGCTAATTTTTCGACAAATTTAAAAATAGGATAAATGGCAATATCCGCAGCAGATAATCGATCGCCTGTCAACCAATTTTTATCTGCTAAAACCTCGTCATTGAGTATGGTAAATTCTTCTTTTAATTTCTGGAAATTTTCAATAACTTCCTTCTCTTTTTCTGCTAAACCTCCGAAGAAAATAGGAGGGATAAGCTGAAGTAAAGAGGGCGCAATTACATTTTCAATTTCACATACCTGTTGCCAAATTATTGCTTTCTCTTGGCTAGTATTGCCAAAAAGTTGCCACTCAGGATAGAGAGAATCTAAATACACTAAAATTGCTATAGATTCACGCACAAACAATTCCCCATGTTTTAGTAATGGAACCTTACCACGAGGATTTAAAGCTAGATACTCGGATTGTTTATGTTCTCCTATTGATGGGTCTAAATAATGAGAGACATAATCAACATTATGAATTGCTAAGGCCAGTTGTACTCGCCAAGCAAAAAGACTACCTTGAAAGCAAAAAAGTTCTATTGTTGGATTCATTTTCTTGAATACTATTCCTCATTTTAACGAAGTCAGAAGTTGTTTTTGTAACAGGGATTTGAGCCCCCCTCCAAAAACCCGATCGCCAATCAAGGCGGGGTTTTTAGACCCAATTATTTTGATCGAGAATAAATGCAAAAATTTAGCCTAGTATAACCAAATTAACTCGAACATATCTTTTAATTGAGATAATGTCAAGAGCCAGTATTTTTAACGAAGTCAGAAGTCAGAATTCAGAAGTTATTTTTGTAACGGGGATTTGAGCAACTCTCCAACAATATTTCGCCTTAAAAGGTGGGGTTTTAGACCCATGTTATTTTGATAAATTATATCAAGTTGCACTGATTAACCACAATATAATTAAAGATGAAAAATATGGCATACTCCTCAAGAGTCATCCGCCAAAAAATTTATTTCTTGGCTCAAAGCAGAAGTCATCTAAAGATGACTAAGGAAAAAGATATAGACTTTTGCGCATAGTAGTCAAAAGGAAGAAAGAATTGATAATTTACGGATAATAATCGTACATAAATTATCAATTCTTTCCCCCTACTCCCTACTCCCTACTCCCTACTCCCTCTTTTCTGAAGATGTCTAATAAACAACACTTAATCTAAACATAAGCATAACTTAAATTAGAACCTATAAAATCCCATTACGGTTATTTCTCTAAATAATTTAAGGGTTCTTAATTTATGCCAAATCCAATCCGCTTTGCCAGTTTCAACGCATCTCTAAACCGCAACGAAGAAGGTCAATTAATTCAAGACCTTTCTACACAACAAAACGAACAAGCACAGACAGTAGCAGAAATTATTCAAAGAGTTAATCCTGATGTTTTATTAGTTAATGAATTTGACTTTGACTCAGAAGGGGAAGCAGCCGAATTATTTCAAGAAAAATATTTAGGAATGGGAAAATGTTGCTAATGCTTTTGAAGAACCTCTAGAAATTGACCCTTTAAGTTATAACCCTCGGCAAATAACTGTCAATATCCCGACAGTAAGTATAAACGTTGAACCTAAAACTGTTAGTGAAAATGCAGGTCAATACAGTCTAACTTTCAATTTAAGTGAAGCTGCTCCAGAAGGAGGTTTGCGGGTAGTTTGGTCAGAAACAGATGCTGATGATGCTTTTGGCGATATTGAGTTTCCTCCTGAGTTAACCAATGCTTCTGACTTAGAAGAGCTTGATGCAGTAGGGGATGAACTCGCACGCTCCGCTATTACTGTTGAGGAAGGAGTAACTACAGCAACAGTTACCTGGACAACTATTCCGGATGAGGAGTCTGAAGGGGAAGAAACCACAACTATTGAGTTGATAGAAACAGAAGACTATGTAGTTGATGCAGAAAACCAAGTTGCTCAAGTCACTATTGTCGATCCAGTTGCTCAAGAAATTATTGGTACTCCCGATGATGAACGTCTCAATGGCAACTTTGGAGATGATACCATCACAGGTTTAGCAGGAAATGACACTCTCGTTGGTAGTGGTGGTGACGACTTAATTATTGGCAGTCGTGGCGATGACTTCCTCTATGGCCAAGATGATGATGATGTTTTGGAAGGTCGCCTTGGTATTGACTTCCTATTTGGTGGGGATGGCAACGATGAGATGAATGGTGGTCAAGGTCGCGATCGCTTCAACGGTGGAAGTGGAGATGACACTCTATCTGGTGGTGCTAGTATTGACCGTTTTATCTTTGCGACGAATCAGGAATTTGATGCTGATGATATTGGTGTGGATGAAATTACTGATTTTGTTGTTGGTCAAGATAAAATTGTTTTGGATGGAACGACGTTTACAGCTATTAACAGTATCGAAACAGATTTTGCTGTTGTTACAGGTGCTGCTGCAACTTCTGATGCTGTTATTGTTTACAATGTCAATAATGGTGGGTTGTTCTATAATCCTAATGGTAGTGCTAATGGTTTTGGTGATGGCGCTCGGTTTGCGACTTTGAGTAATGGAGCATTACTTGAAGTTGATGATTTTATAGTTAGAGGCTAAAGATAATTGAAAATCAACCTCAAAGATAGTTCATTAATTGATAATGGATAATTGATAATTACCTCTGGTTAAAACCGCTACGGAATTGAAAATAAGGAAATATTATTTCTTTATTTTCCCCTTAAAAGGGGAGGTTTCAAGGCGCGAATTATTTAATTATTAATTATTAATTATTCGGTAAACTTTTAGTCCAGTAGTGGATCGTTTCATCTAAAAATGTGCATTAGAAAATGGGGGGGTGGGGGATTGAGATGACCGAGTGATAAGGTGATTATCGAAAAGCCTAATGCACTATTTTAGCTGAAACAGTCCAGTAGTGGATTGACACACCTGAAATGGTGCATTAGATGGGGAGTTGGTTCGGGTGGGGAGTTGGTTCGGGTGGGGAGAAAAAGACACCTAGAAATAAAAATAAGAGTGCACAGTTTTAGCTGTGTCGGTCCAGTAGGGTGTGTTAGCGGAGCGTAACTGAGCGAAATATTAAGGATAGGCGGTGCATTACATTTCATTAATACGGTCTACTGGACTTATGTTATAGTATTTACTTGTAGGAATTTGGTTTCCACATCTCATTTTTGTTTGGGTTTGGAGACCGAATCCCTACAGTTTTTTTACAAATTATTTCTTATGGGAAGAGTTATTTCTACGAGTTCTATTAACGTTTTTAAAGAACTTATGAAACTTAAACGTTTAGAAATTAATTGTTTTAGAGGAATAAAGAATTTAACTATTGATTTTGTTGCCAGAGAACCTACTGTATTTATTGGAATTAATGGAGTAGGTAAATCTAGTATTTTAGACTGTATAGCAATTATGTTATCTTGGCTTTTAGCTAGAATTCAGTATGAACCAAAAAGGACAACACACGATTTAGATTTAGATGATGATTATATAGATAAATCACAAGGCAGACGTTTTAGCGAACAGGATGTTACAAATGGATGTGAAAAAACCGACTGTCAAATTATCTTTTCAATTCGTGGTGTAGAAAATCAAATAAGTTTGGGTGTTTTCAACAGCGGTGGAGATTACCACAGTTATAATTTTCGCTCAATAGAAGATGATATTACTACTCAATTGGAAAATAATTCTCAACTTAATATTCCTCTAATTGTTTACTATCCTGTTAATCGTTTTGTACTTGATTTACCTATAAAAATTGAAGAAAATTATGCGTTTAGACAAGTCGATGCTTATGAAGATGCACTTAGTGGAACAAAAATTAATTTTGGTGGCTTTTTTAAATGGTTCAGAATAATAGAAAACACCGAAAATGAAGAACGTCGAGATAATCCAGAGTATCGCGATCGCTTACTTCAAGCAGTTAGAGAAGCTATCTATTCTATATTAGGAAAAAATGACTTTAATGATTTTAGAGCGCGGCGAAAACCTTACCCAAGAATGACTATCAAAAAACAAGACCAAGAACTTGATATTCAACAACTATCTGATGGAGAAAAAAGCTTATTAGCATTAGTAGGTGACTTAGCAAGACGTTTAGCAATAGCTAATCCAAGTTTAGCCGATCCCTTAACAGCAAGTAGTGTGGTATTAATAGATGAAATTGAACAACATTTACATCCTGCTTGGCAGCGTCAAGTAATTCCTAAACTAACAGAAACGTTTCCTAATTGTCAATTTATTATGACTACCCACTCTCCACAAGTTGTCAGTAAAATCAAACCCAATAGCGTTTATATTTTGGAAAAAATAGATGATAATCTTGTTCTTAAAAATCCTTCTAGTTCGTTCGGTAGAGATAGTAATCGTATTTTAGAAGATTTAATGAAAGTTCCTGAACGTCCACAAGAAATCAAAGAAAAATTGATGGAATTATTTCGATTAATAGATAGTGGAAATCTTGAGTCAGCTAGAAAACTACGGCAAGAAATTGAGAAAGAAATAGGTACTGATGAACCAGAATTTGTCAGAGCAGATATATTGATGCGTCGGCGGGATATTTTGAAGAAGTGAAGTATATAAAAAAGAGTGATGAACCTGAAGATTTAGCAAAATTTAAAGCGTCTGCTAATGAAGATTGGCAACCTACTTATAATGATTTAAGGAGCAAAGAAAAAACTAATTTTCATCAAAGTTTACTTGAGGAACAGGGTTATATTTGTTGTTACTGTGGTATGGAAATTAATAAAGAAAATAGTCATATAGAACACCTCAAACCCCGTAGCATTTTTCCAGAAGAAGAGCTAAATTATAATAATTTATTAGCTTCGTGCCAACGTGAAAGAGAAAAAAAAGAACCTCCCCATTGTGGTGTCAAAAAAGCAGATTGGCATGAAGAAAAGTTAATGGTTTCCCCTTTAGAACCGAACTGTAGTAATTTTTTTCGCTATACTGGTTCTGGAGAAATTTTACCTGCAAATGTTTTAGATAAAAAAGAAAAAGAAATTGCTCTGACAACAATTGATAAATTAGGATTAGATATTGATAAGTTGAATGCAATGCGTAAAGCAGCAATTGATGGTATATTAGAAGTTGTAGAAAATCTTGAAAAATCAGAAATAAAGGAATTGCTAGATAGTTTTGATAAATTGGATAATCAAGGTAAGTACATCCCTTTTTGTACAGTAATTACTTACATTATTCAAGAATATTTTCTAGAGGAAAAATAAGCTGAAAATAAACCTGGTTTTTACAAGAAATTTTATGTTTTAACAAAAAACATCTAGAGAAAAATCGGGTTTCTGGGTTCGAGCGATCGCTCCATTTTTAAATATGCTCTGATTGTCTAATTACCATTAGTACAAATTTATCTTATATCAGGCTACATTAATTAACCACAATACAAAAAGATGGCATAGACATTTAGTCATCTTTAGATGACTTAAGCTATTAGCCAAGGATTGAAATCCTTGGATTTATTTTTTGTTGGTAGTCAATTATTAAATCATACCGTCCTTGGTCATAAACCTGATGTAAAATACTTTGTAAATCTACAGTAACTTCTGCATCTTCTGGAAGTAGAGGCAAAGTAAAAATAGGAATCATATCTTGAATTTTAAAGGCATAAAGTTCTGCTTGAGGACGTTGATGATTCGGACTAACTAAAATACAATAATCATAGTCTATATTCTGATTTAAAGTAATCATTGAATTACCTTGACGTAGCAAATCTATTTCTACAAAATTTGTATAGCTATTTAAAATATCCAGGCGTTTTTTTTCATATTTTCTCCTACCTTCTCCTGGATTTTTATTGATAGGAGAAAGAATTTCAATGACCGTAATAACTTCTCCCGTGCCAACTCTCCTAACTTCTAAATATCCTTGTTTAATTGTTTCTGGAAGAGAAAGTTCGATGGTTAAAGGTTGAATAGAAGAGGTTGCAACGGCTACATTAAACTCAGGAGATTTGATAGTATTTTCAGAACTTTTGGCAATGATATTGTCAGGAATACCAATAAGTGTAGATTTTTCTCCACTGGTTTCATAGATTCGCACTTCTACGGCAACTACATATTTAGGCGCTAATTTTTGGTTTAATAATCGAGCAATTTCAGTAATTAGCCAGTGATGTATACTTGACCAATAGGCTGAATTTTCTAAGTAAGGATTTACTCCAGGGAAGGGTGATGGCATGGTAATTTCAGTTATCAGTTATCAGTTATCAGTACCTCGGGAGGCTTGAAATATGGAATCTTCTTTTCTCTCGATCAATATGATTATAATATTTTACCGAAGAATTAAGGTTTAAAGCCTCTCCTTTAAAGGAGAAACAAGAAAATATTTTCCTTTTATTCAATCCTATCCGTTTTTAGGGAGAGGTAATTATCAATTATCCATTATCAATTATCAATTATTGAAGGCTTTGTTGCATGAAAGTATATAGCTGCCGCACTTGCTTGTGCATATGTACTTCATAATGCGCGGAAACTTCTGTAACTATTGGACAATAGTTAAATTGACGATTGATGTTTGAGGGGAAAAATGCTGAAACTTTTATCGGTAAAAGCTTTGAGGTTTAATCAGCAGAGTAATAACTATTGGACAATAGTTAAATAGGATATTAATCATCGCCAAATACAGCGATCGCTTTCTCAGCAGAGTAATAACTATTGGACAATAGTTAAATAGGATATTAATCATAAAAAAACACAGCGATCGCTTTCTCAGCAGAGTAATAACTATTGGACAATAGTTAAATAGAATATCAATAATCGCCAAACACAGCGATCGCTTTCTCAGCAGAGTAATAACTATTGGACAATAGTTAAATAGGATATTAATCATCGCCAAATACAGCGATCGCTTTCTCAGCAGAGTAATAACTATTGGACAATAGTTAAATAGGATATTAATCATAAAAAAACACAGCGATCGCTTTCTCAGCAGAGTCATAACTATTGGACAATAGTTAAATTGATTATCAATCATAAAAAAACACAGCGATCGCTTTCTCAGCAGAGCAATAACTATTGGACAATAGTTAAATAGAATATTAATCATAAAAAAACACAGCGATCGCTTTCTCAGCAGAGTCATAACTATTGGACAATAGTTAAATTGATTATCAATCATAAAAAAACACAGCGATCGCTTTCTCAGCAGAGTCATAACTATTGGACAATAGTTAAATTGATTATCAATCATAAAAAAACACAGCGATCGCTTGGCAGTGCAGAGCAATAACTATTGGACAATAGTTAAATTGATTATCAATCATAAAAAAACACAGCGATCGCTTGGCAGTGCAGAGCAATAACTATTGGACAATAGTTAAATTGATTATCAATCATAAAAAAAACACAGCGATCGCTTTCTCAGCAGAGTAATAACTATTGGACAATAGTTAAATAGGATATTAATCATAAAAAAACACAGCGATCGCTTTCTCAGCAGAGTAATAACTATTGGACAATAGTTAAATAGGATATTAATCATAAAAAAACACAGCGATCGCTTGGCAGTGCAGAGTAATAACTATTGGACAATAGTTAAATAGAATATCAATAATAAAAAAACACAGCGATCGCTTGGCAGTGCAGAGTAATAACTATTGGACAATAGTTAAATAGAATATCAATCATAAAAAAACACAGCGATCGCTTGGCAGTGCAGAGTAATAACTATTGGACAATAGTTAAATAGAATATCAATCATAAAAAAACACAGCGATCGTTTGGCAGTGCAGAGCAATAACTATTGGACAATAGTTAAGATGATTTTTCCTCAAAATTGATGCGCGAAAAGACTTGACTACCATAATTATATAGCTATCAAATGGGTTCTATAGAAACAGAGCGATATAGCTGCGGAATGGATGTTAAGAACGCTACTTTCATGCAACAAAGCCATATTTTACTGTAAACTATTTGTATGGTAAAATTTATCTTCCAGAATCTGTAGCTGACTAGATTGGCCTTAAATTCTCAATTTTCCAGGAATACTAATGATGAGAGCGCGTGAGATATTGCAGGAATATGAAAAAGGTAGACGAGATTTTCGAAATGTGAGTCTTCGGGGTCTATCTTTTAAGAGAAAAGATTTGTCTGGAGCGGATTTTAGTGGGGCGGATATTCGAGGTACTAATTTTCAAGGAGCAAATTTGAGGGGTGCTAAGTTTCAGGGATCTAGGGCAGGGTTACAGAAGCGTTGGGTGGTAGTTTTGCTTGTTGGTGTTTTTGTTTTATATCATGTCCGGATAATTAGTGATAAAAAAACTTTCTCCTTCAACTCCAGTTCTTCTTCTTTCTTCCCTCTTTCCTCCTGACTCCTGACTACTGACTCCTGACTCCTCCGTAGTTATTTATTTATCACTGTTCAACCGGACATGATATTACGCTTTGCTAACGCACCCTACTGGATTGTTTCACCTAAAATAGTGCAGAGCGCTTTTT
>NZ_JAAHHG010000007.1:46524-59922 GCF_010692555.1 Okeania sp. SIO3B5 | reverse complement strand
AACGGATTTTGTCTCTAACTGAGATGTTACCACAGATTGCTAGGAGCCGTGATGCGGTGAAAGTCGCACGTCCGGTTCTGAAGTAGAGGTGCGGAGGATAATACCTCCCATCGACTATAACTGCTCTAGGCAATCCCACCCATTTTTTTAACTCCAGGTCAAGCATGTGACTTGGATGGAGCAGATGTTCTCCTACCTGTTGTAGAAGCTGAAGCAGTTTTGGCTGATAAAGCTTATGATGCTCAGGAGCGGGTCATTGGGCCTTTGAGTGAGAGAGGAATAGAAGTAGTGATTCCACCTAAGAAAAACCGGAAAGAAGGCCGTTACTACGATAAGATATTGTACAAATCACGTCATCTGATTGAAAATTTTTTCGCCAAGCTTAAACATTATCGAGCGATCGCTACTAGATATGATCAACGTTCGGTTAATTTCCTAGGAGGAATTTACTTGGTAGCTTCAGTCATTTCATTAGCATAGCGATCGCCATCTCCATAACGCATACAATACCTAATTTTGTCAATTTTTTAATTGATGACACGCCCTAGTTTCTCACCCTATTCCCTATTCCCTTAGTTGACATCCTCCCGACGTTGCGCATGGCGCGACAACGCGGGATTCCTAAACCTCGCGGCTCAGGACTTTCTGCTTCGTAGCACCTGCCTCCGAGGCCAAGCCTCTTTCTGGTCTTACGGTCACTCCACAGACTGACACTGCTAGCCCAGCAGCCTAATCCTATTTAGTATAGCATACCCTTGTAAAAACCGCAAGATTGATTGGTTTTCATCCCGACGCTCCCCTTCGGGAGAGCGCGGGTCTTCAACCAACGTTGAGATAAAGAAGCTCTAATTGTCCGTCAATATGCAAAAATAAAAAATAGTAATCAGAATTTAGAGTCTACTGTGAGTCCAACCGCTCAAGCCAATAATACGATAAATACATCTGTTAAACCAGCCGTCCCAAGAATTCGGGCTGTTTTTCCCTTCACTGCAATTGTCGGCCAGGAAGAAATGAAACTGGCCTTGTTATTAAATGTAATTGACCCCAAAATAGGGGGTGTGATGATTATGGGCGATCGTGGCACAGGTAAATCTACTACTATCCGTGCTTTAGCCGATCTGCTCCCAGAAATTGACATTGTTCTAGACGATCCTTTCAACAGCGATCCTCAAGACCCCGATCTAATGAGCGATGCTGTCCAAGATAGATTGGCACAACAGCAAGAAATTGCCATAGTTAAAAGAAAGGTCCAAATGGTGGATTTACCATTAGGGGCTACTGAGGACCGGGTCTGTGGTACTATTGATATTGAAAAGGCTTTATCAGAAGGGGTCAAGGCTTTTGAACCTGGATTATTAGCTAAGGCAAATCGTGGCATTTTATATGTTGATGAGGTTAATCTTTTAGATGACCATTTGGTTGATGTCTTGCTTGATTCAGCAGCCAGTGGGTGGAATACTGTAGAAAGGGAGGGTATTTCTATTCGTCATCCTGCTCGTTTTGTGCTTGTTGGTTCGGGAAACCCAGAAGAAGGGGAGTTACGGCCTCAATTACTGGACAGATTTGGAATGCACGCCGAAATTAGGACTGTTAAGGACCCTTCATTACGAGTTCAAATTGTTGAACAACGTTCAGCTTTTGACCAGAATTCTCAAGAATTTTTATTAAATTATCAAACACAGCAGGAAAAATTACAGGATAAGCTTGTAGGTGCTCAACAAAAGCTGAAATCAGTGGAAGTTGATTATGATTTACGAGTGAAAATTTCTCAAGTTTGTTCTGAGTTAGATGTGGATGGTTTACGGGGAGATATTGTGACTAACCGTGCAGCAAAAGCTTTAGCTGCTTTTGAAGGTAATACAGAAGTGACGGTGGAAGATATTGGTCGTGTTATTACAATGTGTTTAAGGCATCGACTACGAAAAGATCCATTGGAAAGTATTGATTCGGGTGATAAGGTAAAGAAGGTTTTTAATAGAGTTTTTGGATTGGCAGAGGTAGAAGGATAATTTAATAATTAATCTTCGTGAATTGTAGTTGAATTTTTTAGGGAGAAGCACATTGATTGAAGCGATTTTTTTGAGGTGAAAAATTAGCTATTTAACAATTGTGAAAAACTCGTATCATTGCTTCTCCTATTTTGATTAAATTATGGGTGGTTTTTCCGATAATTAAAAATATTAAATATTTATAATAGAGTAATTAGCAGTTGTTGTAGAATCCTAGTAATTAGGGTTTACTGAAAAAGGTATAGCTATGGCTATTGCTGCTTTTTATAGCCATTTGCTGCTAAGTTGCTGTCAGTAAATTCGTATTAATTGCTTTTTAAACTGACGGGAAAACAAGCTAAATATGACCTATTATATTAAATCCGGTAGCATTGGTGTAATAAGATAGTGAATCAGAATCCAGAATCCAGAATCCAGAATTTAGAAGGGAAGAGAACTAAGAATTCTTTCCGCTCTGGGTGAAGATGGAATATTTTTTTATATCGAATTAAACGGATTTGATATTACTTATGAGTAAAAGCAAAACAAGTTAATAAAAAAATTAGCGATCGCGTCAATTATGCCATTATTAAAGGAATGGAAATTTAACCTGAAAACCGACCTCAAACCTTGCAAGAATTGTTGATATTACTTCAGCTTCAACCTCAGAATATTATTTTCTAAATGTCTCAGGTTTTTCAAGCAATTGTACCTCAAGTTGCTACCTTAAATATTCAGAGCTTATAATTTTATCCAATTCCCTACAACCAGCAAATTTAATATAAGAATCAAAAGTCTAAAATTGGAAAAGTTAATTATTGGATTAGATCCAGGTCTAGCAATATTAGGATTTGGAGTAATTAAATGTGTTTATAATTCAAAAACAGACAAAATAAATTCTACTTCTATGGTTGATTTTGGGGTGATTAAAACTACAAAAAAACAAGAAATGGGCGAGCGTTTAATCACAATTTATGAAGATTTACATACGATATTTAATACCTTTAAGCCAGACTTAGCAGCGACAGAGAAACTATTTTTTTATCGTATGGGCAATACAATTTTAGTTGCCCAAGCTAGAGGAATTTTAATGTTAGTATTGGCTCAACATGGAATTCCATTAATAGAGTTTACACCTGCACAAATTAAAAAAGCACTAACAAGTTATGGCAATGCAAATAAATCTGATGTGCAGCAAGCAGTAGCAAGAGAATTAGATTTAGATGAGATTCCTAAACCAGATGATGCTGCTGATGCTTTAGCAATTGCTTTAGCGGCAAGTTGGTTGAGTGAAATTTAGACTTCTGCTACTCATAGCAGTTTTAATTAATAATTTAGGATACATAAATTTTGGCTTTAAGGCAGGGGGCAGAGGTTTTGTAGTCTACAATTATTTCCCCTTACTCTGTAGGGATGTTGCATGCAACGTCCCTACTCCCTCTTTTCTGGAGATATCTAACACTTGTTCTCTTGGCCATAAAAAATATAAATTGTGATCTTTAATACATAATTATATTCTTATTTGTATTACCAATAGTCAACATTATTAAGTCAAAAGTTTAAAAAATATTAATATTTGCTCTACATTTTATACAAATGTGAGTTAAAGTAAATAAATGTAAAGAAATATGAGATTTTTCTGAACTTTTTTTAATACAAGCATTTACTGTCCACTTTTGAGTTTGAAACTAAATATAAAATGAAAAAATACTTTTTGAAAAATTTTTCTTTATTAATTACAGCAGTTTTCGTGGCATTATCGATTTTTGCTCTAACCCCAGGAGTTGCCAACGCTTATGATAATCCTCAGTTACTCCCCGAAGAAAAAACACCAATTATTGACTTAGCAAGAAACTTAACAGACATTCAAGAAGATATACTAGCCAAAGATTTAGAGCAATTTGAAAATGAAACTGGTTGGAAACTGAGGGTTTTGACTCAATTTGATCGTACTCCTGGTAGAGCAGTTAAAGATTTTTGGGAACTTGATAATAAAAGTGTGTTGTTAGTAGCTGACTCCCGTGGCGGTAATATTCTGAACTTTAATGTAGGTCGCGCTCTTTATGAATTTCTGCCTCGGACATATTGGGTAGAGTTACAAACTCGCTACGGTAATCAATTTTTTGTGCGAGACCAAGGTGAAGACCAATCTATTATCCAATCATTAGAATCTATCAAAACTTGTTTACGTCAAGGTGGTTGTAATGTTGTACCAGGTTTACCAAGAGAGCAATGGATTTTAACTTTAATTACATCAGCTATTGGTGGAGTAGTTTGTGGTTTTGCAGCTCAACCCCGGAAACCAGACCAAGCTTTTTCTTGGCAGTGGGCGTTAATATTTTCTCCATTGTGGGGAATTTTATTTATTGCTTTTGGAATTGGCCCAGTAGTTACGAGAACTTCAGATTGGTTGCCATTGACTCGTAATATTGCAGCTTTTCTGATAGGAGCTTTGGTTGCTTATTTGACTCCTTTTATGAGTCAATCTTCTCCTTCTGAAACGTGAGAATAAGGCATAAGGCAGAGGGCAGAAGGCAGAAGGGAAAATCTGGCTTTGTCTGAATTTTCAGCTTTTAATATGTCCTCACCTTTCCTTCCACTGCTATAACTCATGTCTTGTAGACTTTCGTCAACAGTATCTTCCCTACTTTTCCCCCGACTTAGTAAAACGAATCTCAATACGTCGCCTCTCTTGATCTGGGTTTTCATTAGGTTGGGCAAATTCTCCATTCCTTAAGATTAATGGACCAGCAGAATATGCTCGAAAACCCTTTAACGGATCGAGACTTCTAAGTTTACCTTCTGACTTTTGAATGTCTTGGAGTTTTCTCACAACTGCTAAAGCTCTCATAAGTCCTAAATCTACATTAGAACCTTCTTTTAATTTTCCTACAGATTCATTTCCAGTCGCTACTTCTTCAACTAAACCATCAAGATTGCTGAAAGGTTCTGCAACAGGTTGTCCATCTGTATGACCAATTATAACTACGGTATCAACATCAAATTTTTGAATATTTTCCTCAATATTTGGAACAAGTGTATTACGAATATATCCATTTAAAGCATCAGTCAGCTCCGCACTACCTGAAGGAAAATCATATCCTTGGGCAGCAGTAATAACAATATTAGGAGGAAATTGTGGAATCCTAGCAGCAGTTTCAGCACGAAGTCTTTTATATAGTTTTGAATTCTTTTCTTTTTCTGCATCCAGTAAATTGTTTAATTGCTCGACTCTGTTTCTAGAAGATTTTAAAGAGCTTGCTAATTCCTGATTTTTAGTATTAATATTTTGATAAGCTCCAGCAGTGATAACTAACATTACTAACAGTATAGCAAGTAACGAAACAATTAAATCGACTCCAGGACCAAAAGGATCGTCTTCATTACTAACAAAATTCCAAAGTTTTTTCATGCTCGAATAAAACTCCAATTTATGGTTAAATTATTATCTAATAAAATATATTTTTAATCCTTTGTAGTAGTGGTCTATTCAAAGATTTATTGACTGTTCTCATCGTATATTTAATTTCTTCCATACTTTGAATTACTCGATTAATTGTAGCTCGTAGTTCTTCATTTGCTTCTAACATTGCAAATGTATATTGAGAGTTTTCTATATTTCTTATAAAATTGACTTGAGATGAATCAATCTGTTGTAAAAAATCGGCGAATTTAGCACTTGTTTCTGACAAAGTATTAATTCCTGCATCAATTTCTTCTGTTTGTTGTTGAATACTAGCTTCTGTCTCACCGAGTGTACTAGAAATTTTTTCCCCTGCAAATACTATTCCATCTTTTATGTCATCTCTAAAACTTTTTAGAGAAAGTTCACTGTAAATTTCTTTTACTTCGTCAATAAATCTATTTTGAACATCACTTATTTCATTAATAAATCGATCGAAATCTACTTTAGTTTCCTTAATTTGCTCCATACCTTCTTGTATTTCATTGGTTTGTTCTCTAATTCTTTCTAGAACAGCATTAATACTACGTTGAATCTCTTGAGTATTCTCATAAAACCTTTTTCCTAGCTGCTCTACAACACTTTCAACTTTTGCTAATTCTCCTAAAATTCTTGATTGATCGTCATTATCAGCATTTCGAGCTAGCAAGAGAATAACTTCAACAGAACTTTCCATATCTCTAAAATAGTTCTCTTGACGTTTACGCAATATCATCAGTAAAAATCCAAGTAATATTGCGACTTCTAATCCTGCTATTGTCGTACTAAATGATATAAATAAAGCACCTGAAAGGTTGTTTATAGCCTCTATAGGAGTTACTTCAGAACCAATCTTACTGAGTTGGATTATTGCTTCAAGTAAACCTATAAATGTTCCGAAAATTCCTGCTCTAAGAGCAATTTTCTGAATATTTGTTATTGTGAAAAGACTTTCAAGAGATTCATCACGATATGGCTCAAGAATATTAATACTTGACTCAAACCTTAAATTTTTAGCCTCATTACAAATATGACGAAAAAGGCGAGTCATAGCTAAAGCAGGTTCACTTCTATTTTCTGGCAAATAATATTCTTCTAATTTGCTTAGGTCTACTTTTCTTTTTTCTCGGAGACCATCTTCACCTCTTTCCATCGTCATTATCATCTACACTGAGAGCTAATAAGGAAATCTGTTGGGATATAAGCTGATTAGCTTTCTCTATGTTGACTTCTAAAAGCTCCGAGAGTTTATTCTGTAATTCTTTTTCTTTTTGTCTATATTTATTTTTATCTCCCTCATTACCAGGCTGAGTGCTAAGATCCTGAAGGTGTTGACTAACTAACTTAAGTTCTGTCTGAACACTTTTTATTTCATCTAAAGATGCACTTATTTCAAGGAAACGCAATCTTTTATCTTTAATTATCAGCTCTTGCACTTCAATTAACTGGTTCGCTCGAATCTTGAAATGAATATTTCGTTCAAGTGCTTCTAACTGAGTCTCTTCACGACTAAAGCGAGAAATAGTCACCATTAAACCAAATTTATTCATAACATCTCGATTCACTAAAACGTTAGCTTGCTCAAGAATTTTAGCGGCTTGCTGAGTATTCTTATATATGAGGTTTCCACTGTCCAAACCTCTAAAATAATATTTAAGTTGTTTTTCTATAAAATCTCTAATTTCTTCAATTGAGTATTCGCGACATTGAAATATATCCCACTTCTCTTTAGCAACTCCAGTAATACTAAAAGAACCGCTATACTTAACTATTTCGCCAGCATCTTTAATAGAGCCTACCTCAATTTCAAACTCACAAGGCTGACTTCTCAACTTATTAATCCGCTGGATTAAATCTGTTTCTAGTATGCTTAAATAAATTTTGATAGAACTTGCATGAAATTTACTACTCAAAACACTTATTACATTTTCAGATAGCTTTTTCTTAACAGGTTCTTGTTTTCCCTCTGGATGATGTTCAAAGTCGTAGTAAAAATCCTCAGGTTCTACATCATGCAATACTTGACTAATAGCATCTAATACTTCTTGTTTTATGAGTTCATCAATATTATTCTGAGAATCGTTTAAAATATCCTTAATTTTTTCCAGGTTTTCTATTTTTCCACGAACATCAATGCCCAATTTAACTTTGACACTGTTTTGTTTTGTGGCAAAATACTCTTCTTCTTTAAACCAGAAACCTTCTGTTCTTAATTTGAGAGGCTTTAAGTCAGGAAAGGTGCTAATTAATTTAACTGAGTAACCAATTTTTTCAGATTCTATATTGAACAAATTCTTGATTGATTGCTGATTATACTTTAAGATACAATCTACATATTTCCAGCCCAATAAATACTTATGAATAATCGTTTTAAGATTATATTTTAACCACTCTTCAAGGTTTGAAATTTTTGCTTTTCTATATTTGAGAATACTGTCTCTACTATATTCACCACTCTCATCTTTTACAGGTTCAACAGCTAAAGTATTTTTAATGACAACTCTGCCATAAACTGGAATATCATACTCAACATCATATTGAAAAGGAGCTAACTCAGGCATCTGAAGTTTATTGTCAACTTCTGGGAAAAATCCCTCTATTCTACGACCATGAGTTTTGAGTATTTGGTCAAGGTGGGAAATCAATTCTGAACAGACAACATCATCAAATTTATAGAAAAAATCATACAAGTAGGTTTTCTGACGCAGATACTTTTTAGTCGCCTCTTTAAGAATATTCTTGAGTGCTACTAACCTTCTATAATTAAGAACTGCATTAATTTTTCTATTTTCTACTATTACAAGATTAGCTTGAAATCTAAAATTAACTTGCTCCTCAAAATCCTTTAGAAGTAATGGAAAATGACCAGAATCAACTAAGAATGGTTTTAACTGGTTTGATTCATCAAGAAGCTCTAGTGGAATATCTCCATAAAGCTTTGTATAAAACTGGTTTAGAGTTTCTTCTAAATATTCAGAATACAACAGTATAGCGCATTTATTTGAAAAGGAATAAGTCTTTGAGTCACATTCTAAATTAGGTAGCCAAGCACTCAATTTTTCAAGGATTTCATATACTCTTAAACTACTCTGTTTTGTCATATTATAGATTGCTTGATATGTCTCTTGACGAACTTCCTCACTCCCTTGATTAATACATTGATTAAACCAGTAATATTCATCAAACTGAGGAGCTGACTTCAACCGTTTTGAAATTTCTAGAACAGCATCAAGGCGTTTTTCATGAATTAATCTATTCAAGAAAGTTTCTAAAATATCCTCTAATTCAGCATAATTTAAAGTTTCACGGAGTAAACCTACAATGCAATAGTAAATATACTTTAAATCTTTACTCTTTCCATCAGTTTTCAACTCCAAAGCTTCTATAAAAATTTGTACTAACCAATCTACCCAACTCTCAACCCCTGGTTGAAAAAGCATCATAGCGACTGATAAATCTTTTAAAGCCTTTGCAACTTGAGGAGAGGTATCAAATAATAAGTTTAGTTCTATAAGTTTTCGGAACTTTTTCCTATATTCTATGAACTTTCTCTCTTCAAAATATTGTTTCAACTCACTTCGTAAATGAGGTAATGAAAAATTAATTACTCTAGAGGAGTATTCATTAAGAGAAAGTTCTACAAAGCAGTCTTGTAATATTTGTTCAGCATCTTCTTCCCAAGCATCACGTAATAATTTTTTTGTTTTAGTTTTAGATTGATTCCCACTTCTATCAGCTACTTCTTTTTGAGGCTGATTAAACGTTATATCTCCAATTGCTAATGAAACTGTCGATTCAGGAACATTCTTAGGAACTTCAACTTGATTTTCTTCTGCTATTAAAGTTCTTTCTTCCCGTAGTAATAGACAAACAATCCGCTCGAAGTCACTGATATTTAAACCTTGAAAGAATGTTACTACATATAGTACAGTCTTTCTTAGAGGGTCTGCTTTCTTATATAGCGATGAAGCATCAACTTGTCTTTCATCTGTAGCTTTTTCCTCTACCAACGGAACTTCCAAGTGTGGGAATGATAGTGATTTAATCTGTTTCCTTTCTAGTGTGGTTTCTAATACTTTTGATTCAGCTATACAAATGCAAAATATGTGACTATTTTTTAAGTCTTGTTTTATAGCTCCCGCTGTAGAAGGTTGTACAACTAGAGAATCTAAAAAAGTTTGTGTTTCATAGCTGTCTACAACAATTAAGGTTGACTCTTCCTTTTCAATAGCTGGGTGAAAGATAATATTATCTATATTTATTTCAAAATCTAATTTTTTAGAAGCTCCTAATTCTCCTGTAAATAGCCTTTTATTTGATACTGAAATTTCCTCAGTCAAACTATAAGCAACTGAAAGTGCAGAGCTTGAATCTGAACAAGTAACAACAACCAAGTAATCTTCTTGTAATTTATGGGAATAATCAGATAAATCGTTAACTATAATATCAGGTAAACTTTTCGACTTTGGAGGTAAAGGTCTTGTTGGATCGGTTAATTTTTGGTTTCCATCAGATTGAATATAATCATTCTTGTTAAAGCTATATTTTTTATCTACATCCTTACCTTCGCTAATGAAATTCTTAACAACAACTTCAACATAATTTTGATTGTTGCTATTACCATCTGTAACTTGTTTATTTGTTATATTTTCCTTTTCTCCATTTCCATTCTCAGGAACTTGCTGATTTTGGATTTGCTTTTGATTATTATGATTTCCCGATTGAATAGTTTGTAGGAAAATATCCCCTGGATTATTTTCCGCCTTTATTTCTACTCCTTTATTTGATTTTGTTTTTTCTGGCATTTCATCTTGACCAGTTTCACCTGGGTTATCTGGAGTATTTTCAGTTCCAGAATTTTGTTCCTGTGGGTCTTCAATAGGTTGGTTCTCTTTTTGGTCTTCGCTCATAACTATAATACTTTTTTAACTGAGTAGAAATTAAGAAAAAAAACTTTGGAGGTGATTTATTTAGTCAGTTATGAAATACTAATTTCTTTAAATTAAAAAGCTTTGACCATACCCAACAGGATTTTATATAAATCTAAACTAAAATAGTCATTTTTTTAGCTTAATTATGTTTAAAAATCAGCTCTTAAAGTGAAAAATTTAATCAATTTTCCTGTAAAGTGCTGCTTTAGAAATTTATTCAGGTTTCATCCAACTTTTGATAACCGCCTTCCCCAGGTTAATATAAGAGTTGTCCAACAACTCTTCAATTGCAACTTCAGTACCGGCTTTCAATGCAGCAACTGCTCGACTTTTAAGAGTTGGAGTAATTTTACGATTAACATGGGCTACTTTTTCAACTTCAGTAGCATTAGGATTACTAAGTTCTAGCTGTTCCAGAAGTCTTTGAATTTCTGCTGCTGCCTCTGCAAGGGTTTTCTTCTCCTCACTCACATGAACATTTAGGTTTGCTTCTTGAGTATTTTCTTGAGTATTATTGTTACCATCTGTTATAATTTCGAGAGAAACTACAGACGATCCATTTACAGATATAGAAATTCCATCCGATTGATTAGACATATAAAATATTCTTAATAAAGATTAACTAATAGCTATATTAGCATATTAAATTTAGCACTAGATTTTTCTCTGAGGCGCTGTTTATATTGTTGTAAGTCGTGTTGCTTAACCAATAATTATTAGACCTATCCGATAATTAATTTCAAACCCTTGTATATCAGTATTTTCGTAGCCTACTTATTGCATAGGTACTGATAACTGATAACTGATAACTGATAACTGAAATGACCCCAGGGAATATATCAATCTTCCTTAGTAATTTTAATAACATAGGGATAATATTTATTTCTTTGATAAGAACCTACCCAAACTTCATAAGTACCCGAAAACCATTGACCCATAATTCCAGGATTTTTTCCTTCAAAGTCATCGTTACACCAACTACCCCCAGGACCTCTAACTACTAAAGTTGTATCTTCACTACTTTTAACTTCAAGTTTCAGGGATTGAAAAAAACCATTTAAAATTAATCTATGATCTGGTTTTCGATCAATAAAACCGACACAAGGTCCAGTTACCGTATCATTCCTGCCTGTTGTTTCTTTTGCAGATACAGGTCCTCCACTTAATCCTCTAATAATCATTCGGTTTTGAGGAGATTTTGGATACAGATTTACATCTTCAAATATAGGCGTCAATTGTAAATCTTGGGATAAAACAGGACTGATTTTCTGTATCCCAGCTAATGAAAATAATACTACTAAAAATAATGTTGTTTTTCTTCGTTTATTTTTATTCATTTAGAGCGCTGTTTTCGGATAAAGAAATTCAAAAAAATTATTGGGGGAATTTGAGAGGATGTCTGAAAAGTTTTTTGATACTGAATTTTGCCCCCCTAGCCCCCCAACTTTGGGGGGAACAAGAATCAATTTGTTTCTAAAAGTCCCCCAATTTTTGGGGATTTAGGGGGCTTGGATGTAGCAAACGGGACTTCTCAGACAACCTCTGAAGCAAACATTTTTATGGCTTACTTTTATGTTTAATTCCCCCATGTTATTTTCAGTATCTGAAACTATTAGAAATTTAAGATTTTTTGCCAACAATATCTGCTTTGATATCTTGAATTTTATCTAACAATTCTTGCCTATTAGATTTCCGCAGTAAATAACGGTAAACAAACCATACTGAATATCCCATACCTATCAACTCAAAGCTAATTGATAAAGTAGTAATTGCTTCTAAAGCTTCTAAGAAACCAAGAATTAACCTGAAGGTTAATATGATTAAGATTAGCGAACCAATTACTATAAGTTGACGCTGATATGTTTGATAGAATTGACTAATGTAATCAGGAAAGTTAGCAAAAGTATCAATCAATTTTTCTTTAATTTTTTGTAGTTGATCGATATTAAAGATTTCATTAGTTGTTGTGTCTACAGGTTGTTGATCATCTAAGGTTGAAGTTTCAACTTGAGCAGCAACTTGTTGTTCTACGGTTTCCGGTTCTGTAGTAAGAGTTTTCGCTGTTGATGTTTGTTTGTCTACAGCAGGTTTTACCGTTTTAGTTTCTTCTGTTGGAGTTGTTGGAACTGTAGGAGTTGCTGTTGGTTGCTTGTCTACAGCAGGTTTTACCGTTTTAGTTTCTTCCGTTGGAGTTTTTGCGACTGTAGGAGTTGCTGTTGGTTGCTTGTCTACAGCAGGTTTTACCGTTTTAGTTTCTTCCGTTGGAGTTTTTGCGACTGTAGGAGTTGCTGTTGATGTTTGTTTGTCTACAGCAGGTTTTACCGTTTTAGTTTCTCCAGTCGGAGTTACTGCTGGTGCTTTATCTATAGTTGGTTTAACAGTTTGAGACTTATCTGCAGGAGTCGTCGTTGGTTTTTGCTTCTCTACAGTAGGTTCAACAACTTCAGATTTATCCGTAGGAGTTACTGCTGGTGCTTTATCTATAGTTGGTTTAACAGTTTGAGACTTATCTGCGGGAGTTGTAGTTGGTTTCTGTTTCTCTACAGTAGGTTCAACAACTTCAGATTTATCCGTAGGAGTTACTGCTGGTGCTTTATCTGTAGTTGGTTTAACAGTTTGAGACTTATCTGCAGGAGTTGTAGTTGGTTTCTGTTTCTCTACAGTAGGTTCAACAACTTCAGATTTACCCGTAGGAGTTACTGCTGGTGCTTTATCTATAGTTGGTTTAACAGTTTGAGACTTATCTGCGGGAGTTGTAGTTGGTTTCTGTTTCTCTACAGTAGGTTCAACAACTTCAGATTTACCCGTAGGAGTTACTGCTGGTGCTTTATCTGTAGTTGGTTTAACACTTTGAGACTTATCTGCAGGAGTTGTAGTTGGTTTCTGTTTCTCTACAGTAGGTTCAACAACTTCAGATTTATCCGTAGGAGTTACTGCTGGTGCTTTATCTGTAGTTGGTTTAACAGTTTGAGACTTATCTGCAGGAGTTGTAGTTGGTTTCTGTTTCTCTACAGTAGGTTCAACAACTTCAGATTTA
>NZ_JAAHHG010000007.1:0-46424 GCF_010692555.1 Okeania sp. SIO3B5 | reverse complement strand
TTCAGATTTATCCGTAGGAGTTACTGCTGGTGCTTTATCTGTAGTTGGTTTAACAGTTTGAGACTTATCTGCAGGAGTTGTAGTTGGTTTCTGTTTCTCTACAGTAGGTTCAACAACTTCAGATTTATCCGTAGGAGTTACTGCTGGTGCTTTATCTGTAGTTGGTTTAACAGTTTGAGTTTCACCAGCAAGAGTAGTTGATGCTTTTATTTTCTGAGCTTGTTGTTTTGGTGCAACAGATGATTTTGAAGTTTCTGTTTTTATTTCAGCAAACCCTTTATTACTATTAGCACCCTCCTTTACTGTTTTGCTTTCTTCAACATTCTGAGCTATAGCTTTTTTGAAACGTAATATATCAAAACCCCTTTGATGCAGAAGTAACCATGACTGAATTAAATCTGGTCCTTGCATGGCACCAGTTAAAGACGCCCTGAGCGATCGCATGACAATGCCTTTCTTAACTTTAATTGACTGAGTTACCTTTTTAATAATTTTTTGTGCATCACCCACTCGCAGAGGTGAATCAATATCCATTTCCTCAATAATAGAATTAATAGATTTCACAGCATCTTCTTTCTGCATTTGTGCTGCTGCTTCTGCATCTAATTCTACAGTGGGGGAGAAGAATAACTTACTCATTTCTACTGCATCTGTGAGACGAGTCAAACTAGGTCCAATCAATGCGGCCAATTGTTCTAACCAAGGGCGATCGCTCTTTGGATCTAGTTCATATCCTGCTTTTTGCCAGACAGGAATTAATCTATCCGTCAATTCTCCTACTGGTAAATTATGTAAATATTGACTATTTATCCAATCCAACTTATTCCAGTCAAACTTCGCCCCTGCTTTATTCACTCTCTCAAAAGCGAACAGTTGAGATGCTTCTGTCAGGGTAAATATTTCTTGGGTTGAGTCTGGAGGTGTCCACCCAAGTAAACACATATAATTTGCTAATGCTTCCGGGATAAAACCTAATTCTTTAAAATCAGAAATTGAAGTTACTCCATCTCGTTTTGACAGTTTGCGTCCTTCTTGATTAAGAATTAAGGGGGTATGAGCAAATTCTGGTACTTTTCCCTCTAGGGCTTCATAGAGTAATATTTGTTTAGCTGTATTGGCAATATGGTCTTCACCACGAATTACATGGGTAATTTCCATATCCATATCATCTACCACCACTGCCATATTGTAGAGAGGTTGTCCCACTGTATCTCCACTAGCAGCACGGGAGATGACCATATCTCCACCCAAGTCGCTGCCCTTCCAGGTTACTGTCCCTCTAACTTGGTCCTTCCAGGTAATTATTTGGTCATTATCAATTTTAAAGCGAATTACTGGTTGTCTTCCTTCTGCTTCAAAAGCTGCTTGTTGTTCGGGTGTAAGGTTACGGTGGCGGTTGTCATAGCGGGGTGCTTCTTTTCTCGCTTTCTGAGCTTCCCGCATTTCCTCTAGTTCTGCTTCTGTACAATAGCAGCGATAGGCTAATCCTTTGTCTAGTAATTTTTGAGTAGCTGTTTGATATAATTCTAACCGTTGAGACTGGTAGGATGGTCCTTCATCCCATTCTAATCCTAACCAGGTCAATCCCTCCATAATATTTTCTGTATATTCTGGACGCGATCGCTCTATATCTGTATCTTCTATTCTCAGGATAAATTTTCCTTCCTGGTTTCTAGCAAATAACCAGTTAAATACAGCTGTTCTGGCTGTACCGATATGTAAGTTTCCTGTTGGACTTGGGGCCAGACGAACTCTAACACTCATATCAATTTCTATTTTGCTTTTTTGTTTTTAGATTTTTTTATCAATTCTGGTTGAATTTGAAAAAATATCTACTTTTTTTGCCAGATTTACCAGAGTGATATTAAAATCTATAATTTTGATACTTATTTGATTCCCTACTTTTACCATAAAGTATAGAGTTTCACCAAACAGCAGTTACCGAAAAATTGGGTTTAAAGCCTCGCCCTTGTAGGGCGAATTTTTATTTTATTTGTAAGTGAATTGAATATATGCTACAGTTTTATTAGTTGCCGGGGGGCACGCCTCCTCCGGAGGAGCTGCGAATTGCGGAAACTCTAAACGGATGTGGAGGGAAGCGTTAGACTACCGCCAAGGAAGCAGCACCCTGTGTTAGCGACAGCTATGCGAAGCAAAGCGTCAACCCGCCGAGGAGCTATGGCTCAGTAGGAATTCCCGTGCCTTTAGGCCGGGGAGGATGTCAATGTTCGTATCATTTTAAGCATTCTGACGCTTTAAGTCTTTTCTCTACGGGACTGACGGGGCTCGAACCCGCAACTTCCGCCGTGACAGGGCGGTGCTCTAACCAGTTGAACTACAGTCCCTTATTTTTAAGCCTTTTACTATTATGTGGTTTTTCTTTTGATTTGTCAAGCTTTTCTGTAAATTTTTTTCTACAGAACCCATTTTGGATCTATTTAGGGCTTACCGATATAATCTAAAAGCACTGACAGATAAAGGATTCAGTTTTTTTAGGTACAAAAAAGTGCCTGGTTTTCAACAGAAAACCCTCAAAAATTTAGCATACCTAAAGACAGGGGGGATAGCAGAAAAATCACGATCGACAAATATATCCGACTATCTCCTAATTAGGGTTTGCGTATGGAAAGTCTTTTTGCTAAGGCAGGGAATTGGGAATTGGGAATTGGGAATTGGGAATTGGGAATTGGGAATTGGGAATTGGGAATTGGGAATTGGGAATTGGGAATTGGGAATAGTCAGGAGTTTGGGGAAGTTATAGAGAAAGTCCTTGTAATAATGCAGGACTTACGCAAAGGCTCTATATATAGTGCCTTGCTCAGTTACGCTGGCGCTAACACACCCTACTGGACTGTTTCATCTTAAATGTTGCATTAGAAAATGGGGTATGGTGACGGGGTGATGGGGTGATGCAGTATCAGTGATACGAAAAAAGCGCTATGCAAAGTTTTAGCTGTGCATCCATCCGTGCATCCGTGGCCAAATCCGTGTCTTGCCCTGACTTCTCTAAAGCACCATTTTAGCTGTGTCAGTCCACTACTGGCGTGACTTTTGAATTGAATCTAATGCACCATTTAAGGTGTGTCAGTCCACTACTAGCGCGTCACTACTCCCCTACTCCCTACTCCCTACTCCCTACTCCCTAAATAGCTAAAAATAAGAATCTGAGTAATTTGTAGAGGGTTAAAATTATTATCGCTAACTAGGATGAGCGATCGCTGACTGTCTGCCAAGTCTGGGCCAAAAGTTATACCTTCAATATTGTCTAAGACTATTTCTAGAGTGCTGAAATCTAAGAGTAATTTTTTTTGCACTGGGGAAATATCAGTAATTTGATTATTTAAGGCATCAATATCTTGAATATTATCTGCACCTGATAAATTTATTTGGAAAAGTTTAATTACATTTCCTGTTGCTAGGGAAAAAGACCGTTCTAAACTTAAAAGATGAGTATCATCTAACGCAAGTAAATCGACTAAACCATTGGTACTAAAACCACCTACATTATTAGAATTAGTAGCAATAGGTTCTGTGATATATAGAAATTCTGTTTCTGGCTGACCTTTAGCTAAATCATACTGTATAATTCGACAGTAGCTACCCATACTAAAAGTTGCTTCTTCACCATCTTGAACTAAAGCATTTTCTGTAGCGGTAAAGAGATATTTTTTACTAGGAGCAATAGTTAAACTTTCAATAGCAAGATTATTTCTAACTCCATTGTTTGTTTCTATGATAAATTTTTCAGGGATTGGCAAATTTTGTAGTTGTTTACCTGTGAGAGAAAATTCTCTAATAAATGGTTGTATTTGACGTTCCCTATCTCCTTCAGAAGAAATAAATAAAGTCTCTCCTATCAAAGCAATTCCTTCTGTGTCAATACTCAAAGCAGGAAATGGTTTGCCTGTGTCATTTAATAAAGTTGTGACATCTGTAAAAGTTACAGTTTTCTCTGAAATTTCATCTTGCTCTAGGTCAATTTTCAGACTATAAAATCGAGCTGGTGCTTTGCTACTACGGTCATCAGAAATTGCATAATAAATTTGTTTTTCTGGATTGTAAGTTATGGCAGAAAGCCCACCAACTTCTGTATTTTTAAATTCTAATCTTGTGGGAAAGTTTACCTCTCCTAAAAAAGTAATTTTAGGAATAGTTACTTGAGTAGCTGAATTAATTATTCTGCTTGTAATTACAGCAATAATCAAACAAGTAATTAAGATTAAAATTAAGTATTTATAAGTCCTATTTTTAAAGATATTCATATATAGTAGTCTAATTTTGATTGTGAAGATTTTGATTGTGGAGAAAATGTTACCGAATTATTAATCATTAATTATTATACCAATTTGAAAAAAGAATGTTACGAATAGTCAGAGCGATAAAAAGACTTTACAGGAAATGTCCCTTTGACTAAAAATATAGTTTATGCCCTAAAAAATGGTATTAAAGACATTCCCATACGACTCCTGACTCCTGACTCCTGACTCCTAATAAATACCCTAGATATTTGTAGCAAACATTTATCAATTTGGTATTAGTTATTAATTATTAAATAATTCTGGTTTAAAGCCTCCCCTTTTAAGGGAAAAAAAGCGGTCGTTTGCGCAGCATTCCGTAGGATGGGATGGATGGGTTTCCTAACCATATCCAATCAACCAAGAGAAAAGAAATAATATCTCCTTATATTCAATTCCGTAACGGTTTTAACCAGAGGTAATTATCAATTATCCATTATCAATTATCAATTAATGAAAGCAGATTCGGTGGTATTGAAGTACAGATATTAACAATTAAACGTTCCCAGTGCGGGCATCTTGCCCGCGACAGGTGTACCTCATGCTTGGTGGAATTATCATTTTTTTTATATGCTTTAGCATTACTATTTAAGATAGAAAAATACCACTTTACACCAATTTGAAAAAAGAATGTTACAAAACCCTAGTTATACCAGTTTGATAAATCTTTGCTACAAATACTTAGGTTACTGTTTAGGAGTCAGGAGACAGGAGTCAGGAGTCGTATGGAAATGGGTTTTATGCCATTTATTATATAGTAATTTATCTTTTTCCTCCAATAAATATTTCCTACAAATTATTTTAATACTGCTTATTATCTGTAACATTCTTTTTTAAAATTGGTATTATAGGGAAAAGGGAAAAGAGAACAGGGAACAGGGAACAGGGAACAGGGAACAGATATTCGTAGCAAACATTTATCAAACTGGTATTATTTTATATTGATATAGATAACATAATACTTTCTCACCTTTCTTCTTCTTAATTATGAATAATTGGTTCTTCCTTCTTCCTTCTTCCCTAAGCATTCAACTATTAGCAGTCAGCTGTCAGCAATTAGTAATTAATAATTAGGGCTTGCTGAAAAAGTCTTATGGGTGCAGGTAGGAGACAGGAGACAACCCACCCCTCGCCCCTCCCAGGAGGGGGACAGGAGGAACGGGGAATTTGCAGGAGGTAGGAGTAAGAATTTTCCCAATATTGTTCTGCCCAACTCTTGACCAAAATCCTGAATTTTTGAACCATTACCACCTAAAACCTCGCATTTTTTCCAGATATAAAATTGCTAGAATAATTACACTTTGGAGGAGGTAAGGAAGAAGGCAGGAGGCAGGAGGTAGAAGGAAAGAAAAGGTGAGAAGAGAAAAGGTTTTTTTATCACTAATTATCCGGACATGATATAACTCCTGTCTCCTGTCTCCTGTCTCCTGTCTCCTAACCCTACGAAAAAAGACTTTTTCAGCAAACCCTAATTAGGGCTTGCTGATTAAATATCAAAGTGCTTACTGGTAAAAGTTTCAGCCTTTGCTGGTACTAAGGAAGTACCAGCTTTTAGGTAATTCCAGTTCAACAATCTGGGATTTTGGGCATTTCGAGGGGTAGAAAACCAAGGGAAAATTCTTCTGACTACCTCTTCTCGGAATCTCATTCCTCCTGGATTCACCAATTCTGTTTGCTTCGCGGTGACAAACGGAAATTCTGGCTCCTCCTCTAAAAAAAAGACTTTTTCAGCAAACCCTAATTATGATGATTTATGACGCGAGCAAGATGCTCGCACTAATTGTCAAACACCAACCTGGCAGTTGATATACCATTACTATGCAGAACTACCAATTTTTGTTGAACAATTATTATTTCGAGCTTTAAAACTCCCGATTTTCCATTTTTTTTTGTTCTTCTATAACTTGATAAATCAAATTTTCCATATCCACCTCCAGCATTTTTTCCTGATTTACTGATGATGCTTTCAACCCATCAAGAACCGCCAATTTTTCTACCCATTCAAAGCTTTGATTTTCCACATTTTCAGCATCGCTACTTTCAATGATTAACGAAGTACTAGCATTACCTTTGAGAGAACTTACTAAATTCATCAGAATTTTACCGTTAGTACCTCTATTATTACTTCTGAGAGTCCACAACAAATTACTAGAATTACAACTTCCTGCTTTCGCTGCACAAACTACGGCCGCACCATTAATAACTCCTTCACTTAAAGGAGGCATATTTGGCTTTCCCCCCCTCAGAAAATGCTGATTAAATCTATCTGTAACTGCCTGACAACGAACTTCTGGAGTATATTTGTCACCAAATTCTACCGAACCTGTCTGTGTCCATTGAATTAGAGGTCTTTTAGTCGCTTCCTTCCAGGATGTAACTATTTCACCCTGACGACTACGACGTGCTTGATATACCACTAGCGTGGTTTGATTTTCTGGCGTACAATCAAATTTATATTTGTATGCGTAACGCCTACTGTAACGTATCTTTTGAGGGTTGACAGAACGAGTGGGACTATTATCTGCCTCCTCATCAGATGTACCCAGTTGAGTAACTGTAGTATTTAAGTTTGTGAGTTGGGCAAAACTGGACTGTACTTTGATAACTAGGAGTTGAGTAGCGATCGCTACTGCACAAACCATAGGTAATATTTTTCGGTGTTCCATAATTAATATTTCCTAGAATATATATAGCCTACATTCCGCACGACAAAATGTAGTATAGTTGAAGGAGTCAGGAGACAGGAGACAGAATTTTAGAAGAAAATCATAGCTGCCGTGATTGAGTAGTCAATTAAGCAAGTGTTTATGCTTAATTTTTTACTCGGTATTTGATGAACAAAAAAAGTAATTAAGATGATTTAAGATAACTTGCATAGATTTTCACAGCTAAAGATTACGAAAAATGATGTTGTAAGTGCCAGACATCCCTTGTTTCTTGTATATCATTACTATACAGGACTATCCATCCTTCCTTTTCTATTAGACATCTGGTGATAATCAAAAATAGGCGTTGGTAAAGCGCGTGTATGATATTAATCTTAATTACTTAGGAGTCAGGAGTCAGTCCTCAGGAGTCAGGAGGGAAGAAAGAAGAATAAAAAGGAATAGAAGGAGAAAGTTTTTTGTTTGTACTCTTATCTGGGCAAGACATCATACCTCAAATTACCAACGCCCAAAAATCAAATCAATTATCGCGAAAAATCATCAATTCTTCCCCTGCACCGGAGGGGGAGGGGCGAGGGGTGGGTTCCCTACTCCTGTACGGGCGAATCGCGATTCGCCCCTACTCCCTACTCCCTACTCCCTACTCCCTCTTTTATTATTCAGGAAGTTCATCTTCATTATCAAATTTTTCACTTTCTTGTTCAATAATGACATCAATTATATTTTCCATGTTCACTTCTGAAAGCACTTTTTCTATTTCTTCATCATCTTGACTTTCTATAATTAGGCTACTGCTCGCTTCACCTCGAAGTGCGCTCAATAGTTGTCGAATAATTTGACCATTGGAATTTTGATTGTCATTTCTCAGAGTCCACAGAATATTATTTTGATTACAACCTCCTTCTGGTGCAGCACAAACCACTGCCTTTTCGTTGATAATTCCCTCACTTAATGGTGGTAGTCTAGGTCTACTTTCAATACGCAGGAAGTGATAGTTAAAATTAGCTGTAACTGTTTGACAACGCTTTTGAGGAGTCAGTCTACTATTTAATTCTGTTGTTCCTGCTTGAGTCCATTGAATAAGTGGTCGATCGGTAATTTTTTTCCACAAAGATACTATATTCCCTCTACGGTTTCGTCGTGCTTGATAAATGGCTAAAACTGTCTGATTATTTGAGTTACATTCAAACCTGTATCTAATAGCACGACGACGACTATAACCTGTATTTTGATTACTAGGGGACTGAGTGGAAGTACTCGTTTGAGCCTTTTTAGGTTGATTTTCTTGAGCTACTATAATATTAGGCTGAAATATAGTGCCTATTTGAGCTTGTGCCGTTATTGTTGACAATACTAAACCTCCACAAGCTAGAGATAATAGTAAGAACTTAGACATTGAATTAGGAGAACGCAAAATGACTTCCTCTTAATTATAGATGTTCTATTTAAGACGAATTTAAAAATTTAACTCCCCCGGCGGGAAGTCCCGCGCTCTCCCGGAGGGGAGCGCCGTATGGGAAAGCCGGGCGCTATCTGTGTTGTTCATCGGGGATTTTTTCTTTGTAGTATACATCTTATATTGTAGTATATGCTTTGATAGCTATTGACAATTACAAATAAATAGATTTTAATTGTTCTAAACACAGGGGGAGGACATCACCTCTGTATAAACAGCAGTCAGCTTTTTTTTCTGACTGAAGAATCCCGCGTTCGTCATCGTCATCGTCATGTCGCGTTAGCGCAACGTCGGGAGTATGTCAATAGTTCAAATCCTTTCTTTCTCCACGCCTTCTGACTCCTGACTCCCCCTCCTGGGATGGGTTAGGGGTGGAAAGTCAAAATTCAAAATTCAAAAGTCAAAATTCAAAAGTAAGAATTATCCAGAAATTATCAATTATTCCCCTCCCCTCCTGGGAGGGGCGAGGGGTGGGTTCCCTGTTCCCAGTTAAGTGTTCCCTCTTTTCTGGAGATGTCTATTTAACTTGACTGAACATAATCATAATCATAATATCGCTGATAATAAGAATCAGCTCGATCGCCATTACCAACTATTCCCAACATCGGTACACCTGCCATACTCAAGTCATCTAGAGCTAAATTTAAAGCCTCTCGTTCTGTCTTACCTAATCCCACTACTAACATTAATCCATTAGTACAAGCTGATAATAAACTAGCATCCGCTCGACCCAATAATGGTGCTGTGTCACAAATAACTAAATCAAAAGTTGTAGCTGCATCTTGAATTAATTGGTGCATTTGCCTTGAGGACAATATTTTTGTTGGGTCTGGGGGAATAGGGCCAGAAGTTAAAACAAATAGATTTTCATCCACAGGCGATCGCTGAATTGCAGTTTCTATTGGCACACCATCGGCAATTATGCTACTCAAACCCTGTTGATTAGAAAGTCCCATCATATTATGAATCTGTGGACAACGTAGATCGGCATCTATTAATAGTACCCGTTGGCCCATAGCGGCAGCCGCCCTGGCCAAATGACCTGCTACTGTAGATTTACCATCCCCTGGCGTTGCGGAACTAATGACAAAAGACTGAATGGGATTTTCTATATTTAGAAGGCGAATATTAGCATTTAAAGTGCGGAAAGCTTCTTGAAAAGCTGAAGGATATAATATTAAAGATGAACTGTTATTTTCTTTTAATTCATCATTCATCCAATTTCTTTGTTCATGTATAGGAATTATGCCTAACAATGGCAACCCAATAGATTTTTTGACTTCTTTTGGTGTTTGAAAAACATCTTGTTGAAATCCTTCTCCCAATTTAGCTAATAATATTCCTAATACCAATCCTGTTACTCCTCCCAAGGCAAGATTTAATATCATATTTGGAGAGACTGTTACTAACTCACCATTTTGAGTTTTCAGCAATTCTGGTGGTGCAATTAATTCCCAAGGTTGTACTTTTTCAAATACTACTTCTATCTGTAATTGCTGTTGTTTTTCTAATAAATCTTTGAGTATATTATTTGAATTTTTCAATTCTTGCTGAATTTCTTGATAACGCCCTACTACTTCTGGCATTTTGGCAATATATTCATTTAATTTTGCCTCAGCTTCATCTAATACTTTACTCCGTACTTCCAGAACTTCAATTTGATTCGCAGCCAAAATCATTTTATGAATTAACTCTAAGCGAACTGAGTCCTGAAAAGCTAAAGCCTTTTTACTTACTTCTTCTATATCTCTGCCAATAACTTTTTCTGCTTCTTGATTTAACAAAGGCAGTAATTTTTCTCTTTTTTGATATAAAGCTTGCATTTGAGGTGCTTTTTCTTTAAACCGAGCTGATTCTAGAGCAATTGTTGTTTCTACTTCCTGTAATTGATTTAGTAATGATTGATATCTTGCTGCTTGACTTAAAGCTGAAGCAATCAAAGCTTCTTCCGGATTAATTCCCAACTGACTCTTTAACATGGCATAGAGCGATCGCTGTTGGTCTAGTAATATTTTATTCTCTAGTTTTTGTGATTGAATTTGATTACTTTCTGCTGCTAATTCTTGACTTTTAAGCTCTGGGTTAATAAACAAATATTCCTGCTGTAGTTGCTGTAATTTTTGCCGTAAGTCTTTGGTTTTTTGTTGATTTTTTGAAATTTGTTCTTCAATAAAATCCAATCCTTCATCAGTATTAGTTTTCTGGTCATTTTGACCATATTCAGTATAAGCTGCTGCTAGTTTATCTAAGACAAACTTAATTTTTTTTGAGTCCGAATCTTGATAGCTAACTTCTATAATTTTTGTATTGTCTAATCTTTCAATTTTTAGTTTCTCTTGGCTCAAAAGTTTTCTTTCTGGTTTTTTAAACAAAAAATTATAATTTATTTCCGGATATTCCTTTTGTATTTCCACAATTACTGGCTGCATAAATTGCGGACTTTTTAACACTTGAATTTGAGATTGATAATCTAAGCCATACTTATCTAATTCTTGATTTTGTTGAATATTTTGGTTTGGATATGAAGTAATTCTGTCTTCTCCTGTGCCATAAATAATTTTGGCTGCTTGTTGTTCCCAATTTTCTTGAGAATTTGTAGTTAAATTTTGTGGTTCTGTGCCTAATTGATAATTAACTGAATTGGTAATTGTAACCGGTTCAACTAATATTTGAAATCTTCCCTCATATGTAGGAATCTGATTTAAAGTCCAGAAATATGCCCCTGTTGTTGTGGTAGTTGCGACACTGAAAATTAAGAAAAAACGATGACATACTAAGTTCCAAATCTTATTTTCTTTTTGAGATAGTTTTTCCTCTAATTGATGAAATTCAGCCTCATAAATATATTGATTCTGAGTCAAATTTCTCCTCTGATTTAGAAGTTGACCGCGATTATTATATAAAGATAATTGGGAGTTTTTTTCAGGTTCCATATCTATAAGATTAAAAGTTAAAAATAAAGTTATTACTGTGAATGAAGCAAGATAAATTTAAGAATATCCTATGGCATACCTACAATTACTATATATCTTCATTGAATAATCAGTTTATGTCCTAGTCAACTCCTTCTATGCTATATATAATCAATAAAGCTTAAGCAAAATGAGGTACACCAGTCGCGGGCAAGATGCCCGCACTACAAAGACTTTACCATTTATATTTGTACCTCATCTATCTCTCCTAGATAACTAATAATATTGTAAGCATTCAGCTATTAGCCGTCAGCTATCAGCAATAATACTCTGTATTTAAGGACAGGGTTTAAATGAATATAGACTTTAGAGTTGACTTTTGTAGTAAGATTTTTCACTTCTCAATTAAATATTGCTTTTATCACTAACTAAAAGCAATAGCTGATAGCTGACAGCTGACGGCTGAATGCTTACATAATATTTTTGCTAAAAACCCTAAATATTTTGATAGTTAAAAGCGAAAAATTAAGCTTTTCAGCCACATTTTACTTAAATAAATAAGTTTGTTGAAAATAGTGGAAACGGGAATGATATCAAATCCGGTTAAACAGCCATAGAATGGTTAAGTTAGGAGGAGTCAGTCCTCAGTCCTCAGGAGTCAGGAGGAGAAAGAATTACAAAGATGAGCATAGTTATGACGATTGAAGAATTTTTTTATGTCCAATTAAACGGATTTGATATGAACGGGCAAGATGCCCATTCCACGTACAGCAGTGGGAGCATCTTGCTCCCGTACCAAGCTCCCTTGTTCCTTGTATACCATTACTGTGCAGGACTACCAATAACTAAAACCTTCTTCCTTCTTGCCTCTTTCTTCTTCCTTCTTCTAGTATGACTCAAGAACCTATCCTACTAATAATATTTTTGCTAAAAATCCTAAATATTTTGATAGTTAAAAGCGAAAAATTAAGCTTTTCAAGCACATTTTACTTAAATAAATAAGTTTGTTGAAAATAGTAGAAACGGTAAAATATAAGGAACGGGGAACGGGCAAGATGCCCATTCCACGTAAAGCAGTGGGAGCATCTTGCTCCCGTGCCAAGCTCCTTGTATATCATTAATACTATTACTATGCAGGATTACCAATAACTAAAGCCTTCTTCCTTCTTACCGAATAATTAAGGTTTAAAGCCTCTACTTTAAAGGAGAAACAAGAAAAAATTTTCATGATTAGTCAATCAATTCCGTTTTCAAGGAGAGGTAATTATTAATTATTAATTATTAATTATTAATTGTTGAACTCTTCCTTCTTGCTTCTTCCAACCTAATCAAAAATATCTAAAAATACCCCTAAAATTCGATTAATAGGACTAAAAGGAGCTAAAACACCCCTAACATTATCAGTTAAAGCTGCCCTGCCAGAACGACCAACTAAAATCACATCATTATTAAGTAAAGTAGGATTAGTTTCCTCATTAACTTCTGCAGAAAAATCTACTTGTACCTGACGACGAGTAACAGTACCGTTTGGGTTGAGACGAATAAGCTCTATTTTTTCAGTTTCAGCTCTTCCCTGGTTAAAACCCCCTGCCGCTAATAAAGCTTGATTAAGGGTACTATTCGGAACCATAGAAATTACCCCAGGGTTAACAACTTCTCCAATCAGATTAATTTTTAGATTTCCAGGAGAAAAACTTGATGCAGTAACCTCCGCTAATTCATCCAAATTAACTTCATCTGCTACTGGCACATAAATTGTATCTCCTGACTCTAAAACTAAGTCCTGGTTTAAATCTCCATTTTGCAGAAGTTGCCAAAGGTCTACTTTAATAATTTGTTCCGTACCAGCACGAGTTAGTCGGCGCACCCTAATTTGTCGAATATCTGCAGATGGAGTAATACCGCCTGCCATTTTAATTGCCTTAGTAACAGTATGCAACTTAGTATTTTGAGCAGATGAAACATTATTATCTGCTTCGGTAGAATCTGAATTTTCCTCCGTAGCTGAAAGTTGACTTTGGTCAATACCTGTTTCTAATATATATGGACCAGGACGTGCCACCTCTCCCACCACTGCAATGTTGATAGGTTGAGTATTAGTACCAGCAAAGTTAGCATTTACTAATTGAGCAGACTCTACTGGATTAACTTCAGTAATACTAGGGACAAATAAAGTATCCCCATCTCGCAGAGCAATATCTTGGCGCAAATTACCATCTTGCAATAGTTTCCATAAGTTAATACTGATGACTTGCTCTGGAGCATTTAGTTGAGTACGACGAATTTTGATTTGTCTGATATCTGCTGAAGTTGTTACTCCACCTGCAACCTGTAATGCTTTCGTCACTGTAGGTAATTGAGTCCCACCTTGAGTATCTTCCACTCCATCAACAATAGGAGAAATAGTATATGAACCTGGATGTTGGACTTCTCCAGCGATCGCTATTTTTAATGGACGTGCTGCTAAGAGATTGAGATTAACTATAGATATTTGTAGATATTCGCCATATTTTTCTTGAATTAATTCTTTTGCTTCATCTAAAGTCTTTCCCTCAACCAATACATTACCTACCAATGGCAAGTTAAGAGTGCCATCAATTTGTACTTGATGTTGGCCATTTTTTCCACTGTATTCTGGCATATTGAAGATATCTATTTGAACGCGATCGCCACTGCCGAGTGTATATGCTGTTGAGTCTGGTAAAGGAGTCTCTGGTTCAGGAATAGATATTGGTTCTGGTGCTGGAGGAAGCAGTGGTGGTTTTGCTTCAGTACCTTCAGGCCAAGGTTCTGCGAGTTTTGGTAAAGTTGAGTTTGCTGGTGGTTTCTGAGATTTTTGAGAGAGGGGTTGAGCTTGTGCAGAAGATGCCAATCCCCAGCAACTGCATAATAAAACTATGATCAGGAAAGGCAGAGGGCAGGAGGCAGAAACGAGTGCTAATTGGCGAGGTCTCTTCAGAATGTAAGACGCACTCAAGACAGGCAGAAGGAAATTGTTCCTCCTATCCTCTGGTCGTAACCGAAGGGAACAAGAGTATAAAACCTCACCGCCTACACAGCGCCTATAAAATGTCATCTTTCCCATATCTAGATTTATTTTGCCTCATTGCTAAATCTCTCCCTATCTCCCTATTTTTTTACGCTAAATGACCTGATTTTTCTAAACTACTTATTATATGAGCTACGCTTTCTTCTAATGTTTCTTTATCTGTGCAACAAATAATTTCTGGATTTTCTGGTGCCTCGTAAGGGTCGTCAATACCAGTAAAATTTTTAATTTCTCCTGCCTTAGCTTTGGCATATAATCCTTTTACATCACGTTTTTCACATACTGCCAAAGGTGCGTTTATATAAACTTCTATAAAGTTTTCATCCATTTCCCTAATTTGATTGCGTATTCCTTTATAGGGACTTATTGCTGCGGTAATTGCCACTACTCCGTTACGACTGAGGAGATGAGCTACAAATCCAATTCTCCGGACATTTATATCTCGGTCTTCTTTACTAAAAGTCAACCCTTTTGATAGATTTTCTCTAACTATATCCCCATCTAATATCTCTACTTTACGACCTCTTTCTCTTAATTTTTCTGCCACAACCTTACTTATAGTTGTTTTCCCAGCTCCACTTAAGCCTGTAAACCACAAAATGAATCCTTTTTCCATTTTAACTTAGTTTTTGCGAGTTTTGACTAATTCTACATTTTACCAGAATTGTTGAATTAGTAGGTAATACTTGTTTGACATCCTCCCCGGCCTAAAGGCACGGGGGTTCCTACCGAGCGTGAGCTTCCTCGGCGGGTTGACATATCATAGGCTGCTGCACCTACCCCTCTTGCTCCCCTCCCGGGAGCAGGGCTAATTCATTGTCGCGCCTAGAATATTAAGTTAGAAATACATTTAATTGTGCAAATATACAAATCTCTCCATTTCCCCATCCCCCCACCTCCCTATCTCCCCATCTCCCCATCTCCCCATCTCCCCATCTCCCCATCAATTTTTCTCTAGTGACAATAAATAGACCCTGCCTCCCGGGAGGGGATGGGGGTTGGTTAGGCTGGCCTCCACGTCCATACGCAAACCCTAAGTAAATTTTTTGACAAAAACAAATAAAATTTTAGGCCACTAACCTAATTAATAATTTTATTTACTGAATGGGGGTAATATAAACCGGATAATAATGGGTAGATAGTTGAAGCTTCCTTTTCATTCTTTCATAATCTGTAGAATTAATTGAGGCTTTAACTTAAAATCCGCTTCTCTTCGTAAACCCACTTTAATATCTTTTTAATTAACCCCCTTTTTCAGTTCTAGTATGACTTATTTACCACAATAGTTGGTAAATTTTTTAGTGCTAAAAATCGGTATAAAAGCAAATTAAATCCATAAGTTCTTTGCAAAATATCCTGATTTTATGTTCTATGTCCGTATCAGAGAATATACACTCTCACACGGATAAAACCTATGCAAAGTTATACAGCGATTATTTTTTCCTTTTTATTATTACTAGGTAATGCTCCTAGTAGTCAAGCTTTAATCACTGCAAATGAAGTCGAATTGTCTTCTACATTTTTCAGAGGTTCTGCTCGAACTAGAACTCATCAAGATCGTGTCAGAAAGAGAAGCATACGAGCTTTTGTGAACACAATTTGTACTTCTGAGCTTGAAAGTGACAAATGTCCTCATCGTGGTAGTGGACGCTGAAGTTCAGAAAAATGTCTCTTGTTATATTTAAGTTTGAATTTTTAATTACATAATTTGCTCAAATAGTTTGAGCCTTTGGTTTTACGATCTTAATTCTCTGAAAATTTGTCAAAAATTCTCTTGTTAATTAATAGGAGGATTTTATTGTCAATACCATAAAGTAAGCTATTGGAGATTTAAACTATATAGTTTCAGACCTTTAACTATATAGCTTCAGACCTTTAACTTGATAACAGAGAACATAAAATCTAAATAGCTTATTAACTTTAGTCATCATTGATACTACTGCTGTAAGTGGGATCGATGGTACTTTTGTGTGCTATAGTGATATAGAGTGACGTATGTAGGTATGTCAGTCAAAAGTACACAGGGTGTCAAAATCTACTAATATAACAAACTATTCGCACGCTTAGTTTGCGTGCCTGCTCTTACACCAAATGCAAAAAGTCTCAAAGACATATAATTTGTTTGGTACAAGAGTTATATTTGGCTGACTTTCTATTATTTAAGTATCATCATTGTTAGCATTATGTTTAATTTTTAATAGAGGATGATACTATGCCTCTTATGTTTTTGTTATTTTGGGGATTGTAATGAAAAATGATACCTATCTGAAAAATGATACCGATCTGATTAATAGCCTTAGCCCGAGTGCTATGGATCAGATTATGTTATATCTGGCGTTTAGTGCCATGAGGACGAGCGGGCATCGTCATGGAGCTTTCTTGGATGCAGCTGCAACTGCGGCTAAATGTGCGATTTATATGACCTATATTGAACAGAATCAAAATCTGCGCATGACAGGACATCTGCATCATATAGAACCTAAACGGGTTAAAGTCATTGTGCAAGAAGTAGAAGAAGCACTCACTAAAGGTAAACTACTAAAAATGTTAGGTTCTCAAGAACCTCGCTATTTGATTCAGTTTCCCTATGTGTGGCTAGAACAGTATCCTTGGAATCCTGGGCAATCAAGAGTTCCTGGTAATAATCTTACTATTGAGGAAAAGAGATATACTGAAACTAAACTCCCTCCAAATATGCCTGATGCTAAATTGATTAATTCTTTTCAGTTTATGGAATTAATTGAGTTTTTACACAGACGGTCTCAAGAAGATTTATCCGCAGAACGCCGAATGCCTCTGAGTGAAGCTTTAGCAGAACATATTAAACGTCGCTTGATTTATTCTGGTACAGTTACTAAGATAGATTCTCCTTGGGGAATGCCTTTTTATGCCCTGACTCGCTCTTCTTATTCCCCAGAAGATGAGGAGGAACGCACTTATATCATGGTTGAGGATACAGCTCGCTATTTCCGTATGATGAAAGATTGGGCAGAACAAAACAATAAGGTAATGCGTATTTTGGAGGAGTTTGATATTTCTCTAGATCGCTATGAGCAAGCTAAAGAAGAGTTAGACGAAATCATTAGACATTGGGCAGATCGCTATCATCAACCAGACGGAAAACAAATGATAGTACAGATGGTTTTTGGTCCCAAGGATGATTAGACATCTCCGGAAAATAGGGAGTAGGAAGTAGGGGGAAATAATTGATAATTTCTACTGATAATTTCTACGGGATAATTGATTTTATTTTTTATTATTGGAGATGTCTATTCGTCAATTACTTGTAAACTTCGATCTTTGAGGAGTTAGAAGTTTTCTAGCTCCTGATGTAATTTCAGTTATCAGTTATCAGTTATCAGTACCTCTGCAATAAGTAGGCTTCAAATATGGAATATGTTCTTTTTTTATCCCCTTAAAAGGGGAGGCTTTAGACCACAATTTTTCGGTAATTTAGTGTTAAACTGAACCTGAGTAATTTGTAAACTTCTCAAACAACTTCACTGTAAAATTATTCAGATAAGCTTTCATTACTTAGCACAATTTTCTATAGCCTCCTTCAGCATATTCCAGTAACTCTTCCCAAGTCATCCTACTAATTTTCCGCAAATCAATACTTCTTCCACTCCTAAAAATTATTGTCGCTCTTGTTCCTATAATCGTTTCTTGAATATCAACCACTAAATAATTCCGCTTATCTTTTCCCCAGTGAACTGCAGCTTCATCCCACCACTTCATTCCTTCACTTTTAAACATTTGATTTTCCATCCATTTATCATCCCATTTGTAAGGATGCCAATTTTCTTTAAGTGCTTTAATTAAAAAATTATTTGGTGCATCAAAATCTTCTCCATTACTTTTTTTCCAATACCAGTAAGATATAGTAGTCCTAAAAGCATCTTCCAAATCTTGAGAACAATAATAAATAGCTTCTTCTACTTCTGAATTCAAAAAATCTACACCTATGCTAGTCAAAGCAGGACCATAATTTTTAATTATTTCTTGGATACCTTCATCTAATTGCAAATAAAGCAAAATTTTGCCTCCATTTTATAAACCAGATAATTAGGGTTTGCTGAATCAAGTCTTTTGGTAGGGTAGGAGTCAGAATTCAGAATTCAGAATTCAGAATTCAGGAGAAATGGGAATTATAGAGAAGGTAGTCAGAAAAATTGAGGGACAATTTTTGCGACTACCTCTTCGCTCATTCCCATTTCTTCTGTCTTCCCCTCCTGGGAGGGGTTAGGGGTGGGTTTTCTTCCCCTCCTGGGAGGGGTTAGGGGTGGGTTGTCTCCTACACCTACTAAAAGACTTTTTCAGCAAACCCTAGTTACTCATTTTCTGGAGAGGGAGAAACTTCTACTTCTTGCTCATTTTTTGGTGAAGAAATAGACTCTCCATCCTGTTGACTCTCTTCCGTAGTAACTGGTTGTTCTGATTCTTCTTTTTCAGAACTTGCAGGAGATTCAACTGCTTCTTTCTCTTCTGTAGCGTTAGATAATTTTACATCATTAAATAAAGGTCGATTAAAAGCACCTATCTTAAAACCTTCAACATCTGAACTACTAACATAACTCCACATCCAACCAGGACTATAAAGTGGCATCATCACTGCATTTTCCAACAAATATTTCTGAACTTCTATCACTTTTTCTTGTCGTTCTTCTAACTTAGTTGTAGTTCGCATTTCTGTTAGTAATTTATCCAGTTCATCACTGTGATAACCCCCCATCCAACCAGGAGAATGCCACAATGTATAAAGAAAATCTGGGTCATACCAAGACCACCCCATCATATCAATAACACCATTACCTTCTGTTTGACTATTTTCCTGTTGTATTCTGGCATTAAGAGTGCCAATATCCATTGTTTCTAACTTAGTTTTGATTCCTACTTCTTCTAGTTGAGTTTGAAAGTTTTCTATTACTTTTTGACGGTTTCCTCCTTTCCAAGTTAAAAGAGTTATTTCTAATGGTTTATCCTCACTATAACCAAGTTCCTTTAATAGACTTTTTGCTTCTTTTGGGTCTGGTTTAATACTAAACTTGGAGCAAAGTTTTTCATCACTGGGAAACATCACATCTGCGATCGCACATTCGGAAGGTTTAACTAAACCTGCAAATACTTCCTCAGTTGCTTTTTTAGGATCTATTGCATAAGTTACTGCTTGTCTTGCTTTCTCATCGTCAAAGGGAGGTCTGGAAGTAACAAACTCTAAAAATACTATTTGACCAGTATTCTCCGCAGTATGAAGCTTGAATTTTGAGTCTTCCTCGAAAGCAGAAATGTCTTCTAATGGGGGTTCAGTTAAATGAATTTCTCCAGACTCCAGTGCTGCTAAACGCGCTTCCCCTTCTGGTATAGTTTTAACAATCAATTTTTTGATGTAAGGAGTACTAGAATTTTCTACTTGTCGCCCATAATTTTTGTATTCTGGGTTAGCCTCTAGTACAAGTTGTTCTCCTTGAGTCCACTCAACAAACTTAAATGGACCTGTACCTATTGCTCCTTCTATGCCAAATTTGTTGTTATAGGTTTGAATGGCAGAAGGACATATCATGCTGGAGTAAGGATCGGCGAGAAAGCGGAGAAAGGGACTAAAAGCTTCAGACATTTTGACTGTAACTGTGAGGTCGTCCACAACTTCAACAGTTTCTATTGGTCCCCAACTGTCTTTAGTGTAGTTTTCTGTCTCAGGGTTGATCGCTCTGTCGATGGTAAATTTAACCGCTTTAGCATCAAAGGTTGTGCCGTCATGGCATTTGATATTTTCGTTGAGTTTAAAGGTATATTCTTGGCCGTCATTGCTGACTGACCATTCTTTGGCTAGGTTTGGTTGGATTTTACCTTGGTTATCGAAGGCCAAAAGTGTATCGTAGATTTGATCGATTATTTGTCTAGATAATGGTGATGTTGATTTGTGGGGATCGAGGGTGTCGGAGTCGCTGTAGCGTCCCCAAACGAGGGTACCTGGTTCAGGGATGGTTGGTGTTTCTGAATTTCTGTTGGTTTGGGTGTTGTTGCAGGCGATCGCTAAGGTGGCAATTATTGATGCTATTGCTATGAAACGCCAAATTTTTTGATGAGTTAATTTTTTGAAAAAATTGTCTAGGGAAAACATCATTAAAATATTAGTTTTTTTTAACTTCGCAAGCAAAATTAATCATTATAACGCAAAATGTGCTGTATATTTTTCTATTTTTAGTTAAATTTTTAGATTTGACTACAATGCGTTAAGTTTTGTTAAAATATAAAGTGTAAACTTCATTCATAATATTTAGGTAAAACTTTGTTAGACGAACAGGCAAAGAAAATAATATTGCGTAAGATTCCTCACGGATTATACATCTGTGGTGTTAAGGATGGTGAGGAAGTTAATGGTTTTACGGCCAGTTGGGTAATGCAAGCATCTTTTGCGCCTCCCCTAGTTGTTAATTGTGTAAACAAAGATTCTAAATCCCATGCCATGATTAAGGCTAGCGGGGTATTTTCTCTGAGCTTTTTAGCAGCAGGACAAAAAGATTTAGCTCAACAATTTTTCAAACCTCAACGTCGCGTGGGAAATAAATTTGAGGATATAGAATTTTATCTAGGAGAAACTGGCTGTCCAATTATTTCAGATACTCTTGGTTATGTGGAATGTAAAGTTGTTGGTGCTGTGGAAGAAGGCGACCATACTGTATATGTAGGAGAAGTAATTGCTGCAGGTGTACATCGTGAGGGAGACCCTCTATTGTTGGAAAGTACAGGTTGGAATTATGGTGGTTAGTTGTTATATATAGCAATTAGCTTTTGTGTGTTTACTTATCTTAAAACTACTGCTGGGGAGCATAAGGCCAGAAACTTAGCGGATTAGTTTATCAATTTCTGGTGGCTCTTCTGTTCCTATCTACAGTTATCATGGGTAGGAGTTTGGACAATCTTTGCTAGATCCAGACCCTGAGCTATGGCCTTTGATTATGGAAGTGGCGATCGCTTTCCTAGATACCTAGTCCTCACGTTGTCAGTTTTGTCGATATCGTCTTTTTTCCCTGGCAAAGGTACTAAATTATAGTGCTAAGTATCTGAAATAATTAGGAAAAATACACTATAAATAACGGTACTCCGTAAGTCCTATTACATAGTTTATAATTCCAGCGTTATTCTGGTAAAAATAAACCATAAATAGCGGTACTGTATAAGTCTTGATTTTAACAAATAAGGAAATTTTTTAATGAGAGTAAATATACGATTTGAAGACGAGGTATCCAAGGTTACCTCTAATAAATTGATTGAGCTTGCAGATTTAATTAAAAAAGAATGTGGTGTTTCTGTTATACAAGAGGAACAAGAGCTTCAGCAGGGAGTAAAAGGTAAACGGACAACTGCTATAGCTATTGCTAGTTTAGTTTTCACTACTTTTCAAACAGTCATTGGTGCAGCTCAGTATTGGAAGTCTGAAAACCCAAAATATATTTTCCATATTTATTCAAATACAGATGTACTATTATGCACTCTCGACAATACAAGTCGAGAAGAAACAGATAGGGTTACTTCCATAATTGGTTCATGTCCACCAGATGTTATTGAAAATATTGAAATTAGAATATTAGCAAAATAATACTAATGGTTAATGAGTCTAATTATCCGGAAAGAATAGCTTTTGTAGTAGGAGCTGTAACAGGTAATGAATTACGGGCTGGAAAAAGAGATGTTAGTCAAGTTTTTACTCTTCTGACAGAGCCACATTTAGGCGGTTGTGATTTTAAACAGTCTAAAATAATTCCTGAGTGCCGTAAAGAAGATTTTGAATTAAGTATTTCCGAATTATTAAAGTCCTGGAATTCATCTACTCAATTGATTTTTTACTTCTCTGGCCATGGAGAAATGATTCAAAATAAGTATTGCTTTAAGTTTGATGAACAAAAGTATGCTTTTGAAAATTTGTTAACGGATTTAAAGATTTATAAAGTCAATCGCGCAATTATAATTTTAGATTCTTGTTATAGCGGTGGAGCTATGGATAACGGAACTAAAAGTAATGGAGATTCAAGATTTATTAAAGATGATCATATTCCGGAAGGAATAGCTCTGATAGCTTCTTCAAAAAAAACACAAGAAAGTTATGAATTGAAGGATGATTTACAGGGTGTTTTTACACACTTGTTCTGCCAAGGAATTAAGAGTGGATTAAATAACAAACTCACTGACAAGGGATTAATTACTATTCCAGAAATAGTTACATATATAAACAATAAATTATCACAAGAAGATTATTCTTCATTTACTCAAAAAGCACTCTATCACATTAATAAATCCGATCAAAATATCTGGATAACTAAAAATATAACAAATAAAACGAAGAAAGAATCTAATAGATATATTCAGAAATATTTACATAAAGAATATCTATATTTAGATTCCGATTATAAGAGACTAAAAGCACTTTCATCAAAACAACTTAGATTGCTTGTATTCGATAAAGAAATATATATAAAACAATTAAAAAGACATATAAAACAATTAGAAAATTGGTTAGATACAATTATTAATACCCCTGCTACTAATATAGAAAATTATAATAATCAAGGAAATACAAATATGTCAGAAAAGATGGGAGATAAAATTTATATTAGAGAAAATTATGGTCCAGTTGGTAAGGAGGGAAAAATTCATGGTGCGGTGGGCAACAAAGGAGAAATTTATGGTTTAGCTGGTAGCAAAGGAAAAATTCAAGACTCAAATATTGCTCGCACAATTAACGAAGATAAACAAAAAACTTTAGCTGAAACAGCAGCAGAAATTCAACAACTTCTCAAACAATTAGAACAATCTAATCCTACAGAAACTACGGCAGGCAAAATGGCAGTTGTTGCTCAAGCAATTGAAATTGTTGAAAATCAACCCACATTAAAACAGCGAGTAATAGGGCTATTAAAATCAGTAGGAACTGAAGGATTTAAAGAAGCTCTGAATAATCCATTTGCTAATCTTTTAGTGGCAGCTTTTCAAGGTTGGATTGAACCATAATTGAAATAAGAATATTAAAAAAATAATACCAATGGTTAATGAGTCTGATTATCCGAAAAGAATAGCTTTTATAGTAGCACCCGTAACAGGTGAAGAACTAGAGGGTGGAAAAAGAGATGTTAGTGAAGTTTTTGGTATTCTAACAGATCCATCTCTAGGCAGGTGTCATCCTAAACAGTCTATAATAATTCCCAATTGCCTTAGTAAAGAACAGCAATAGAAATTGGTTGCCTAATTACTTCTGATACCCCTGGTTATATCGAATGTAAAATTATTGGTATTCTAAAGGAAGGCAATCATATTTCATACTTATAGTTAATTATTAATTGAATTATGCCACTAATTAAAGTTCAAACTTCTGTTTCTAAACCAGAAAAAGATAAAATTGACAGCCTCTTAAAAAACCTTTCTTCTGGTATGGCAAAGCATTTTGGTAAACCAGAATCTTATGTAATGACTACTTTTGAATCAGATATTCCCATGACTTTTGGTGGTAGTAGTGATGAACCTGTCTGCTATATGGAAATTAAGAGTATTGGTAATATGAACCCTCAGCAAACAAAAGGGATAAGTCAAGATTTTTGTCAACAAATTAATCAGGTTTTAGGCGTACCAAAAAATCGAATTTATATAGAATTTTCTGATGCTAAAGGTTCGATGTGGGGCTGGAATAGTTCCACATTTGGTTGAATTTTCGTAAGCATTTCCTACGGACTGCTGCGCAAACAGCCGTCAGCTATTAACTTAATTGCCCTTGAAAAAGGAATCAGGTTTTGTTACTAGAAAAGTGGGAGCATCTTGCTCCCGTGCCAGGCATTTCTTCTTCCTTCTTCCTTCTTTCTTAACTTACTTTTAACATAGAAGTATTCAACAAATCACATTCTGAATCTGCTAAATGCCAATCTAAACCATCAAAAGCAATTTTCTCAATTAAACTAGCTAACCGCAATGCTTTAAGAGCTTGTTCTCCTCCAACTGAAGGTTGATTCCCTCCACCAACACAATGAATAAAATGCTCTAACTCTGCATGAAGAGGCTCAATATTGCTAGTATAAACCTTTTCAATTAAACCATCCTGACGATAAAGAACCTGACCATAATCAGTCACATAATCTGCTGTTGTTTGCCGATGAATCAGAATTTCATTGTTCAGAAAATCTGCCTCTGTCAAAGAACTTTTACAGTGAGCAACAATAGAACGTAATTTTTTATGTGTCACCTTACTAGCAGTTAAAGTCGCCACAATACCATTAGCAAAACCAAGAGTAGCTGTTACATAATCTAAATTTCCAGAACTAGAAACACTACTTCCACTAGCAGTTAGTTTCACAACTGGAGAAGCAACTAAATCTAGTAACAAGTCAATATCATGGATCATTAAGTCCAAAACTACAGACACATCATTAGCTCGATGAGAATAAGGACTCATCCGATGAGCTTCTAAGGCCAATAAATCTTCAGTTTTGAGGACTTTACTAAGTTCTTGAAAAGCAGGATTAAACCTTTCTATGTGACCCACTTGTAAAATTCGGTTAGCTTCAGCAGCAGTATTTACCAAAAATTCGGCCTCGGCAATACTACCAGCAATAGGTTTTTCCATTAAGACATGGACTCCTGCTTCTAAGCAAGTCATTCCTACAGCATAATGCTGAAGAGTCGGAACTGCTACACATACAGCATCAACATGAGGTAAAAGGTCTTTATAATCCTCAAAAAAACGAACTTGATATTTACTAGCAGTGTCGAGTCCTCTTTCAACATTAATATCTGCTACACCGACTAATTCTGTATCTTTGAGTAAATTTAGGACACGGGTATGATGCTGTCCCATATTACCAACCCCAATAACTCCTACACGAAGAGATTCTGGTTGACCATGTTTAGTAAAAACGGATGAATATACTTTAGACATTCTATTTAGCACTCCTAGATTCTCCTCCACCACACCTAATTAGAGTAAGGTATTGACACTCACCCGTTAAATCGGAGATTATAACGGGTGATTCTTGTTTTGCTAACGCGAAGCTGCGCTAACCGCGATTCTTAACTAGGCAACAAATCAAAACAAGTTGAGTTGCACTCCTGTTACTACCATCTCCACAAGCTTTCTTGCTCCGTCTTTACGCTAAGGAAACCTCAGCGCAGGCGGTGCGCTTTTCTTTAACCGTGTGCCCCACGGCCATTAATCCTCACCCACCCCTCTTGCTACCCTCCCGGGAGGGGATGGGGGGTGCAGCAGCTACATCACGATTTATATAGATTTTTTTGTTCAGTCTTTGCAAATTTATCTTATATGGCAGTGGAAGGAAAGGTCATTTCAGTTATCAGTTTTTGAGTTACGAGTCGGGAGTTTAGTAGAGGCAATACAGGAAAAGCTTGAAAAATACTCCCTTTGCTAAGTAGGCTGGACTAACCATTTAAGGGATTTGAGCGCTTTGATTAGATTTGTGGTTAGTCTTGTTCCTGAAAATCTAAAATTGAATATTTCATCAGTATGACTGTCACTATACCTGGAAATTATACTCAAATATAAAGAAAATATTACAATTTTCCGAATTTACTAAAATTCTATGGAATAATTAACTTCAATAAAAATTAAATTGGGGTCAGCAAATATAAAGACCTTAAATATAAAAATCTGAAAACGCCAATCTCTTATTTATTAAGGGTTTGGTGTTTTCTAATTTTGAGGTAATTTCTAAGAGTCGAAGCAATCAAAAATTAATTCAATATTTTTCGATGACAACAATAGTAATTAAAATAGGCACTTCCAGTCTGACTCGTTCTGAATCTGGAAATTTGGCCTTATCCACCATTGCTAGCTTGATCGAGACTATTGTCAATCTACGTTCTCAAGGACATCGAGTAGTTTTAGTTTCTTCTGGAGCAGTTGGTGTAGGTTGCGATCGCTTAGGACTAACTGAAAAACCTCGTAATATTGCCATGAAGCAAGCAGTAGCAGCAGTGGGTCAAGGAAGACTAATGCGAGTTTATGAAGACTTGTTTACATCTTTGCGACAAACAATTGCCCAAATCTTACTTACCAGGAGCGAGCTTGCACGACGTAGTAGTTATGTCAATGCTTACAATACATTTCAACAATTGTTGCGACTAGGTGTAGTCCCAATTGTGAATGAAAATGACACTACTGCTGTGGAAGAACTGAAATTTGGGGACAATGATACTCTATCAGCTTTAGTTGCTGGTCTAGTAGAAGCTGATTGGTTATTTATATTAACCGATGTTGACAAGTTATATTCTGCCGACCCTAGAAATAATCCAGATGCTTTACCTATTACCTTAGTAGAGCGAATAGAACAACTCGAAGAATTTCAAGTTGAAACTGGAGATTCTGTTAGTGGACGGGGAACTGGTGGAATGATTACGAAAATTGAAGCTGCCAAAATTGCCACAGCAGCAGGAGTACGAACCGTTATTACTGATGGCCAAATTCCGGAAAATATACAAAAAATCCTGAATGGAGAATCTATTGGGACTCAGTTTGAACCTCAACCACAACCAGTAAATGCCCGCAAACATTGGATTGCCAATATGTTAGTACCTGCGGGCAAGCTGTATCTGGACATGGGTGCAGTTCAAGCAATTTCTGAATATGGTAAATCTCTACTAGCTGCTGGTATTACTCAAGTGGAAGGAGAGTTTTATCCATCGGATGCTGTAGAACTATGCAATGAAGAAGGCGAGGAAATAGCTAGGGGACTTGTGAACTACAGCAATACTGAATTGCAACAAATTCTAGGTTGTCGTTCAGAAGATATACCTGATATTTTGGGCTATACAGGATCTGACACAGTAGTACATAGAGATAACCTTGTAGTCCAATGTTAACAACCTTCTCCTGATGTAAGTATTCAGCTATTAGCAGTCAGCATTTCCTGCGGAATTCTGGGCAAACAGCTTTTAAAGGTACAGGACTTAGTAAAGTTAGCTCATAGCTTTTTTATTTCCTGCGGAATGCTACGCAAACATAAGTTTTAATTCTCTTTAGAGAGTAATTCTTCCTCTGGTGTGATAGTGACTTAATAACTCATAGCTGATAGCTGACCGCTGAATGCTGAATGCTTACATCATTGTTTCTGGCGGAGCAAGATCGGAACCAACTACTACACTACCTTTAGTAGATTTTAATCCTGGTGTTTGAGTAGTTTCTAAATGTTTATCTGAGTGAGCAACTGAATCAGGAGTTTCTAATTTATCTGGAGTAAGATTTGCTCCTGGACTTGGTTGTTGAGATATCCAATTTAGTCCACCTACTGCACCGGCCATTAAAGCTGTATAACCTATATATAGATGAATGGGACCTATACCTAATCCAATGTCCTTGTTGGAGTTAGACCAAGATGGTATTAAGCTTTGAAGTGGATCGGATGTAGGTAAAGCCTCTGCTAAAGCTACTCCATCAAATCCTAAAGCGTTACCAATACGAAAGATGAATCCTCGAAGATATACATCTTCTGGTAGTTCGTCTGTTTTGCCTTTTTCTATTGCTTCTAGATAATGAAGGGGTACAAAAGTTTGTTTATGAATTTGTTTCATAGATAAACAACGCATTTTTCGTGCTTTTTGTAATTTTTCCCCTAGTTGCTGTAAATATGTATTTCTTTCTTGAACTAATAAGGCTGCTTTTTCTGCTTTTGTGAGTTTTTTTTGCCGTTTTCTTCGATTATTTTGTGGTTGTAACTCTTCTGAGGAGTTTTGATTATTTTCTGAGAGATTAGTTTCCATGTTGTGGGAATCTATGGATACTAAGGTTGATTCAGTAGTAATTTCTGATTCTATGGTAGTAGTTAGGTTGGTACTCATATGTGTTTGAGGCTGATTTTGATGATTTTGGATTAACTGTTCCTGATTCATTTTTTGGTAATTTATACTTTCTTTCTGCTCGTTCATATTGTCAGAATGAGAGTAAATTGGGTCTGCTGAAAATGTGTTTTTTTCTGGTATTAATGTTCTAGTCAAGTTTTTTAGGCTGAGTTTTATTGCTTCTAGTCCTAACACTTTTATTTGAGCTTGGGTTTGAGCTACTGCTTCTTCTAGAGAAGTTTTTATGTCAGTCAACATTACACTATATATTTGGCTAGTATAAGTTTCAGCTTCGATATTACTCAGTAGCGATCGCCAATCATATTGACCAATTTCTATAGGAATATGCCCAGAAAAACTATAGCCAGATTTAGGTTTTAATTCCATAATTAGGGTTTTAGTTTTATGTATACTTAATAGGAGTAATCTAAGTAATTTATTCTGGAATTTCGTGTTGATTCCGGATATAAGAAGTGCGAAGATTTAATTTTTATTTTTTATACAAGTTTCCAAATATTTCAGTTTTTTCTTTTCCTGGCAAATTTTTCTAACGAGTAACCTTTAATTCATCTATTGCGAAATAGTTTTTTTTACAACACTTAGGATTTGCGCTCAAAAGTCTGATGGTGATTATAGGGAACAGGGAACACGGAACAGGGAATAGTTTAGACTATCTGCTACGGCCAAAAATTTGGCATCGTCAGGGGAAAAGTATTAGCATTTTGAGGCTACAATAGCCAAAAACCTTGCACCTTTTCAAGACATAAAAATGCTAAAACCAATATCAGTAAATGCGCGTGATATTTAATCAGCAAGCCCCACTTAATAATATAATTAATTTTAGGTAAATTTTATAGATAGATTAAATAGATAGATTAATTGGTTACAAATTAATAATCCAGTTAAAGTATCAATAGAAAGTGCAATTCTACAAAACCATAACTGAATATACAAATTTTTTTCTCAAATAATTCTTGACTATAGTTTATAGGAACTCTCAAATATATAGACTACAGTAGCCAAAGCACCATTCCCTACTTTCTCTTCTTGTTAGCATTTCGTTGCATCTGATTCTTCCAGAGTTAAATACCTCTTAGAGAGCAGCTAACGCTAAAGCCAATGCAAAGTCAAACCGCTACTCCCCTACCCCAAAGTAATTTTGTAGTCTACTTAAAATGAATTGCGCTGTAAAAATACAATTTTAATGACTACTTGTAAACTCGATCAAGTAAAAATAGCCCTACAACAATTCCGATAAAATGAGCCACAATTATGTGAGTATTACCCAATACTATAAAAATATCTACTGTAAATTCTCCTAGTTCTGTAGGGTTAAACATAAACGATCCACTAACGAATGATTTGCCTAATAAAATACCTCCAATTGCTTCTGCTCCTAATAAACTTAAGGCCATCCCAACCAAGTTAGTAATTAAAGTCCTTTTCACTTGTTGAGTTGTATCTGCCCTGCTTGGCCTTAAAGAAGGTGTGGGCGATTGTAATTGTCTTGCCAAACGAGTGTGACGGAATGAGAGGTAAATGCTAAATCCCAATACCAAAAGCCCACAAACCGCAAAAAATAGGCCACCTCCTGTACCTGTTTGATTTTTTTGACCAGGTAAGGTGACAACAGCAAATAAAAAGATGATGCCTGAAATTACCCCCAATACAAGTTGGGACCAAAAACAAGCCCATCCGCCGAACCGGAGTGCATTGGCTACTTGTTTAACAGCAGTTGGTAGGTCTGATAAGTTTGACATATTTATGCTTATGTATTGTCAATGCTTTAATATACTCACGACTTGCCCTTGAAAGAAAACGCTATAGGTGGTTTTTTTCTCGCGTACATTTTTAGAGTTTCCCCACCAAGAGACTGGGGCGGACACAATCTAGACCAATAGCCTATATATATTTAAGACTGTAGCATTTATGCGGATGTTTGAGCAATATGAGAAATGTGGACCGATATTCCTATAAGATTCTGAATTAAAGATTACAATGGGGGCTTTCTACGAATATTCGATCAAATTTTGGAAATTATGGTTGACTGTAGGTCAACTCCTTTTAAAATATATTTAAGAATTGTAAACAAACAACTCTATTTGTAAACGTTATTAAATTCGAGACCGATTGAATTATGACACAACCACAGCCTACTACGAAACCTAATCTGGATGAACCAAAATTCGGTTTTAACCAATATTCAGAACGTCTGAATGGTAGAGCAGCTATGATTGGCTTTGTATTAACTCTAGCAATTGAATACTTTACTGGAGAAGGTTTACTATCTTGGTTAGGTCTCAATTAAAGTTTTAGCTATACCTAAATTATAGAGAAGGCTACTTATTATAATAGAGATTAAACCAACTTGACTCAGCAAGGGGTCTCCAGGGATCATCTCCGATTTAACGGGAGAGAACTTCACTACAAAAGTCTATCTGTAATAAAAATATACTAGAAGTCTATTGTTGGTAAGCCTTATATTTTGACATCCTCCCCGGCCTAAAGGCGCGGGGATTCCTACTAAGCCGTAGCTCCTCGGCGGGTTGACGCTTTGCTTCGCATAGCTGTCGCTAACACAGGGTGCTGCTTCCTTGGCGGTAGTCTAACGCTTCCCTCCACGTCCGTTTAGAGTTTCCGAGTGCCCCCCGGCAACTAATGACACAATAGCATATATTCAATTCACTTGTATGCTCAAATAAAAAGTCGCCCTACAAGGGCGAGGCTTTAAACCCAATTTTTCGGTAAAAAACTTACCAACAATTTCTATACTGATTTAAAGTGTAATACGACAGTATAGTTAGTTATTAGTATAATAAAAGTTATACATAAATATAGTCATATATAGTCAAGTGATGTCAAATATCTTCGTTGATTTATACAAAAGAGCGCCTTTATATTTGACAAAATTTAATCACTCCAAGGCCAAAGGTTTAATAGTATAATGAAATTGGCACTTGAGTTTCAGACTAAATAATCAGAAAAATTCCGAAATCCTCGAATCCTAATATAATTTTCACCCCTTGATTTATGAGATTAGTTGAGAGACATATTATTCAAAAAAATCATCGGTTTTATCCTGAAATTGACCGACTGTGTTTCTTGTCTAAAAATCTCTATAACTATTCTAATTACTTAGTTCGTCAGTCTTTTATATTTGAAAATACTTATCTTTCTTATTATGACCTGCAAAAAACACTCTCTACTCAATTAGATTATCAAGAAATTCCAGCTAAAGTATCTCAACAAATATTGATGATACTAGATAGAAACTGGAAGAGCTTTTTAGCAGCAAACGAAGTTTATAAAAATAACCCATCAAAGTTTAAATTTCGTCCTCGTCTTCCTGGATATAAAAATAAAGTAACGGGAAGAAATATTGTGGTTTATACCACACAAGCCATCAGCAAGAAGGAGTTAAAACAAGGAATTATTAATCCCAGTAAAACAGGGATTTATCTAAAAACATTAGTACCTACTTCACAAATTAAACAAGTTCGTCTTGTCCCCAGACTTAACCATTATGTAATTGAGGTGGTTTATGAAGCCACTGAAAAACAATACGAGCTAGAAAAAAATCGTTGTGCCAGTATTGATATAGGATTAAACAATCTAGCTACATTAACTTTTAATCAAGCCGGAATCAAACCGCTCTTGATCAATGGCAGACCGTTAAAATCTATCAATCAATACTATAACAAAGTTAAGAGCTTCCTACAGCCTCAACTCCGGGAAAATAAATCGAGCAAAAGACTGAAAAAACTTTGCAATAAAAGAGAATTTAAAATCAATGACTATCTTCATAAAGCGTCTCGTTTAATTATTGATACCCTGATTAATCAGAAAATAGGAACATTGATAATCGGGCATAATGAACACTGGAAGCAGAAGATAAGTTTAGGGAAAAGAAACAATCAAAATTTTGTCTGTGTGCCCTATAACAGGTTAATTGAAATGTTATCTTATAAAGCAAAGATGGTAGGCATAAATGTAATTATTACAGAAGAATCTTACACCTCCGCATCAAGTTTTATAGATAATGATTTGATTCCAGTGTACAAGGAAGGTGAGAAAAATCAAGTCACTTTCTCAGGAAAAAGAATAAAAAGAGGTTTGTATCGTACCGCCAGCAAAAGATTAATCAATGCTGATGTCAACGGTTCTCTAAACATAATGAAAAAAGCAGTCCCAAATGTCTTTGACTATGGGATAGAGGGTGTTGTAGTTCACCCAGTCAGAATAACACCTGCAAAATAAGGATATGTCATATTTGACCATATTTTTATGAACTATCTATTAAGGATATAAATATAAAGGGAATTTATTAGACAATCAGCTTAATTCCCTGGAATGCAAGAAAATTACGAGTAAATTGAAGTTGTATCAAATTAAGTTTATGATAAATACTTTATGGCCCAAATTTTTGAAAGCTGCTTATCGCAAAGATCCTTTAGCAAGCTTTTTTGTGACAGTAGGATCGGTTGATGCTGTTATTGGTGGTTTAGGGGCAAGTTGGTCTCTATTTTTTCTGGGGATGGGTACAGTAGGAATCGCTATCATATTACGCTTCTGGTTGTTAAAGCGTTCTGAGATAGATGGAGCTACTCCTATTCCAGAATATTATCTACCGCCTAACTCTTCTCGTCCACAGCTACCAATTCTAAATAGAAATAAAAAGCATCTTTCTTGAGTTAAATCCCACATTCCGCACCACAAGCATACTACAAAACTATTTTTAACAAAGCAGATGGATTACCGAAAAGCGACGTTGAAAGCCCCCGTGTTTTAACCTATGCTTTATAAGCAAAATTATTTACAAAAGTGGATAATGCCTATTATCAAAAGCTTACGAGCATTTTGTTGGTTTTACAAGCTTTGACAAATTGACTAACTTGTGTACTCCTAAAAGTTGTTTTTTGTCGTTGCGATCGCAACGACACTAGGAGCGTTCAAGCTCCAATACATCAAATGATATTTTTGTCAAGTTTTATGTTAAGAAAGATGTTTATAACCTACATTCCGCACGACAAAGTGTAGTATAAAAATAGGAGACAGGAGACAGGAGACAGGAGACAATTATAGTGGTCAATAGGAGTAAGTAATTGAGTATTTATGCTTAATATTTTCCTGAGAATTTGACGAATCAGAAACGTCAATGAATCGGAGCTACATAGTATAAATACCTACCAAGCTGCCGTTTTATACTACTTTTAATGCTACAACTTGACGTGCAGAATGTGGGCTATCAGTCTAAATACTTACTCAAGTTTTACCATCTTTGCATACTACATTTTGTCGTGCGGAATGTAGGCTCAAATAAAAAAAATGGGAACCTTGGTTCCCACTTTTCTGATTTTTTAGACTTCTTCTTAGTTGCTGTTGTTGCTTTTTGACTTGTCTTAATCTCGCAGTTCCTCCTCTTCCCTTAATATTTCTTCCCTGGTAACGAGGAGACTCCCATCTTTTTAACCGTTGTGCCATATCTACAAATATCACCTCACTTTAGTAGAAGTGGGCAGAGAGAGACTCGAACTCTCACGACCGAAGTCGCCACATTTTGAGTGTGGTGCGTCTACCAATTTCGCCACCCGCCCTTATTGTTACTATTATAATCACTTCTTGTCAAATTTTGCAAGAGATCCTGATATTTTTGACTACTTGACCATTTATCAATCTCTCTAGCACGCAATACAGGTAATGGATGAGTGAGTTGGGCTGTTTGAATTTGCCTTAAAGCTTCACCGAGTTCCGTATGACTAAATTCTTTGTAAGCTCTTGCTTGGGCTAAAAAAGCATCAACATTAAGTTGAGTTGATATACTCGGAGAACCACCTGCCAACTTCATCAGAACTGATGCCACTACTTTTGGGTTTTGTGTTGCTAATAGAGCTGCGCGATCGCAAGTAAATTCTGCACACCTTACCCATTCTAGTATTTGATTTTGTATGCTTTGAGCTATAATGCTACCCCATGTCGAAATTTGTCCAGCAGCTAGTACAATTAGATTACCTAAAGTGAGGTATACTCCATGTTCACACTTAAGATGTCCTAGTTCGTGGCCTAATACTGCTTGAATTTCTTCTAAGTTCAGTAACTCTATCAAAGATGTATGAACAACAATGAAAGGTTGTTTACCTCGCATGGCAAATGTATAAGCATTGGGAGTAGGATGTTGACGAACATATAATTGTGGTGGTTCTAAATCAAGTGTCTGACAAGCATCTAATAGTATTTTGTATAAATGTGGTAATTGATCTTTGCCTACTAATACACTGGATGCAATATTTTCCATGTAGAAAAATTGCTCTCCTAATGGTCCCAATAATTGTCTCACTAATAAATCTATGCCTGGCAGTTGTTTGATAGTATTGGTTGCTTCTAAATCTAATGGATGCCGAAAATTATCTGCTTTTAAGCCAATTAAGGGTATTGTTGCCAAAACCATATATTGTTAATTGTTAGTCATAGTTTCTATGATTTTAGCACAATTTGAGCAGAATAATTTCTGCTTCAACTATTTCAAAGTTAAGGATAGTTTGTTTTTGTAGAAACATCATTTTTTACACACCAATTAATCACTCTACGACTAGCTGCATGTAGGTAATTATTTACTCGGTTATCCCACTTGAAATTAAGTTCCTTTATTTGTCGCCAAGCTTTTATTAGATTGAGCTTTAGCCAGTTTATTATTAAAATTTTGATTGATACTTTTTAAAGGTCTACCATTAACCAACAGAGGTTTTATGTCTGGTTGATTTGAAGTTATAGCCATTAAATTAGTCAATCCTAAATCAATAACTGCAACGTAATTAGATTGTTTTTGTTCTACATCACAAACAGTGTAAACAACTTCTATAACATAGCAATTTAGCTTCGGTACAATACGAACTTGGTTAATATTATTAACAAAAGTAGGAGATTCAATACTAGAAGTAGAAAGTTTAATTATTCCTTTGTTTAAAGCAGGTTTAGATAACGCATTTGATGGAGAAATCACAACGTTTCTACCCCGTTCTTTATGCTTATACTTAGGCATCTTTGGTTGGACTAAATATTTATCAGGGTGTTTTGACCAATCTTTTAATGCAGCTAACCAACATGCGCCAACATTCTGAAACTCTTCTAACTATTTGTTTACCGAAAAGCGACGTTGAGAGCAAGCGTGTTTTAACCGGGGGATGAAAACAAGCGAGTCGTTTAGACTAGACAACTTTAGTTGTCCTATGCTATTATCTTAAATATACAAATGTTTAGACAAAAGTAAGCAGAAGGCTAGGGTTAAACTTAAGCCGACTGTGTAGGGGCACTTTGACTTGTCCCCAAAGAATATATCTTTGGTCAGCTAAGGAAAAACGAAGCAACAAGGATTTATCCTGTTGCGTAGTATCAACTTAGAATCCCCTCGGCAATAGCTGCGGGGAGTAGTCAATCACCTTTGTCGGTAAATACCTATAAGCTTGTGACATACTCCCACACTAAGCTGAAGCTATAGTGTGGGCTTCTAATTTTGCAGTTCCGGTACCCCGTCGGACTCCACGAACTTTAAGGACGGAATGCCCTGCCGCCCTATTTTTTATATTTATTGCTGCATTCAAGTCGCAGTCAATCACAACACCGCAATGGGGACAAGAATGAGATGGAATACTCACATTATTTATGAAAAATTAAATCAGCTTAAACAGAAGTCTGCAATATTTCATGTTCTGTATCTATATCTATTCTTTGCAACTGTGCTCCCAACTTTTTAAGTTTAACTTCTAGTTTTTCGTACCCTCGGTCTAAGTGCTGTAAACCTTGAAAAGTAGTTTCTCCTTCTGCGGCCAATGCTGCTAGTACCAAAGCAGCAGAAGCTCTAAGATCTGTACCAATTACTGGAGCTGCTGAAAGCTTGGACACACCTTCTACAATGGCATGATTTCCTTTTACCCTAATATTAGCACCCATCCTATTTAGCTCTGAAACATGACGCATACGATTCTCAAATACTGTCTCTGTAACAGAACTACTACCAGAACACACACTTAGCAAGGCCATAAAAGGAGCCTGCATATCTGTGGGAAAACCAGGGTATGGCTGAGTCTCAATATCAGTAGCGACAAGGTTTTTACTAGGCATAACGCGTAAGCTTCCGGGCACTTCTTGTCTGATATTTACTCCTACTGACTCAAGTTTGGAGATAACTGCACTTAAATGTTTAGGAACAACTGGTGAAATAGTTATGTCTGAATTAGTAATAGCACCAGCGATTAAAAATGTCCCAGCTTCTATTCTGTCAGGTATAATAGTGTAATCTACAGAATGTAGCTTAGGGACTCCAGATATAATTATGCTCTTTGTGCCAGCACCAATAATATTAGCCCCCATAGCTATACACAAATTAGCTAGGTCTACTACCTCTGGTTCTTGAGCTGCATTTTCAATGATGGTTTCTCCCTCAGCCAAGGTTGCTGCCATCATTAATGTTTCAGTAGCTCCAACACTAGGATAGTCAAGATATATTTTTGCTCCTTGTAACTTTTTTTTACTACCAGTAATATAGGCGTTGACTATACCATGCTCAATATGAACTTCTGCTCCTAAAGCTTGTAAACCTCGAACATGAAGATCTACAGGTCTAGCACCAATAGCACATCCACCTGGTAATGGTACGCGGGCTACTCCTAGTCTGGCCAGAATAGGGCCTATAACAAAAAAGCTAGCACGTAACTGTCTAACTAATTCATAAGGAGCTTCAGTAGTATCTAAATTACTCGCATCAACATCTAAAGTATTACCATTCTGTTCTAACTTTGCTCCTAATGCAGATAAAACCTGTCCCATTCTATTAATATCTGCCAGAGAAGGAACTTGGCGTAACCGACAAGTGCCTGAACAAAGCAATGTTCCTGCCATCGCAGCTAGAGCAGAATTTTTGGCACCACTGATATTTATGTTTCCTTTAAGATGAGATGGACCACAAATTTTCAGTATTGACTGGTTGATAGGGGATGATTTTGGGTTCTCTTTTGAATTTGATGGTTGATTGATGGCTCTGTCCTCCCTCAATTACCTAATTTATTAATTTCAATTTTTGCTTCTGATTGTACTGGAAAGTTAGCAGATGTCTAGGGGTTGACAAATCCTATTTCTTAATATAAGTTGCAAAAAAAAATTAGATGCCTCCGGAATAATTGGGGTTTGCTGAAAAAATCGGAGTAGTATTGCAAAATTATTCAAGCAAGGCAGATATTAACGAAGTCAAAAGTTAGAAGTCAGAAGTCAGAAGTAATCAGGGTTGTCCTTTTAATTAAAAACACAACAAATAATAGCAAATATCAATAACTTTTCTATGTTTTCTTGAGCAGGGGAGTATAAAAGTGGGGAACTAGCGGAGTGGTAAACATAAGAATAATACACATATACTAGCTAATAATCGCTCAAAAAGTTATTTAATTCTACTAATTACTTAATCATTGAAGTCTTGCGTAAGTATAGTATTCTTTTTAAGAAATGGTATAAGTGGTTTAAATGTACAACAGCTTACAACATAGATGCCTGATTTTTGCTAGATTTTAGCTAAAAATAGCGCACTATTACTGATTTGATGATGCCTCAGATCTTTACCCAATAAGCTTTTTCCATTTATTCAGCAAGTTCTAGTTAATACGGTGTATAAGTGATAAAATATGCCCTATTTATAAATAATTGCTTAATCAATTTTGAGTTAGATTTAAAGCAGTCAGAATAAGGTTATATTTTCGACTATAAAATATAGAGGTGGTGAATGGAGATAGGTATTCCCAAGGAAATTAAGGATCTAGAGTTTCGTGTAGGACTAACTCCTGCAAGTGTCAGGGTATGTATTGAAGCTGGTCACCAGGTTTTCATTGAAACAGGAGCAGGGTTGGGTGCAGGCTTTAGTGATGAGGATTATATCCAAGCAAAGGCCAAAATTTTACAAAATGCTGGGGATCTTTGGAATTGTGAAATGATCGTGAAGGTAAAAGAACCTCTATCATCAGAATACCAATTTCTCAAATCAGGACAAATCCTGTTTACTTATCTACATTTGGCTGCTGACCGGAAGCTAACTGAAAGGTTGATTGAAAGTGGGGTGACGGCGATCGCTTACGAAACAGTGGAGCTACCTGACCATAAGTTACCTTTGTTAACTCCCATGAGTATAATAGCTGGACGTCTTTCTGTGCAGTTTGGGGCGAGATTTTTGGAAAGGCAACAGGGTGGTAGAGGTTTACTATTAGGCGGAGTTCCTGGTGTTATGCCTGGTAAGGTGATGATTCTGGGAGGTGGGATTGTTGGTACAGAAGCAGCGAAAATTGCTGTTGGTTTGGGCGCAAGGGTTCAAATTTTTGATATAAATGTGGAAAGGTTAGCTTATCTGGAGACTCTATTTGGTTCTAGAGTGGATTTGTTATACAGCAGTTCTTCTGCTATTGAAGCAGCTATTGTAGATTCCGATTTACTTATAGGGGCAGTTCTAGTTCCTGGTCGTCGTTCTCCAGTTTTAGTAACTAAAAGTTTGGTAGCGCAGATGCGTCCTGGGTCTGTGATTATTGATGTAGCTGTGGATCAAGGTGGTTGTGTGGAAACTCTACGTCCAACTTCTCATACAAATCCTACCTATGTGGAATCGGGAGTTCTACATTATGGAGTGCCTAATATGCCTGGAGCAGTTCCCTGGACAGCTACTCAAGCTCTGAATAATAGTACTTTGCCCTATGTATTACAGTTAGCTAATTATGGGAGTGAGGCTTTAGAAAAAAATCCCGCCTTGGCTAAGGGTTTGAATGTTAAAGACCATTTTTTGGTTCATCCTGCTGTCCGAGAAGTATTTCCCGATTTAAGTAATAATTAAGTTTAAAAATTACCGAATTATTAATTATTAATTATTAATTATTAAACAATTCTGGTGTAAAGCCTCCCCTTTTAAGGAAAAAAAAATAATATCTCCTGATATTCAATCCTCTCGGTTTTAACCAGAGGTAATTATCAATTATCAATTAATGAAAGATATTTTTTTTGGTCATTAAGTTAGAAGAAGTTGACTCTTAATAGCCATATATTCTGCCAATATTTAGGGAGCAGTTGTCAACTAAGATATGAAAATAAATCAGTTTCTAGATGTAGCTGTACACGGAGCCTATTCCATGTAAGTGTAGTAGAGTGATTATAGTAGATTGGCTGAATAAGAATGAAAACTTAACCCCCATACTTCAAAAACTATTTAAAAAGCTAATGCTACTGTATTGCATAAACCTGGAATGCACTGTATTTGTAATTCAAAATAGGCTTCGAGAAGTATGGAATTATTTAATGTTATATAAGCAAGTAGACAAAATTAATTCCCTATGTTTTTCATCAAAATATATCCTCAGATAAAAGGAAGCAAAATGGTGATTTAGATGAGATTCATATTGAGAATTAAATACCAATACCAGTCAGCTATCAGCAATTAAGTAGGTAGGGCTTGCTGATTAAATCTAAAAGTATTTACAGATAAAGGTTTTAGCCTTTTTGGGGCCTTTAAAAAGTACCAGCTTTTAGATGGAAAAAGCTCATGCATGCTAGTATTTTGGGATGATTATGGCAGAACAATCTTGGGAAAATTCTTACTCCTACCTCTTCGCTCCCATACCATTTCTCCTGTCTCCTGTCTCCTGTCTCCTGTCTCCTACCTCAGCAAAAAGATTTTATTCAGCAAACCCTAGGTAGGCGTTAATAAACATCACTATATAACGAAATTTTAAAGCAGTTAAAACCCTTGAGATTGCTTCCTTCCGCTCTGCTCCAGTCGCAATGACATACTTATAAATTTTTTCACCTACCTACTTAGTAATGAATAATTACTTCTAAAGTTTAGTCCGGGGACTTTGGCAGTAACTTCTTATTCTTTCTCAATTTTAAAGGTTGCTTTTACGCAGACCCAAAATTAATGGCTAATAGCTAATAGATCACGCCTGAATGCTTACCTATCTCTCTCAAAGTACTTAACAATTTTGCTCAAGAATATGTAATTAATTGTGTACAGTTGAATATCATAAAAAATTTATTTCGTCAAATACTGTAAAAAAAAATGTTAAGCTTTATAAACTAAAAAAACTATCTACTGTTGGTGAAATAACCATCTATGCAGTTAAAGTTAACAGTGGAATGAGACTTATACACTCCTAATTTATGTGAAGTTAAAATGCTCTGCAAGATTTTAGATTAATGTTCATGATTATACCAAATTTAGCAAATGACGTAAATAGGTAAAAATAAATGAGAATATTCTCAATAGTCTTGATTTGATTAAATTTTGTAACAATTTAAAAGATTAAAAATTACAAAGGTTATTATAAATACTTATAAGTTTGAATTATCAAAAGTATGGCAGTAAAAAAAACTTAATTTAAAGTGATTGACAAATTGGAGTAGATCGGCAACAATAAAAAATTGTGATTTAGCGGAACTGGCGGAATTGGTAGACGCGCTAGATTCAGGTTCTAGTGTTCGCAAGGACTTCCGGGTTCAAGTCCCGGGTTCCGCATTATCTAGTGCAGCTACGCGGAAGTCAAAAGTCAAAAGTATTGATTGGTAAGGCTCTTAGAATTTTGTAACTGGTTAGTTATTTCTGTCATCCTGCACTAGGTATATGCAGCATTTCTTGATTAGTGATCAAAATCTAATAGATAGGAAAATGAAAAAATCCCTCTCGTGTTTCACTCCTCAAATTAAAATTAAATAAGTAATACTTAAAATTAAAAATAAAATAAGTAATACTAGATAAAAAATAAATTATAAGTAGTGCTGACCAGTGTACAAAATCCTTTAGTAAAGGAAATCCGTAAGCTTCATCAATCTAAAGGAAGAAAGGAGAGGCAGTTATTTTTATTAGAGGGAACTCATATCCTAGAAGAAGCTTGCCACAAAAGTTATCCTCTTTTAACTGTATGTTGTACGCCTGAATGGCAAGAAAGACATCAATCTTTGTGGGAATTATTATCTCAAAAAGCTCAAAGGATAGAATTGGTAAGTGAAAGAGTTTTGAAATCTCTTACTACTACAGTTAATCCTGATGGAATAATAGCTATAGCACCACAAAAGTCAACAAATTATGTCAAAATTCCTAGTTTGGGAATTGCTTTGGACAAATTGCAAGACCCTGGTAACTTTGGTACTATCATCAGGACAGCTACAGCAACAAATGTAGATGGTTTGTGGTTAAGTGCAGATAGTGTGGACTTATATCATCCTAAAGTAGTTAGAGCTTCAGCAGGGGTATGGTTTAAGTTGCCTATGGCTATTTCTGAAAATTTAAAGGCTGAGGTATTAAAGTTACAAAATCAAGGTTTGCAAATTGTAGCAACAGTACCAAACTCAACTATAAATTATTGGCAAATTGACTTACGAAAACCGACATTAATAATCTTAGGAAATGAGGGTTCTGGTATTTCACAAGATTTACTTGAGTTGGCTGATTATTCTGTCAAGATTCCTTTGGGTAATGAAGTCGAATCTTTGAACGTTGCTGTCTGTACAGCGGTAATTTTGTATGAAGTTCAACGTCAACGTCAATCTCAATCAAATTAGTAAATTATGAACCTATTCCAGTAATAAGATTTTTGCGAAAAACCCTAAATATTTTGATAGTTAAAAACTAAAGATTAAACTTTTCAGACACATTTTAATTTAACAGATTAGCCTGTGAAAAATAGTGGGGTAGGTTATTATATTATTCTGAATCCTGTTCCGATAATGGTTGGCTTTGATGATTTGTCTCCATATATTGGTCTATGTCAGCGATCGCTTCCTCTAACTCTGATAAACTAAATTTTTGATTGGACTCTTCAGTATCTTGAAGAGGGGAATTAGACTCTTCATGGTTGGGTTCCTGAATATAGCTATCCAATTGTTTCTCAAAGCTCTCAATAAATGTTTTTGCAGCCTGACTACGAATATCTTTTTTATTCATATCAATTTTTGTCCTTGTTATCTTCTTGTTAAGAGTTCAACTTATTTTTATATAAATTATAGGCATACAAACAGCAGAAGTCTAGTGCCGCTACGCGGAAGTTAAAAGTCAAAAGTTAAAAGTCAAAAGTATTGCTTAGTAAGGCTTTTAGGATTTTGTAACTGGTCAGTTATTTCCGCCATCCTGCACTAGATATTTTATTTCTAGATATCTTCCCGGAGCAAAAGTTAAATCTGCTCTATATTATTAATTAATAGCTAATATTTTGATGATTTGGGGCTTTTGATTTTTTTTATAGAGCGATCAGATTATTAATTTTGACTACCTTTGTTGAGCTTTTAAATTTGCTCTACAATCAATGAATATTTTAAGCTATTTTTAGCCATTTATCATTCAAAATGTATCTAAATTAAGTTTATATCAACCATTTTTAATCAAATAAAATCATTATCTATAGCAGTCTTCATGTTTCATAGAGTACAGAGATTTTGGCTTAAAGGCAGAAGGCAGAGGACGAAGTTTTGTAGTTTACTTTTGTGAAAACCGCTATAAATAGTAAGATAAACTGAATACTTATAAATTTCAGTATTTTATCTGAAATAATGATCTTTATTTTTTTAAACTCATTATATCATAAACATATAGCTAAGAAAGAATTGGTTAGGACATAGACTAATGACGAATCTTAGACTAGAGAATGTTTTTACAACTATTCCCTGTTCCCTGCTATAAAAATTTTGTTTGTCGCAGCAAAAAAAAAGACTAAGTGAAGTAATGTCTGTATGCAAGGCTAGCTCGTACAGACACGAATGGATAGTTTCCCAATATGGATTATGTACTTAATTTTCTCGCTCCTTGTGCTTTCAACTTAATTATTGCAGTTTATTTTGGTCAAGAATTAAGTTAATCTGGGATCTAGAGCAAATATAAGTTCAAACAAATCCCAAATAAAATATTTAGCTAGGTCCCTAAAATCTCAAATATTATAGTTTTTGCAAACCTAAAAAATGGCGCTCAGAAAGTTCCCGAAAGATTTATCCCCTGGTTGAATAACGACGCGCGGGTAATAAAGCGGTGTTACTTTCCGGTTTGGTTTTCAATGTACTTCCTAACAGTCTCCGTTGAAGCATTTCCTGTTGTAGCACAGAAAAAGCTAGGGGTCCAAAGTGTGGGCAATTTTAGCAATCTAGGAAATTCTTTTCTCAAATAATGAGAAGCTCTACCTTTGACTCGTTTGATAATGACAGAGGGTGCAAAAGTTGGGTCAACTTCTAAAAATAAATGTACATGGTCTGGCATTATTTCTAATGCTATTAGTCTCCAATCATGCTCAGTACATAACTCAAAAATAATCTGTTGCAACCGTTGTTTTACGTCTCCTACCAACACTGGCTTTCTACGCTTTGGACAAAATACAAAATGGTAATTGATCAGTGTTACTGAGTGAGGATTTCTTCTATATTCGTCTAGTTTTTTCATCAATCTGTAGACAGACTATGTTTAATAGTGCTATTATATCTACAGGAGGTGATAATTAATGTATGGATGTCGTGCGACTCGTTGGTTAGCCAAACTACTAAAAGCAAAGTATATCTAACCTTCCAGGTCATAACATGAAGTAAAACTTCGACCTGTGAAAACTCTTATTACCTTGGTGGTGAAATTCCATCCACCTTGTTGTTGGGTTGACAGCATAGGCCACATTAGGGAGACTGAACATCAAACTGATGAAGCTGGTCTAAATGCGGGAAAATACCAGTTACCAAGGAACGATACCGCTAGCAGAGGCTGACAAGTGAACAAACAGGAAGGTAATTAAACTCTCGTTATACATGACCACCCCAAAGGTAGCTATGGAGTGTAGGACGGAAGTCAGAGGATCAATGGATATAGGTATGTCATCGCTTATATCAACAATCATTCAGCACCCTCCGGGAGATTTTACCCCACTAAATCAGTCGTAATAAAGGAATAAGGGAACGAGGAAACCTCTCTAAGACACCTAAGCATATAGGTCGAAATCTTAGGAAGCCATTCAAGGTCAATCTGCACAACGGTTGTAGGTTTTAGGGAGAGTAGGATTGGGTAAGAAGCTCTTTATGCTGACGTACCCACTGTTAGACGTAATGTAAGGCAATGAATAGTAATGAATAAAGCTCAGACACTGAGAAGAAGATTAGGAAACCCTAAGCCATTTTTAAGCGTAGCAAGGGATACAGAGGACATACCTTCACAAGTTTCAATCAATCCTAACCTTAAATGGAAGGATATTAATTGGAAGAAGGTAGAGAAATCTGTGTTCAAATTACAAAGATTGATTTACAGAGCATCCAGCCGTGGCGAACTCCGCACTCCGGCACAGATACCAAAAACTTCTTTTAAAAAGTTATTACGCAAGGTTGCTAGCTGTTAGACGCGTGACACAGGATAACCAGGGAAAGAAAACTGCTGGAATAGATGGTATTAAGAATCTATCTCCAATGCAGCGATTCAACTTGGTGAACCTACTCTCATCACGCCACCTCAAAGCAAGCCCCACCCGCAGGGTCTATATACCAAAACCAGGTAAAGATGAAAAACGTCCATTAGGCATCCCTACGATGTACGACAGAGCGTTACAAGCCCTGGTGAAGTTAGGTATGGAACCAGAATGGGAAGCACGTTTTGAACCTAATAGCTACGGTTTTAGGCCAGGACGGTCAACGCATGATGCCATACAAGCCATCTTTGACAGTATTAAACACAAGCCTAAATATGTTTTAGATGCTGACATATCCAAATGTTTTGACCGAATTAACCATGATGCACTGCTAAGAAAGATTGGAAAATCCCCGTATAGACGATTAATCAATCAATGGTTAAAGTCTGGAGTATTCGACAACAATCAATTCTTAGAATCTGTGGAAGGCACACCACAGGGAGGGGTCATATCACCCAAAAAGCGCAAACATAGCCCTACACGGTATGGAAGAATGCTTAAATAAATTCGCAGAAACCTTACCAGGTAAAAAGCGAGACAATAAGCAAGGACTATCCTTAATACGCTACGCTGATGATTTTGTAATCCTACACAAAGACATCAAAGTAGTGCTGCAAGCAAAAACCGTAATACAGGAATGGTTAAACCAGATAGGATTAGAACTAAAACCAGAAAAAACCAAAATTGCCCATACCTTAGAAGGATATGAAGGGGGCCAACCTGGATTTGACTTTTTAGGATTCACAATCAGGCAATGGAAAGTAAAGTCAACCGAACAAGGGTTTAAAACGCTGATTAAACCATCTTCCAAGAGTATCAAAACTCATTATCGGAAGCTGGCGGATATATGTGACTCTCACAAAACTGTATCCACTAAAGCTTTAATAACCAAATTAAACCCGGTAATAAGAGGATGGGCTAACTATTTCTCAACGCAAGTCAGTAAAACAATATTCAGCAGACTTGATAATCTTCTATGGAAAAGATTATGGAGATGGGCAAGTAGAAGGCATCCAAACAAGTCCGCCACCTGGGTCAAAGAAAAGTATTTCCCCAAAGCAAAAGGAACCAGAAACTGGGTACTTAACGATGGCGAATATATACTAAACCTACACTCAGATGTACTTATTATCAGACACATCAAAGTAAAAGGTAATAAATCACCCTACGACGGTGACTGGACTTATTGGAGCAATAGAATCGGCAAATACCCAGGCGTAAGGAAAGAAGTCACAACGCTGTTAAAACGGCAAAAAGGTAAATGCGAATTTTGTGGATTAACTTTTAGACCAAACGACCTTATGGAAATAGACCATATAAAACCTCGGTCTAAAGGTGGTGACAACACATATAAAAATAAACAACTGTTGCACCGACATTGCCACGATACTAAAACTGCCTTGGATAAAAAGACATATCAAAAACCGAAGTTACAGGCTTTACCTGAAGATTATATATGGGTTGACGATATGTTGGTATTAAGGCAGGGATGTACCCATGACAAGGGACGTTTAAGAGAGGAGCCGATTTGGAGGTGAAAGTCTCACGTCCGGTTCTGAAGACGAGTTGGGTAGGGTAACTTACCTGGCTTAGTTTAACAACAACACCTAGTCAAGAATACCTCAGAAGTAATGGCTGTGCTTGAATACCTATGCACAGAAGCAAATAAGTTGACAAATTGTGGTATTTACTATTGTCGTCAAATGCTATTTAAAGCAGGACGCTTTGTGTCTAAAGCTGAACTAGATTTTGAGTTAAAAAGTAATCTGCATTTTAAGGC
>NZ_JAAHHG010000699.1 GCF_010692555.1 Okeania sp. SIO3B5 | reverse complement strand
CTATGTCTTCCATGATTAGAGCATAGCCATTGTTGTAACGCAACAGCGAGTCTGGTTTGACAATACCGGAAATATCTAGATTTTTGGCAATGGCGTATTGATTTCTAAACTGCACTAATTCGTTAAAAGAAGGATATTCCTGACCCATCAGTTTGACAATTACGGGTTGTGCGCTCTCCAGATTTCTACCGCGATATACTAGGGTACGATCGCTTTTGTGGATGAGTTCAAGGGCTTGATAATGAGCAACTTTAATTATTTTTGTCTCTATCATTGGCTTGGTTTGTGTGTCCTCGAGTATAATTTTTATAATATCTATACCTATTTTAATTCGTTTTTTTCCGAAAGTCCAACTCTTAGACATCTCCGTAAAATCAATGAAATGATAGTGAGTCAAGGAATTGTGGGAATAGTAAAATAAGAAGTATCCGTTCTACTAAACTTACCTAAACTTACCCATGAATGATTACATGAGCTTTGAGGACACGGAGAGGGGGAGACGGGGAGACGCGGAGATAGGGTGTCATATCATGTCCGGTTGAATACTTACACTTTGGAGGTCCGGAGGCAAGAGGCAGGAGGCAGGAGGCAGAAGGGAAGAAAAGGCGCTCATGAGAAAAAGTGTTTTATCACTGATTATGTAGTTCGTGGTATAGGGATAGTAAATTGCATATATTTACAATCCCAAAATTGAGCAATGCGCAGATAATAGACTATCGGATTTATGACCCAGATAGTGACAAAAAAACGTGAGGAGCGATCATGTAGAAGAAATGATATTAAATGTGGTCTCTAAGAAGAAATTATCATTTAAAACTGTACTAATGGATAGTTGGTATGCAACACAAAGATTAATGGCATTGGTAGATAATATGCGAAAAATTTATTACTGTCCCTTAAAAATAAATCGTCTAGTAGATGATACTGGTGGAGTAAATAAATATAAAAAGATTGGAGAATTAAGTTGGAATGAATCAGAAAAAATATCAGGCAAGATAATTAAAATAAAAGGAATTCCTTTGAGATAAAAAAGTCAAACTCCATACGGGCAACTGTTTCTACCAACAGAACAGAATATATTGCTACTAATGACTTAAGTCAATCTTCGTATTTATGCTGTAGATATGAAGTCTCACACTAGATGGAAGATTGAGGAATTTCACGCCAGAATTAAACAATTAAAGGCAAGGGAATTTTGTCAATGCCGTCTCAGGCAAATTCAAAAAAACAGAAAAGCCTGTGCTATGTTAGTCTGGAATTTTTTAAAAAGATAGAGTGTGAAAATAGGAAAAACTATTTATAAAGTCAAACACGAATTACTCTCAGATTATCTGAGGAAAGAACTGAAGAAGCCGACAATAAAATTCAGGGCTATTTTTATTTGATAAGTATTTTTACCCTGGTTTTAAAAATGGTACTTGTCTTGAGGCGCCATTCGGAGCTTTGCGTCAGCAATCGCTTAAAAATTTGTAGCGCCATTCGGAGCTTTGCGTCAGCAATCGCTCTATTGAACATACACTATATATAGTGTCTTTACGTAAGTCCTGATACTAACTTTTTGAGTGTTTTATATCATGTCCGGTTGAATAATTAGACAATGGTTGTCCGAAGACAGGAGGCAACCCACCCCTAACCCCTCCCAGGAGGGGAAGGCAGGAGGCAGAAGGTTTTCTCAAGAGTGTCACCTTAATTTTATACAGGCTCCGATGCTACCGGACATGATATTAGACTGAAACAGGTGTACTTTTTTAGAGCCTAAAAATGCTAAAACCAATATCAGTCAATGCTTTGTTCTTTAATCAGCAAGCCCTAATTACTCATTACTAATTGCTTACAGCTAATAGCTGTTTGCGCAGCATTCCGTAGGAAATGCTTACCTATTAATTAATAAATTGTAGTAACTCTAATTGATTAGCTAAAGCAACTCTCTCTACTAATTTTTGCCATTCTTTAAGTGAATTTGAACCTTCTCCCATGGGTTTAAAATAAGTAGGCCAAACTTGCGATCGCACTTCATATAAAAACACAGGCCATTCGTTTTTTATTTCTGCTCCACGCAATACTTGATCGACAAATTCTTCTACTGCAGCAAATACGGCTAATTTTGGTTCTGATGATAAATCTGTTAAAGCTTCTTGACATTTATACACTGTTTCTTGGTGCAATTGTGCTAAATTTTCTAGCACTTCTTCAGCAGTAGGTTTAGCAGATAATCGGAGGGAAGTATCGTCAGGAGTTAAGTCATCTAAGTGTTGTCTAATCCGGTAATGAAAATTCACCTCATAAGACATTTCAAAATTCCATAAATTCTGGAAAGCTCTGCGTAAATTAATTTGCTCATCAGAAACTTTTTTATCAGCAATAACCTGCAAAAAATCAGTTCCTCTTACAGTAGTTAAACCTCCTAAACTTCCTTGTGAAATTAAGACTCTACTCACCTGTGACTTAGCTTCATCAATTAATTGTTTTAATCCATTATCAAGAGAATTAAAATGTCTAGTTAAATGAGTTCTAATTTTATGCAAATATTCTGCATAAACAATTTCCCAAGAACCCTTTTCCCGATGTCTAACTTTAATTTCCTGTAAATCAGGAATTCCTGCATCTTCTTTACAAGCTTGAATTGCCACCTCTACTTGTGGTTGAAAAAAGTCTTCATCTACTAAATAACGTTGCTGTTTAAAATTATCTAGCAATTCCATTAGACCCACTGATAAGTTACTAATAAACTGATTGTATAGAGGTAGAAATACTCCCATTTCATTTTGATTGGCAGTAGGACTTGCTAAAGCTTGACTTGCCTTTTCTATCTCTGTATTTACAGTGTTTTGTAGCTCTATCATCCGCTCCTGACAAGAGGAGGCATATTGTCTATCTAAACTCTGAATTTTAGTAGCTAAATAATTTAAAACAGTATCTAATATTTTCATATTAGCTGCTTCTACATCGGCACAATTAGCAATAATACAATCCACTAAATTCAGATGTTTTTTGCTCAGATCACCAGCCAAATCTTGACAGTTATTCAAATTATCACCATGAGCAGAATTAGCATTAGTTTGATTGAGAATCATAAACGACCACAAATCTAAAGGCAAATCTATAATTGCCGCCCTAGCTGTGTCATAAAGCCGTACATCAACATCTGCCCAATAGTCACCTTTAGCACTAGGCATTCTCACAAATAAAACAGCATCAATATCCTGACTTAATGTCTTAATTAATCGTTCTTCATCTCCTACTCCAGTATCACCTAACCCCGGCATATCAACTAAAGCAATTTGCCCGACTTCATTATTAGGAAAAGGGCAAGTTATTTTCACTTCTTTTACTGCTAAATAATTGAAAAATATGCGCTGTCCGTTAGCAGTATCTTGAGCCACATATTCCCTAATTTCATTACTAGAAATACGTCTGGGTGGAGCATTTAATAACCCCACATATTTATCAATATTAGTATGATATCGAGTCAAATGTTCGTACATCGCACCCGGTTCCGCATATCCAGGCAAATTTTCCGGTAACGGTGGCAAAGGTTTAGAAGCAAACTCAACTAAACTATTAGGTTTAACACCCAGATGTAGCTTTTCATAATAGGGAGCGATAACTTCATCAATAAACGATCGCTCCGAATAAAAATAAACCTCACCAAAAGTCGTAACATTAGGGTTGTGGCGGATAGTACTACGAACCCCCGTACAATGTTGGCGATCACCATCAGGAATTTCTGTTGTAGTCAACCCCGTTAAACTTTGCAAAAGGCGACTTTTTCCTTGTCTGGCACGCCCTACTACCCCAATATTCAATGTATCGCGGGAAAAACGTACCTTCAGTTTTGCTAACGCTTCTAACTCTGTAGCAATTTTTAGTTGTAGCGCCAGAAAATCAATTTCTGCCAGTCTACCTTGAATTTTCCGGTCTTCTATTTGGGTAATTAATTTATTGCGTTGAGATTCGAGAGCGTGTAGCGCTGAGGTAAGTTCCTTCAAATTTTCCTCTGTGCGTTCAATTTTCTGAGCAAGGGGGCGACGTTTATCGATAATATCGGTAATAGTTTCACTTCTATTTTGCATAACTAAATTCCTCTATGAATATTTCAGCAGAATTAGAGGATGGTAACTTGGAGACTTCCAATATCCTTCTCTCTGAATTTAGCTACAAATTCTCTTCCCTCGCTTCCGGTTAAATTTTAGTAATTAGTAATTGGGAATTAGCAGTTTACAAATGGTAGTTATACCATGTCCGGTTGAATACTTACACTTTGGAGGTCCGAAGGCAGGAGGCAACCCACCCCTAACCCCTCCCAGGAGGGGGAGGCAGAAGGGAAGAAAAGGCGCTCATGAGAAAAAGTTTTTTATCACTGA
>NZ_JAAHHG010000698.1 GCF_010692555.1 Okeania sp. SIO3B5 | reverse complement strand
GAATATTATCTTTATGACCCGCAAAAAAATAGTTTAACGGGATGGTTCCGTTCAGAACTTTTCCTAGAAAGAATTGATGAAATAAATGGCTTTGTTTCGCCTCGGTTGGGTATTAGGTTTGAGTTAATAGCAGAAACACTAATGTTGTACCGTCCTGATAACCAACCGTTTACAGATTATATGGAAGTGCAGCAACAACTTGAGGCAACAAAAAGTCGTGCTTTAGAAGCAGAAAGTCGTGCTTCAGAAGCAGAAAATCGTGCTTTAGAAGCAGAAAGTAGTGCCACTGTTGCTGAAGAACAACTTCAACAAGAGCGCCAAGAGAAGGAAATTGCTCAAGAACGTGCAAAACGCTTAGAACAATTATTACGAGATGCAGGGATAGATCCCGAAACCAATGGATAGGTTGAATTTTTATATGCAGTAGGCGATCGCTATATACGCTATATATATTGTCTAGGATATTTTCTTGTCTTGACACTAAAAATACATACTAAAAATACTAAGACATCTGAGGAAATAAAATATGACAATCCAACTTCCCTTGTCCCAAACTAACTCAGAAATAGTTTATCCAGATAGTGATGGACAACCCATGGCAGATAATACAATTCAATTTCGTTGGATTACAGTTATTCATTACAATTTAGCTTGGTTATTTGCAAATAATGCTGAAGTTTTTGTGGCAGGAGATTTACTTTGGTATCCGGTAGAAAATAATCGTAAATTACGACAAGCGCCAGATGTAATGGTGGTTTTTGGAGTGCCGAAAGGAGACCGAGGTTCTTATCAACAATGGAAAGAAAATAATATTGCTCCACAAGTAGTATTTGAAATTCTTTCTCCAGGAAATACACCCAAAGAAATGGAGCGTAAATTATTATTTTATGACCGCTATGAAGTGGAAGAATATTATCTTTATGATCCGCAAAAAAATAGTTTAACGGGATGGTTCCGTTCAGAACTTTTCCTAGAAAGAATTGATGAAATAAATGGCTTTGTTTCGCCTCGGTTGGGTATTAGGTTTGAGTTAACAGCAGAAACACTAATGTTGTACCGTCCTGATGAACAACCATTTACAGATTATATTGAAGTTCAGCAACAACTTGAGGTGGCAGAAAATCGCGCTATTATTGCAGAAGAACAACTTCAACAGGAGCGTCAAGAGAAGGAAATTGCTCAAGAGCGTGCTAAACGTTTAGAACAATTATTACGAGAAGCGGGTATAGATCCCGAAAGCAATGGATAGGTTAAATTTTTAGAGAAAATAGGCGTTCGCGGAGCGTTGCGTAAGCAGTATCGCTATTCAAATCTCTTTTGTTTTTTTACTCGATAACTAAATAATTTGCAGGAGTAAATTTTATGAAAATTAAAAAAATTCTGAATCTGATTTTTCACAGTATCTTTTGGGTCTGGAATGTGACATTTTTGGGATATGTCTATTTCGGAATTTTACCAATTATTGGATGGTCTTTAATTGAAGATACTTTCTCTGGTTTAATTCCTAGTCAATTTTTAATTACTTTCATTGGAATAGTAGCAATTCCCACTGTTTTTACTATCATTGGTGGATGGCGTTTTCGGAAACAACCTCTGCAATTAATTCGTTTATTTTATGGCGTTGAAGCTCCCTTATTTTTACTCTGTTTGTTACGTTTATTCGTACTACGAGAACTTACTCAAGCTAGCACTTTAATTTTAGCCACAATATTCATTAGTATTATCGCTTTTGCTCTGGAAATTTTACATGGTTATGCTAATCGAAATAAGTTAGTATCATGGCTACAAATGTTTGCCCACACCCTGATGTTATTAACAGGTTTATATGTGGGAATATTACTACTATTTTATGCCGTGCCAGTATCCATAATGTTAGTACGAGAATTTTTCTCATTTTACTGGCTTCGAGGAATTATTTCTGAGTTAACTTACGCTCCCAGCTATGTCTTTACATTAGTTTTCTTTTTATTTGTATTGGCTTTAACAACAACTTTATTTGTATTTATGCCCTCAGCATTAGCCAGTTTGTACGTTCATTCTGGACAAAAAATACTCAGAACATTTGCTAATCAATATGGTCATCAACGTACATTTCAAGGAGCTATTGCAGTAATAACTGCCTGGATGATTCTGTTTGTTTCATTTCAACAACAACCCCAAGTTGTAGCTTTTCAAATGTTAGATTTACCAGTCAGAAATGAAAGCGATCGCCAAGAAATTTTAGCTAATTCTAATTTAATTAAAGATGGATTAGTCAATGCCTATTTATCCTCATATCGTTATCTCGGTACGGCTGCCCAAAGTAACCAAATTAGAATTATGTATAGAAGCACACTTGGCTTACCAGAATCGATCAATCAATCATTACAAAATTACTTCAATCATCTAATTTCACCATTCTTATATCAAGGGTCTTCTAAAGATAAAGAAAAAGCCGGAAAACTATATAGTCAATTTTTCGATACTCCTATCCAAAAAGGAGAACAAAAAACAATTCTTAAAGCCATCCAATCAACAGCAAATCGAGATGAAGTTAAGGCTGGATTATTAAATATTGGGCAACAAAAAGTCTGGCTAAAAGAACAAGAAATTACAGTTATAGAACATGGAGATTGGGCAGATATAGAACTGTATGAAATTTATGAAAATCAAACTTTTGAACCCCAAGAAATACTCTATTATTTTACCCTTCCAGAAAGTGCAGTAATTACAGGTATTTGGTTGGGTGATACCGACAACCTAGAAAAACGTTTTCCTTTCAAAGTTTCGCCCCGTGGTGCAGCTCAAAAAGTCTACACTTCTCAAGTGCGACGAGAGCGCCCTGTAGATCCAGCTCTTCTAGAAAAAGTCGGACCTCGTCAATATCGTTTACGAGCATTTCCCGTACCAGCAAAATTGTCCGCAACCCAACGAGAAGAAAACCCCGAACAACCCACTCAAATGCACCTGTGGTTAACTTATCAAGTGATGGCACAAAACAATAGTTGGGCATTACCGCAGTTGACAGAGAAACGCAACATATATTGGAATAAAGACACTCAACGAATGTATAACGCTGAGTTTGTCAGACATTATCAAGAAACATGGTTGCCTCCCACGGTACCAGCGATCGCCGAACAAACTCCCCGACAACATCAGATAAATTTCCCTAACAACTATCGCATTTCTGCTCAACCCCTAGAAACACCAGAGGAATTTTTAGTAGAAAGCGGACGTTTTGCAGTGGTACTTGATACTTCTTATAGCATGAAGACTCAAACCAAAGAACTCAAAAAGACAATTAACTCCTTGCTGGAAAATGGTTTTGGAGACCTGAGTTTTGGCAATGGTGATGCTGACTTATTTCTGACTAATGTTACACTGCCACCCGAACGCATTGACGATATTAGTCAGTTTGATGTGGATAAAGTTACATTTTTCGGTACGCTCCAATACAAAGAAATGCTGGAACAGTATCTCCAGTTACGAGGTGACACTCGTTACAAAGGGGTAATATTGGTCAGCGATGAAGGTAGTTATGAATTATCTAGAAACAACAAAGAGATGCCAAATTTATCTGCACCTTTGTGGATGTTGCATTTAGGTGCAATGCCGCCTGCTTATGATGATGCCACATTAAAATTGATTCAACAAAGTGGGGGTGGAGTAGCGACAAAACTTGCCCAAGTCTTCCAACAAGTGACCGCAAAATCAAATTTCGGAGATTCTGTTGTCAGTGTTGCCGATGGTTATGCTTGGTTCCTGGATAAAAAATCTCCTGATGAAACAACTGAGGAGAATTTTGCACCTCTGGCAGCACAACAGTTAGCAGCTCAACAGTTAGTTTTGGGGTTGAGTAAACAAATGAACTTGGAAACCCTTGATGAATTAGATACTATTCACGCGATCGCCAAGACTTATAAAATAGTTACGCCTTATTCTTCCATGATCGTCTTAGTTAACGACGAACAACGGGAAGCACTCAGACGTGCAGAAGCAGCAGCAGACCGTTTTAACCGCAAAGTTGAGGATGGTAAAGAGCAGTTAACCGACCCCAATAACCCATTAGAGGATGTAAGTGTACCTGAACCTGGTATGGTATTAGGAATGGTGGTAATGGGAATAGGCTTATGGGTAAGTCAAAACAAGTTAAAAGTCAAAAGTCAAAAGTAATCAATAGTAGTGGACTGTTTCATCTAAAATGGTGCAATAGAATACTCAGCCAAAAGTGACTATTGGACTGACAAGCGAACGTTGTCAAAAACAGGCGATATAGCTGCCGCACTTGCTCCGCCAACGCTAAAAACAGACAACCAAAAACAAGCGTTCGCCCTTTTGATGGCGACAGTAAACTGTAGGAGAGTTAGTGGGTATTAGGCAGTTTCAAAAACCGG
>NZ_JAAHHG010000697.1 GCF_010692555.1 Okeania sp. SIO3B5 | reverse complement strand
GTAAGATTTTTGACACAAATAAAATAGGATTGCTATAGTTTTCTAGACAGTGATTTTCTACCTACTTTTGGTGAGAAACCCGTTTGCGTAGCATGACCTAGGAAAGGGTGGAAACCATCAGGGAAAAGAGTTAAACGCGGGATGTACCGCACTGCTAAAGGAAGATTAATTAACGCTGATTTAAACGGAGCTGCGAATATACTTGCCTTCGGCACGCTTCGCGAATGCAAAGTAGAGACACAATTAGGTTTAAGCCTAGTCAAGGTCTGTAGGCAAGTTTTGACCCTTGCTACCAGATTTCGTATCTGGGAAACCAAAGCTAAAAAGCGGAGTGGCACAGATTTATCCTGCCATGTAGTAACAGCTTAGAATCCCCTCTCGAGAAGCCAGGGGAGAGGTCAAAATTATACCAATAGTGCCCCAGATGATTATGGGAGTCGAATGTAAAGTGTCATGTTTATTCTGAAAAGGCAAGATGTTGAAATTACAAGTATTCAACACCCAAAAAAGGATCAACAGATCCCTATTCTTAGTTATCAAGGGCAAACTTTTCGCTTAATCAGTCTTTTTAAGGCCGAGCAAGCTGAAGAAGCTAGATCCTTCTGGCGGGATTTAACAGATAATCGTGGTAAAGCTTGTGTTTTACTAGAGGAACCAGACCGATATAGTGTTTGGGGAAAAGTCCGCTTAGAGCAACTGAGTAATGAAGAATCAAAAGATGAGGATGCCATTACCCCTTCGTTTATTCAGGGTTGTTTGTTGCTAGTACAAGCTGTTTACTTTGATGTAGAAGATTTATTAGGTAATCGACAGGCTAAGTCTTTTCACAAGGACTTTACTAAGCTTCTTCAAAAGAGAAACTTTCCTAACACTGATTCTCCTGATGCAACTAAGGCTTTATTAACTGTCGATCCTGTTAAACAATTACCACTACCTTCTTGGCGGGAAGTTCATCTATATACTTTACTGCAAGAAGTCCATCATTTAGGTGAACAATATTTTGGTAATTCCAATTTTGCTGAAGGTATTGATGAAATCTTAGAATCTATGTCTAGTTCTGATAAAAGTCAGTTTATGGCTTGGCTGAATCAATTTCCTGAAGGTAAACAATGGGCAGTAAAGTAATTTAAAAAGTTTGCCAATATCACTTCTGGAGTTAGGTAAAAAATTGATATTGGTCGCTCTAAATCAATTGAAAAGGCAGAAGGCAGAAGGCAGAAGACAGAAGGCAGAAGGCAGAAGGGAAAATTGCTTATTGCTAGTCAACGAAGATCTACTTCGTGTTAAACAGCATTTAAAATCAAATAATCTATCAGTATTTTATTGTGTCCAATCTTTATTAAGAGTAGGTTAAGTTCATTAATATTAATTTTATCGATCAAAAAAATCTATTTATTTAATATTGATTGGTCAAAAAAACAAAGTAAGTCTATTTTTATCTCCTTAATACCTTTGATAAGTCTCAAAAAAAGACTAAAAATGGTAAAAAATGGAGAGAAAATATGTGTCCAAAGTAAAGCTTGATGAGAATATTCCTATGAGCAGCACTTCAGAAAAATCATCTACCCTGACTAAGTCCTTATTCTCAGCCCAGAATATTGTAATTACTGGTCTTGTTTGGGGCGTACTTGCCCTATTATTTTTTCTCCTGTTTAGCGTGCCTTTACCAGATGAAGAATTACCTTTTTGGTACTCTGTTGGTACTTACATATTTGAACTGGGAGCTTACTTATTCGCTTCTATAGTTTGCTTTAGAAATTGGCAAAGTCCTCAAATGGTTAGTGGGCGCAATGTATGGATGGGCATTGGTCTAGGATTATTATTTTACTTTCTTGCTGGTGTGGTTTTTGGTTGTTGGGAACTACTTTGGGAACTAGATCCCGATGTTTCACTAGCAGATATTTTCTACGTTTTTTCTTACTTGTTCATTGGTTGGGGAATGACTTTAGCTGTCACTTCTAAACGACTAAATCTAGAATTTTGGCAGTGGGGAGTTTTAGCTGGAGTAGCAGTGGCAGGAGTTGCTTTGGCTATTTGGGTCGCTGAACCTTCATTTTTTGGCCTATTATCTAGTCCAGATACTTCAGTCTTAGAAGAGGTAGATGATATAGTAGAAGAAGTATCGGCCAATTTGGCTCCTTCTTGGGTAATAAGTATAGATAAAAACTTAGAACCATTTGCTTATAGCATAAACTTGTTCTATATCATTGCTGATGTATTTTTACTAATTATTGCTACTGCTTTACTTCTAGCTTTTTGGGGTGGACGTTTTTCTCAGTCTTGGCGCATGATTGCTGCTGCTACATTTTCTCTTTACATTGCTGATATGTATTTTAAGTGGTCAGATTCACGCGCTCAAGGAGATTATGAAAGTGGGGGTTTATTGGAGGTATTCTTTGTATTTACTGCGATTTTGTTTGGAATAGGTGCAGTTTTAGAATACGATATTTCAACTCGTTCTCGCCAAAGTAGGCGTAGTAGACGCAGTAGTTCTTAAGTCTAAAGTAGCTTTTCTAAGCCATAGATGAGTTTGGTTAAAGATTGGACTTTACGAATGGCTAATAAAACTCCAGGCATATAGCAAGACCTATCTGTTGTATCGTGTCGTAAGGTATAAATTTGACCAGGCCCACCAAATATTACTTCTTGATGAGCAACTAAACCAGGTAAGCGTACACTATGAATCCGAATTCCTTCGTCTGCTAAACAACCTCTGGCCCCTTCTATTTTTTCTGTTTCTTCAACGTTAGGTACATTGTAAGTTTTTCCTAGTTCTGATAGCATTTGTGCAGTTTTAATTGCAGTACCACTAGGGGCATCAGCTTTTTGATTGTGGTGTAACTCAATAATTTCTACATGATCGAAATGCTGGGAAGCGGCGATCGCTGCTTGTTGGAGCAAAACCATACCAATAGAGAAGTTAGGAATTATCAGTGTACCAATACTGGCTTTTTCTGCAAATTCTCCTAAGTCCTGAATTTGTTCTGGACTAAGACCTGTAGTTCCTACCACTGGTCTGATGCCATAAGCAATAGCAGAACGAACATTTTCATAAACACTATTTGGGTGAGTAAAATCAACCATTACTGCTGGTTTTTTTTCCTGAGTGGCCATGACTAACATTCCCTGTAAATCATCAATCACTGGCACTTCTAGTTCTCCACAACCACACAATTCGCCAGCATCTTTACCAAGATACTCAGGTTGGCGGTCTATGGCACCAAAAAGAGTCATGTCACTGGCATTTGCTACAGCTTTTATTACTTCACGGCCCATTTTGCCCGCAGCACCATTAACAATTACTGGAGTGGAAGTTTGATTTGTCATAATTTCTATCAATACCTAGATACTAGGAGTGAACATAGGCATTTTAAAGTATTTTGTTTATAGCGCTACGCAAATATTGCACAGACATTTGTCTTCCGCTCTATTAAACTGACCCAAAACTACCCAAATCTAGACTTAACTGGACATAGGTAGTTTTGGTATTAACTTCCTGTTTCAACGTGGCTTTAGTTTGGCAACTAAAGGGTTTGTCCACGACCCAGGCCATCCCGGTAGAGCTTACCGTTTGACTTGGTAGAGTCGTATGGGAATATTCCTTCAAACCATCGTTCTATATTTTTGCTGGCGTTTAAATCTCTGTCCTCTATGTGACCACAATCAGGGCAGATATAAACGCGGTTTTTTAATGGCATCTTATGACGATGAAGACCACAATTAGAGCAAATCTGGGAACTTGGAAACATCCTATCTACTAGGGCGTGTCATCAATTAAAGAGGTTGACATTAATCATATAGTATGATTATGAAGAATAACTACAGGAATTAACAAAAAAGGACTGCTCTAAATGACTAGACGTTATGGGTTACGGGATGACCAATGGGTACGCCCATACAAATTTACTACCAGGGCGTGAAGGAACTGTCGGGAGGACAGCATGCATACAACCGCCTCTTTGTAGAAGCTGTTTTATACAGGTATAGAGCGGGAATTCCGAACCAGAGACTTACCAGAAAGATTTGGGGACTTTCGTGTTATCCATACTCGTTTTAGTCGTTGGTGCTGTTCAGGGGTATGGGAAAGAGTATTTCAAGCTAAGGCTGAGGATGCAGATAACGAATATGCCATGATCGATGCCACTATTGTTCGTGCTCATACTCGTAGTGCAGGAGCCGCATATAGTAGTGCTGAACAAGAAGATATTGGCCGTAGTAAAGGAGGATTGAGTACCAAAATACATGGAGTAGTAGAGTGCGACTCGTTCCTATTAGGAGCCTCTAGCAACTAGAGGGGTATGAATAGGGCAAATACGAGGCCACAGCGGAAGAGCCTGCAATAAGCGAGGCCACCAAAGAAGAGCCTGTTAGATA
>NZ_JAAHHG010000696.1 GCF_010692555.1 Okeania sp. SIO3B5 | reverse complement strand
AAATATTATTTCTTTTCTTAGTTGATTAGATATGGTGCAGGTTTCGGAGCCATCCCTCGACCGCTTTTTTCCCCTTAAAAGAGGGTAAGCATTCAGCTATTAGCTCTCAATTCGAGCGCAAAAAAAGGGGGTTTAAATGAATATAGACTTTGGAGCTGACTTTTGTAGTCAGATTTTTCTAGCTCAATTAATAAAACTTTTATCACCTACTAAAAGAAATAGCTGATAGCTGATAGCTGACGGCTGAATGCTTACAAAAGAGGAGGCTTTAAACCAGAATTATTTAATTATTAATAATTAATTATTCAGTAATATCATGTCCGGTTGAACAGTTATAAATAAATGACGGAGGAGTCAGGAGTCATTTCAGTTATCAGTTAGCCTCCTATGGGAGGAACTGCGTTAACAGTACCTCTAGTTCAAGTCAGAGGTTTGAAATATTGAACTTTATTTTCTCTTGTCGATTGGATATGGCACAGGTTTCGGAGCCATCCCTCCCCTTGAAAGGGCAGGAAGCTTGATATAGAATCCGGTTATACAGTATATGTTTATAATTCTATCTACACTTCAATATTAAATCTCCCCATCTCCCCACCTCCCCACCTCCCCATCTCCCCATCTCCCCATCTCCCCATCTCCCCATCTCCCCATCTCATATAATAAGTATTCAACCGGATTCTATATGAGACCTTATTTTCTGGTTAGGAGGAAATAAACAAGAAGAAAGAGGAGGAGAAGGAGAAAGTTTTTTATCACGCTTTTATCCGGACATGATATAACTGATAAAGTAAAATAATAAGCTGAAATTACTGTATAATCAAGGTTTTAAGTTCCATTAATGTCACTTCTGACTTCTGAGTTTTGACTTCTGACTTTAGTGAAACGGTATGATGCCCCCAATTTTTCAACAACCACAGAGAGAAACAATATGACTTCAACCACCCCGCCAAGACAACAACCAACCTATACAGCATCATTGATAGATATTTGGCTGAATAATTTTCAAATCTGGGCACTTCAACATCCAGAAAATATCTTTAGCAAAGTCTTGCTGCCAATAATTATCTTCATAGAAGGCTTAGTAGCAAATCTTCCTACATACCTAGACCAGAAACGCCTAGTTTTAGGACCAAACTTTTGTTGCGCTGGCCAGGTAGTAATGGGCGAATTTGAAGCCATAGAAACAGCACTGACTTCTCCCCAAGCTCGAACATGGCGCTTAGGCACCACCGCACTAGAAGCAAATCATTTGCCTAATCAAGATGTAGGCGGCAGAAACGTTTTCCTACTGGCACTGTCAGACCAAGAAGCAACAGGTAATAATGACCATGAAGCTTTCCGTAGATGTGTACAGGATTATATTCTCAATGACTCCTCAATAGCACGCCAGCAAGATGCGATCGCCAGACAACTTATTGAAAAGTTGGCAACAGATTATACAGATATGCCTCATGGCCCTGGTGGGGCTTTTTTTAGCGAGGATGAACGGGGTTGGAAACGATTTCTAATTGAGTATATTCACTATGTTTTATTTCAGTTAGACCCTAACGATAAGGCTACAATGGACCTCCTCACAGATTTACACTATACACGCCAGGGTACACTACGCTACTTTGCAGGTGTTAGTACTATCTTAGAAGAGTTAAACATATTTGGGCATGGAGGAATTTCAGAGTTGATCGATCAAGCAGCAACCATATATGAAAATTCCCCTGTGTTAGCTAGCTTTAACGAACAGAGCGATGGGTATAATGGCATGACAAGACGAGAACTAGCCAAACTGATGATATCTGTTCTGAGTATAGCAGCTTTACAAGGTCCTCTACATCTTGGTCAAACTGCCATGGGCGATCGGCCTCTTCCTGCTTACAAAGGACGAAATACATCTGAAATTAACCCTACTCATTATTGGGATGAACTCGACCTAGATAACCGAGAATCGGTAGGACTATATCTCCTAGAATGTTCCCGTCTCTGGGCACCCGTTAGTGCCTCCCATAAAGTAGCAACCGATGCTTTTACATTGACAATAGCTGAAAGATATCAAACTTTTCCTGCTGGTACAAAAATATTAATTCCTATGAGTTTAGGATTATTAGACGAGAACTTTTGGGGTCCGACAACCTATCAATTTGATGCCAACCGAGAAAATCTTTGCCCTTACCACATGGGTTTCCATTCTGTAGGCGATCGTAGTGCTGGACGCATCTGTCCTGGTAAAGATGTAGCAATGAATATGCTTATAGATGTCACGATCGCTTTAGGTAAGGTACGACGTTCAACTTTTAGCGCAGAGAACAGGGAACAGGAATAATGCAGGGCTGTTTCATTCTCGATAGACACGGGGATGCGGAGAAACGGAGACACGGGGATAGAGGCTCTTAATTTATGATTAAAAGTTGACTTTTCACCCAAAGAAGTAGAAATGCTCATAACTTTCTCCCAGTCAGGCTTTGAGAGAAGTGCAAAAATTTAGAATGAAACAGCGCTAGGAATAATGGAAGTTGACAAGGTAATTATTCTATGTTAAAAGAAGGTGGAAATTGGGAAAATCACAAAAGTGTTTCCTCCCAAAATGTTGAAAATCTCTGATTTCAAATAAACTCAAAATCAAATAAAATCCTGTGAATTTCCAATCAGTCATAGCCACCTTAAATCAGTTCTGGAGCGATCGCGGCTGTCTCATCGCTCTACCTTATGATACTGAAAAAGGAGCAGGTACAATGAATCCCCACACGTTTCTGCGGGCGATCGGTCCTGAACCTTGGTCAGTTGCTTATGTCGAACCCTGTCGTCGCCCTACTGATGGACGTTATGGGGAAAACCCCAACCGCTTTCAACACTACTACCAATATCAAGTCCTGATCAAACCTTCTCCCAATAACATTCAGGATGTTTATCTAGACTCCCTCCGCGCTCTGGGTATTCGCCCAGAAGACCACGATATTCGTTTCGTAGAAGACAACTGGGAATCTCCCACTCTAGGAGCTTGGGGAGTAGGTTGGGAGGTTTGGCTTGATGGCATGGAAATTACGCAGTTTACCTACTTTCAACAATGTGGTAGTATAGATTGCCGACCAGTGTGCATCGAAATTACTTATGGTTTAGAACGCCTTGCTATGTATCTCCAAGAAGTAGATGCGATGACAAAAATAGCTTGGACCGATAACATAACTTATGGAGACGTTTATCTTCAGGGAGAAATTGAACAATGTACCTATAATTTTGAGGCATCTAATCCTGAGTTTTTATTTACTCTCTTTGGTCTCTATGAAAAAGAAGCCGAACAACTAACAAAACAAGGATTAGTCTTACCAAGTCTTGATTACGTTCTCAAATGTTCTCATAGTTTTAACTTACTTGATGCTAGAGGGGTAATTTCTGTCACCGAACGCACTCGTTACATTGGCAGAATTCGTAATCTAGCACGCAAAGTCGGTCAACTTTATTTACAACAACGGGAAAGTCTTAACTTTCCATTGCTGAAAGCTAACCCAGAGGATCGGGCTAGAGCAGTAGCTTAATGAAGTCATAATTCAAAAGTCAAAAGTCAAAAGTCAAAAATTATTTTTGTAATGAGGATTTGAGCAAGCCTGCAAAAACATTTCGCCAATCAAGTCAAAGCGGGGTTTTAGACCCAATTATTTTGACAGGATTTAGGCATTTTTCTGACACAAACACTATATTTACCATAGTGCGATAGTTTTTATCTTCTATATGTAGTGCTTTTGCGTAAGTCCTGTCTGATAAACTTAAACTTTGAACAAAAAAAGCAAAAACTACCACCAGAGAAAGAAATGGAAATCAGAGAATATTTAGAACCAATAGCTGACATATTCCGCAATTTCGGTACACCAGAACCAATTGTACATTGGGGACATCCATTGATGATGGCGATCGTTGTATTTGTTATGGGTAGCTTTGTGGGCTTTACTGGATGGCGTAGACGAGTAGTTACTGATGAAGCCATAGCTGTTGAAAGTGCCTCTAACCACCGTAAGATGGCACCATTTATGTTTTTATTTATGGCATTAGGTTATACGGGTGGAATATTATCTCTAGTGATGCAAGAACAGCAAATATTTGAAAGTCCTCATTTTTGGACTGGTTCGGCAGTATTGGCGTTACTGGCAACAAATGGTTTTATCTCCGTAACAAAATTTGGTGGAAATCAAGCTGTATTGCGGACTGCTCACGCTTACCTTGGTAGCATCGCACTTTGTATCATGTTTGTTCATGCAGTGTTGGGTTTAAGAGCAGTAATAGTTTCCCAAAAACCTTGTCAAACCTTTCTATAAGTTCTAATATATAGTCAGTAAAGTTTGATAAGGTATGAAAAAATATGTCACGCCATGCATAGGCGGCAGGGTATTATGGTGTC
>NZ_JAAHHG010000695.1 GCF_010692555.1 Okeania sp. SIO3B5 | reverse complement strand
AGCAAGATGTACAAAATTTCAAAATTTCAAAGGATACAATTTTTCTCTCTTGACGATAAATTGACCTTACTCCCCCACTCCCCCACTCCCCTACTTCTTTTTTCTCTCGTGACAATAAATAGACCCTGCCCTTTTTAAGGGGGGTTAGGGGGGATCGAATATCTGTACCTCACAGATTAAAGAATTGCTATATAAAATTTACTATTAACCAAATTTTTGCTATGAACAATTCACAAAAATATTCTCGTTCCCGCTATCAAAAAATTCGCGAACTAGGTCGCAATAGCACTGAGGGTAGAGTAACTTATTTAATGAAAGATAATGTTACGGAAAAATCTGTTGTAGTTAAACAGTTTCAGTTTGCTAAATCTAATTCAAACTGGTCTGGTTTAAAAGCCTACGAGCGAGAAATTCAGGTACTAAGTTCTCTCGAACATTCTGGTATCCCACGCTATCTTAATTCGTTTGAAACTTCTGATTGGTTTTGCTTAGTACAAGAGTATAAAAAAGCTCCGTCTCTGGCTGTAAAAAATAAATTTAATCCGGAACAAATTAAAGAAATTGCTATTTCTATTTTGGAAATATTAATCTATCTACAAAATCGTATTCCACCTGTAATTCATAGAGATATTAAACCAGAAAATATTTTAGTAGACGAACAATTGAATGTTTACTTAGTAGATTTTGGTTTGGCAAGAATTGGCATTGGAGAAGGAGCAATGAGTAGCGTAGCTGCTGGAACATTTGGTTTCATGGCTCCAGAACAAATTTATAACCGCTCTCTGAGTAATGCTACCGATCTTTATGGTTTAGGAGCAACTTTAATTTGTTTATTAACAGAAACAAAATCTAACAATATTGAAACCCTAATTGATGATAATGGTTATATTAATTTTCAACCATTAGTTACTCATCTCAGTAAACCTTTTATCAACTGGTTAGAAAAAATGGTTAGGCCGAAACAAAAAGACCGTTATAGTTCAGCTGAGGTAGCATTATCAGAACTTTTACCATTAACAATTACTGCCCTGCCAGATGTTAATCTGAGTCACAACTATCTTAAGTTTAGATTTACTCAAATTAATTCTAAGTTAACTAAAAATATTGTAGTTAATAATTCGATTCCTCAAACCCTATTGAAAGGAAAATGGCAAGTTGCGCCCCATCTTAAAGATCTACCACATCAGCCTGACAATCATTCTTAGATTTCTTTTTCACCAAATAAGTTTAAGAAAAATAATGTTGAATGTTCTATTACTGTTGATAGTAGTAAATTAATGGCAAATGAAGTCTATACCAGAGAAATTTTGTTGGATACAAATGCTCAAATTAATACTAGAAAGTTAACTGTTAAAGTTGAAACAGCTAAAATTCCTACAGCCAGAAAAATTTTCATAGCTAATATTTGCTTGGTGGTAGTTTTTTTATTGCTTGCAATTGTATCTTTCTATGGGATGGGATTTGCTTGGGTAATATTTAGGATAGCTTACCCGAGCCATGGCTCAAATTTAATAATAACAAAATTTTTGACAATTTTAGGAGAATTAGTAAAATATATAGTGATTATAATTAGTACAATATTCTGGTGTATAGTTGGATATAAATGGGGAATAAAATGGGGATGGTTATCTTTGATAATTACAATTCCTTTTTCTTATATACTTGGAATTATATCTGTTAGGTTAATGGGTGTTATTTCTGCAATAGCCCTTCCATCTAGTATAGTAAGCAAGTGGAATCCATTAATACTTCCCTCGGTAACAGTTTTTTTTATACCCCTAATCTATTTTATAGCCACAGGAACAATAGTTATTTTTGGTAATACTTTTGGATTTTTATTGAAAAAGTATTTAGAAGTAGGATTTAGCCAAAAAATTGCCATGCAGATTTCTGGATTAGCTGTAGCATTAGGTACGAGCGTAGGTTTAGTATTGTTGAATTTATCAGGGCAGTTAAATTTTTCTTGAGCTCAAGCTGCTATGAATTCATTTTTTCAATTTTTTTTCATAGTAGTTATTATATTAACAACTATTATAATTATCTATATAATCCGGCAACAAAATCAAATTATTTATAAATACCACAAATCTAAGCCCTATAGAATTAAACCATAGTTATTTAAGATGTAAGCATTTCCTGCGGAATGCTGCGCAAACAGCTATTAGCAGTCAGCTATTCCTGCGGAATGCTGCGCAAACAGCAATAAAATCTCAACCTTAAGAAGAAGGTTTATTATGAATATAGACTTGAAAATTTGCTTTTGTAGTAAGTAATATCATGTCCGGTTGAATAGTTATAAATAAGGGAGTAGGGAGTAGGGAGTAGGGAGTAGGGAGTAGGGAGAATAAAAAGATTTGTACTGCAAGTGACTGTTTTGGTTTTTTTCATCACTAATTATCCGGACATGATATAAGATTTAATTCTGAATAACCAAGCTTTTATCAAAAAATCAAAGTAATAGCTGATAGCTGATAGCTGACGGCTGAATGCTTACTTTAAGATAATAGGTGAAAACTTATGAATAAGAAAAAAAATCTTTGCCAAAAACTAATTCTAGTGATCGCTATCAAATAATCAAAGAATTAGGTAAAAATTCTGCTGGTGGTAGAGTTGTCTACTTAGCTAAAGATAACTACAGGAAAAATCTTGTTGTAATCAAACAATTTCAATTCGCAAAATCTAACTCTAGTTGGTCTGGTTTTAAAGCTTATGAGAATGAACTTAAGATTATGCAACTCCTAAATCACAAAGGGATTCCTCGTTATCTAAATTCATTCCCAACTGCCAGAGGTTTTTGCTTAGTTCAGGAATACAAACCGGGTAAATCATTAGCAGAATTACGCAGTTTTGACCATGAAGAAATTAAACAAATAATTATTTCCATACTCGACATTTTAAGATATCTGCAAAATCAAAATTCACCCATAATTCATCGAGATATTAAACCTGAAAATATTTTAATAGATAACAAAAATAATGTTTATTTAATAGATTTTGGTTTAGCTCAAACTATTGGAGTTGAAGCCAAAAATAAAACAGAAAGCGTTGCTGCTGGAACATTTGGATTTATGGCTCCAGAACAAATTTACAACCGAAGACTTAGTAACGCAACAGACCTTTATGGTTTAGGTGCTACCCTAATTTGTCTACTAGCAGGAATTAAATAAACTGAAATTCATCTCTTAGTTGATGATGACAATAAACTTAATTTCAAACATCTTTTAAATTATCTTAACCCTATGTTTGTTAACTGGTTAGAAAAGATGGTGCAAATTAATCAAAAAGACCGCTACCCATCTGCTGGAGCTGCTAAAATTGCTCTCCAAAAAATTGATATTAAAAATATTCCTGTAGTTGAACTGAATATCCCTACCCTAAACTTTACATCTACTCAAATAGATGAAAAATTAACTCAAATTATCTCTGTAACAAACCATATTCCTAATGATGTGAAAACTGGTACTTGGGAAGTAGCAAAGCACCCTAACGACTCACCGAATTTTACAAATAATCATCCTTGAATTTTGATTACTCCATCTCAATTTTATTTTCATCGAAACGAGTACCAAATTACTGTAGATACTAGCAAACTCCTAGCCGAAGAAAATTATGAACGCCAGATTATTTTGAGAGCAAATTATACTTCTAAAATCAATTACTCTTTCACAATTAAAGTACAAACAGCTCCTATAGTTTTTCAACACACTAATAATCCATTAATAAAATTTTTTAATCGTTGGATATCGCCTCAATTAGAAGAAGAGAAAATCACCTTAGCTCTAACTCATAGTGGTACTCCGAATTGGTCTGATAAAGACTTTCAAAATTTACTCCAAACTCTCGGTAGTGCAGGTTATGGTTGGTTAAAACCTGAAGGAATAAATCAGCAATTACAGGATATGATGAAACGGCGTTGGTAAATTAGTGTATGATATTAATCTTAATTATTTAGGAGTCAGGAGTCAGGAGTCATATCATGTCCGGTAGCATCGGTATTGTATAGTGAAGTAAGGAAGAAGGAAGAAGGAAGAAGGAAGAGGGAAGAAGGCTTAAAAGCTTGAAAAAACGTAAACTTCCTGTAGATATTCACCCTTGATTTTACACAAACGATACCAGCGGACATGATATCAGGAGTCAGGAGAAAAAAAAGTTGTCAACTAATCAGCATAAGCAAAATCACTTTTTTGCTCATTTCAGCTCAGTTAATGTTAATTATTCTTATGTTTATTTTTCCCCCACTCCCCTACTCCCCTATTTCCCCTCCTGGGAGGGGGAGGGGCCTCACAAGGGTAGGTTTTTTACATAAGATGCTAGTGGAGGTGAGACTTGGAGGACAAGGAGGGAAAGTAGACAAGGAAGAAAGAAGTTTTTGTATATTACGAAGTAT
>NZ_JAAHHG010000694.1 GCF_010692555.1 Okeania sp. SIO3B5 | reverse complement strand
TCCCCTAACTTCTACTTCTAATTTTTGCCCTATTTTAGCCAAATTTTTTCGGTACATAAGCTAGAGCGATCGCTTTCCCTAAAGTAGGAGACTTAGTACCGCTAGTAACTTCCCCTACCACTTTGCCATCACTCACAACAGGATAACCATGACGAGCAATAGAGCGATCGAGCATTTCCAAACCTACCAACCGTTTTGATACACCTTCCGCCTTTTGTGTTTCCAAGACCTGACGACCAATAAATTCTCCTTTTTTATCTAGATGAACTAACCAACTTAAACTCGCTTCTAGAGGAGTAGTTTCAGTATCAATATCTTGACCGTAAAGTGCCATTGCAGCTTCTAAACGTAGAGTATCTCTTGCTCCCAAACCACAGGGAGTAACGCCAGCACTCAATAAACTACGCCATAACTCCACACCCACAGAGGCGTCTACCATAATTTCAAACCCATCTTCCCCAGTGTAACCAGTTCTGGCAATAAAACCAGGTTGCTCTAATACAGTAATATCTGAATGCCCGAAAAACCCAATTGATGCCAAATTTTCCTTGACAAATTGCTGCACATAAGATTCTGCTTCCGGACCTTGAACAGCTAATAACACTTTTTCCTCAGAGATATCTTGGAATTTAACACCACTAGCTTCTAGATGACTTAATATCCATGCTTTATCATTAGCTTTAGTAGCAGCATTAACAATCATAAAACCCCGTGCTTCGTTGGTAAGGGGATCATCACTTTGACGATAGAAAATGAAGTCATCAATAATACCTCCCTGGGAGTTTAATAAGACAGTATATTGAGCTTTACCAGGTTCTAAACTACTCAGGTCGGAAGGTACTAAAAGTTGAATTTTTTCGATTAAGTCGTGGCCTTGAGCAATAAACTTCCCCATGTGGGAAATATCGAACATTCCAGCTTTGGTGCGTACTGCCTCATGTTCGGTGCTAATGCTAGTGTATTGTACTGGCATTTCCCACCCAGAAAATTCTACCATTCTGGCCTTAAGTTCGGTGCATAAGTCATATAGAGGTGTACGAGAAAGAGATTGTGTATTAGATTCTGTTGATTTGGCCACTGCTAGTTCCCTAAGTTGATGATTAACTTTATTGATTTTAGGACATTGTAGGTATTAACAGGAGTCAGGAGTTAGGAGGGAGTAGCGATCGCTCTGCTAATTAGCACGATCAGTAGAGTGCAGGGTGAGCATAGTTCAGGTTCTTAAAAATACCAATTAGGTGAGTAAAATAATTACGGGCAGCTTACTTATCTTTAAATCTGTATTGGCGACTAACTAGACCATAGAAAAGACCAATGGTTTCCTTTTTCGGAAGTACGGCAGTACAATGATTTTTTGACATCCTCCCCGGCTTAAAGGCACGGGGATTCGTACCGAGCCGTAGCCCCTCGGCGGGTTGACATCTCACAGGCTGCTGCACCCACCCCTCTTGCTCCCCTCCCGGGAGGGGATGGGGGTGGGTTATGCTGGCCTCCATGTCCGTTTTTTGTCTCGGATTGCCCACCCGCGACTAATATATTTCTTGCTGCATTTTCGTCTCGATCATGTTTAGCACCACAATTAAGACATTCCCACTCACGAATTGATAAATCTAATTTTCCACCTTTAAATCCACAACAACAGCAAGTTTGGGATGTGGGTTCCCAACGGCTAATTACTCTTAGATCGCGACCGTATTTTTCTGCTTTTCCTTCTAAAAATGTCCTGAATGTTCTCCAGCCTAAATCAGAAATAGCTCTCGATAATTTCCGATTCTTAACCATTCCAGAAACGTTTCCTACGGAATGCTTCCCTACGGGATGCTACGCAAACGCAAACAAATCCTCTAAAACAATTGTTTGGTTTTCACGAATTATTTCAGTAGATAATTTGTGTAGAAAATCTATCCTTGTATCTTTCAGTTTGGCATGTTTGCGTAGCATTCCGTAGGAAAATTTAGCTATTTTCAGTCTAGCTTTTTCATATCGTTTAGAACCCTTAGTTTTTTTAGATAATGACTTACTTAGTTTTCGATACTTCTTAATTCGTTTCTTTAGTGGTTTTGGTGCATCAATTGTTTGACCGTTACTCAGAGTCGCAAAAGTTTTAATTCCTAAATCTATACCTACTGAATTATCAGTTTTAGGCAATACTTCTGGCAAAACTTCTACTACAAAACTTAGGAAATATCTAGTAGGGGCGATTCGCGAATCGCCCCTACAATCTTTGATTACTGTTACTGATGATGGAATAGCGGGTAGTTCCCTTGACCACACAATTTTCAGCTTTCCTATTTTAGCTAAGTAGACCTTATGCTGACTAACTTTAAATCCACCCTTTGTAAATCTAGCTGTTTGCTTTGACTTTCTACTCTTAAATTTAGGAGGTCTTATAGGTTTACCTTTTCTGTTGCCTTGAGTTGATTTAAAAAAGTTTTGATAAGCCTGGTTTAAATCGTTTAAAGATTGCTGTAGTGGTATAGCAGAAACTTCTGATAGCCATTCTCTGTCCTCAGTCTTTTTAGCCTGAGTAATAAACTGTTTTTGTAGTTCAGAATTAGTCGGTTTTTTCTCTCCTAGTTTGTACTTTTCCTGACAGCAAGCTAGACTATCATTCCAGACAACACGGACACAACCAAATAGCCTTGCTAATCGGTATTTTTGTCCCAATGTTGGATATATGCGGTACTTAAATCTTGCTTTCATAGAATGACTTTTGAACTAAAAAGCATGATAACATAACCTGTGGAAAAAAATAAACTAAAAAGTCGCCCTTCTAGGGCGAGGCTTTAAACCCAATTTTTCGGTAAGTTGGATAGCTCTCAATTTGATCGCTAACTAAATGAAGGAAAGTTTTATAATGCCTAATCAAAATTCAAATGTCCCACCAGGATGGATAGGCGGGTTCGCTGAATCAAATCCCGCCTTTGCCTATCCAGATCCAAACCTAAGTTCATTGCCAATGTTGGATAACATGGCCAACATTAACAGAATCAAACGCCAGCAGCGTGTATATTGGCCTGAATTCAGTTGGGAAACCATTAAAGGAGACCCGAGTTCCAGGTGTTTTCAGAGGTTTGCCCACGATATTTCTAGCATCGGTTATGACAATACAGGGAGAATATGGTCTATCATATGTCCTCAACAAGGTGCTTGTGCTCCTAACATAGCTTGCCTGAATGTAGAAGTTACTGTTACCGGACAGAGAGGTTGGGTTAACGAAACAAATCGGGAGCTAGCAGCGGATATGACTGTAGAAGCTAAGATTTGGTTTAGTCCTAGTTCCCACCAAAATTGGATTGTTCGGCAAGCATGGGACCTCTTTGCTAAAGAATCTCTTCCCTTTCCCTCGGACAAAGCAAATGCGATTCAGGTCCATACTCATAACGTTGGAAACCCCGATCAGCCTATCTTTCCAGTTCTGATTGGCCAAAGCCCACTATTTGAAGCTCCTATCTTTGCTAAACACCCAAAAGCATGGACAGTGGGGCATATAGAAGTGGAAATTGGTAGAATCATACCGACAAATTATCCCACTGTCGATACCTTCAACCAAAAAATCCTAGATATTTTTAATATTGCTACTGGCAACATGCTGCTGCAGGGCAATGTACTGACTTGGAATCTCTGGTTTATAGCACCCGAGCTTGTTAATACGGAGCAGTGGAGAACTCACGCAGAGAGATGGCGGAAGGCTATTGATGCAGATCACGGTCCTAGATCGAGCAAGGCGAGATACGCCGATGGTTCCGTCTTTACACCCCAGCACGACTTCTTACAGGAGGCGGATGACATTATTGAAATTATAGAATCACTCCTGTAGCCTGTGTTATTCACGAATGTGCTGTGCCGACCTCTTTCGAGAAATGTGCGAGGTCGGTTTTTTTTCAACTTCAAGGTCTTCAGATGATGCGCTATTAGAGGGAGGGAAGCAACACTCGCATTCATAATTCTCGTTTTTCCTAACTAGGGCTTGCTGAATAAAGCTAAAAGTTAGGATAGCTAAGGTAATGGAGTTTTTTATATTCAATTTATCTCCTAAGTTATTGGCTAGTTTTGCCTCAAAACACTGAAATTTTCTGCTGAAACTCAAGAAAATTCCTTCACATAAAATGGCGGAAACCGTTGCCTGTTTTCCTAATCTCCGCTTAACCCCGAGCGACCCGTCCCCGTGTCCTACTACCACCAACCAATCTTTTCAGCAGACCCTAACTACTCCCTATTCCCCTTCTCCCCTCCTGGGATGGGTTAGGGGTGGGTCCCCTACCTCACAAGGGTAGGTTTTTTACATAAGATGCTAGTGGAGGTGAGACTTGGAGGACAAGGAGGGAAAGTAGACAAGGAAGAAAGAAGTTTTTGTATATTACGAAGTATTCACAACAAAAGATGATTGT
>NZ_JAAHHG010000693.1 GCF_010692555.1 Okeania sp. SIO3B5 | reverse complement strand
TATCGTCCCAAAATACTAGCATGCATGAGCTTTTTGAGCTGAAAAGCTGACACTTTTTTAGACAAAAAAATGCTACAACCAATATCAGTCAATGCTTTGATATTAGATCGGTGAGCCCTAATATCATGTTCGGTTGAATAATTACACTTTGGATGAAGTAAGGCAGAAGGCAGAGGGCAGAAGGCAGAAGGGAAAGAAAGGTTTAAGGCCAGAAGTTTTTTTTGTAACTGATTATCCGAACATGATATAAATAGGGTTTGCTGAAAAAGTCTTATGGGTGAGGGTAGGAGACAGGAGACAGGAGACAGGAGACAGGAGACAGGAGTTAGGGGAATTTAGATGAGGTAGGACCTAAGTTTTGTAAGAATAATTTTTCTGCCATAATCATCCCAAAATACTAGCATGCATGAGTTTTTTAGACCGAAAAGCTTGCACTTTTTTTGACCAAAATAAGGCTGAAACCAATATCAGTCAATACTTTGAGATTTAATCAGCAAGCCCTAAATAGAAGCTGAAACCCTTTTGTGTCCCCTATTGCCAGATGAGCTGTTGCCTGTTGCCTGCGCACAGCGCTATAGCTGAAACCCTTTTGTGTCCCCTATTGCCTGTTGCCTATTGCCTATTGCCAGATGAGCTGTTGCCTGTTGCCTGGGCACAGCGCTATAGTCGTTTAAACCATATTAGGAAAGGATTTGATTATGGAGGCATTACCCGAAACATTACAGCGCTTGAAGGGACAAGTAGCAATAATCACAGGTGCATCTAGAGGAATTGGTCGGGCAGCAGCTTTGGCATTAGCAATGGAAGGGGCAAATGTAGTTGTTAACTATGCTAACTCTAGTGGAGCGGCAGTGGAAGTCGTGGCAGAAATAGTTGCTGCAGGTGGCAATGGGATGGCACTTCAAGCAGATGTTTCTAAAGCTGAGGATGTTGATACCCTAGTCAAAGAAGTGATGGAAAAATGGAATCGCATTGATATTTTGGTTAATAATGCTGGTATTACCCGCGATACTTTGCTTTTGCGGATGAAACCTGATGACTGGCAGTCAGTAATAGACCTAAATTTGACAGGGGTCTTTCTCTGTACCCGTGCCGTTAGCAAAATTATGCTCAAACAAAAGAGGGGTCGTATTATTAATATTGCTTCAGTAACTGGGCAAATGGGTAATCCCGGTCAGTCTAATTATAGTGCAGCTAAGGCAGGGGTTATTGGCTTTACGAAAAGTGTAGCAAAAGAACTTGCTAATCGTGGTATTACAGCAAATGTGGTTGCCCCTGGGTTTATTGCGACTGATATGACTAAGGACTTGAAAAATTCTGAGGAAATTATCAAGTTTATTCCTCTCGGTCGTTATGGTACACCAGAAGAAGTAGCAGGTATGATTAAATTTTTAGCTGCTGATAGTGCGGCTAATTATATTACGGGTCAAGTATTTAATGTGGATGGGGGGATGGTGATGGCTTAATTATAGCAATGTGCGCTGGCATATTTACAAATTACAACCCACATTCCGCACCACAAAATGTAGTATAGAAGAAGGAGTCAGGAGACAGGAAACAGGAGACAGAATTTGAGAAGAAAATCATAACTGCCGTCATTGAGTAATCAATCAAACAAGTATTTATGCGTAAATTTTTTACAAGGTGACAATAGGAGAAAACCTTATGCCTCCCCCCCCTTTCAAAGCTATCCCTTATAAGGAACTCCTGAAACCCTGTAGATGAGGGGATGGGGAGATGGGGAGATGGGGGGATGGGGAGGAAAAATCCTGTCTGCAGTTCTCAAAAAAATGTATTTTTCAATACACTTTTCTCCCAAAAAAGCCTTTGAGATGCTTATACATAACTTGTTTGTTTTGTCAAGTTTTATGTTAAGAAAGATGTTTATAAAGCATAGCTTTTTGGGAAAAACTATTTATCAACTCAAACATCAATTACTATCTAAATATCTAGTATCTGAACTCAAACATCCTACCATTAAAATGATAGCTATTTAAGTTTTTATCAATAGATAAAGGCTAAGAAATACTTGGCGATCGCTCTCTAAAAATTATAGCGACCGCTCTGTTGGTTATGCGCTATATATAGTGTCTTTGCGTAAGTCCTGAAATAGTTATATAAAAAAAATGAGTGTTACTGTGGAATTTCCAGAAGAATTGTTGATTGCTTGTCGCGAGGAAGAAGATGTTTTTCAGCGACGAGTAATGGTTTTGACTTTGGGTAAACTTTATGAGGAAGGAAAAATTTCATCCGGTGTTGGTGTTGATAATTCTATCCCACGTTCCGCACGACAAGCATACTACAACAGTATTTTTTACGAAGAATGTGGATTACAGCCTCTGTTATTAATAATAACTGTCAATAGCTTGTGTAATATGTATTTTTACTTATAAACTTTATGGTTATTGCCAGACAAGGTTTTCAACGGCTAGCCTGAGATACTACACTTTGACGTGCGGAATATAGGTTCTATAATTACTTCAATATTTAATCTCCCCCACTCCCCGCTCCCCCACTCCCCCACTGCCAACTATACAATAACTATCCAACCGGATTCTATATTAGGGAGCGATCGCTTGGCATTGAGTAAATGGGCAATAGGCAATAGGGGGAAGTAATTGATAATTTATGGGTAAGAATTGATTTTAATGAGTGATTTTTAGAGAGGTCTATTACCTAGATTCAACTATTCCCTATTGCCTATCTTCAACCATTGCCTATTCCCTATTCCCTAGATTATAGAGAGTTAGAGAGAAAACTAGAGATTAAAAAAACTCTTTCATTATCAATTATCCATTATTAACTAGCCAATTTTCCAAGCCTGCTATTGTTGCTAAATCAAAAATTTCTTCACCTAAAATATCTAATTTTTCCAAAGATAATTGTTCTATCTGAGTCTCAACTTCTGGAGGTATTTCCCCAAACTTACGACGAATTTGACGTTTAACCAATATCCTTATTCCTTCCTCCCGTCCAATTTCTCTTCCTTCCCTTCTCGCTAAACTAATTTGTCCTTTCTTATCTCTAATCAACTTTTCCTGTTGCTCTAATTCCTCTAATTATTCATTGTTTAAGTTCGCTTTATTCGCTATATTTAATGCTGCTTCTATTTCTGAGACTGATTCTAATGATTCTGGTATTACTTCTAAATTTGGGGCTGATTTAATAAAATATATCCATTTATCACTGAGGGTTTCTAAGGCTGACAATTCTTTTTTAAATTTGGGTAATTCTACAAACATTAATGTTAATTCATCTTGGTAGTTAAACAATTCTGTCTCTTCTTTAAATCTGAATTTAGTAATTATTTGATCTATCTTTTAAAATAAAACAAAGTCGGCGATTGTTAAAGCTATAAAAGGTTGCAACATCATATAACCTTGCCCTGCATCTAATTGATTTCCATAGGCTTTAGCTAAATTATAAATTACTCGTTTTTCAAAATATTCTACGTTCAATATTTGCATTTCAATAATCACAGTAGAACCATTATCTAATATCAAATCCGGTTAAACAGCCATAGAATGGTTAAGTCTTTAGAATTCAGCAATTCTGCAATTGCTGAATTCAGGAGAAGAAAGATAAGACAAGATGAGCGCAGTTATGACAATTGGATAATTTTTTTATGTCCAATTAAGCGGATTTGATATAAAAGTGCTTTTACATCAAAATAAGTCTCCTTAAGAGTGTTAGTAACTCCAGGGTTATAGGGGTTAATTATTTTGAGAGATTGAATTATATTTTGATTGTTATAAACTATAGCATTGAGAAAGCTAATGAGGATATTTTGACTGTGAATAGAACCAAAGATTTTTTTAAAGGCAAAGTCGGTTGTGGTTTTATGAATTTAGGAGACAGCTAGAATATAAAACTCACTGGTACGGCTCTGAATTAGTAGTCGTTGATAGATTCTTTCCATCATCAAAAACTTGCTCGAACTGCGGTCATGTCCAAGATATGCCGTTAAATGTGAGAACTTATGACTGCCCCGATTGTGGGATATCTATAGACCGCGTATGAGATGCAAGTATTAATTTAAGAAATGCGGTCGGCTTGACCGTGAATGCCTGTGGACAGAGTGCTGCCGACAGTTCCGGTGGAAGCAGGAAGTAAACATTAAAATGTCACTAATTAGGGTTTGCTGAAAAAGTCTTTTAGCAGGGGGAAGAGCCAGGATTCAGGAGTCAGGAGTCAGGAGAAATAGGAATTTAGAGGAGGTAGGAGTAAGAATTGTCCCAAGATTGTTCTGCCATAGTCAGCGCAAAATACTAGCTTTTTGAGCATTTTCAACTGAAACAGGCGCACTGCAATTCGACCCTCAAAGCGATCAAACCTTTACATATCAATACTTTTATAATTAATCAGCAAGCCCTAATTATGCGGTGCGACCCCGCGTCGGCGTCAGACGCAAGGGAATGC
>NZ_JAAHHG010000692.1 GCF_010692555.1 Okeania sp. SIO3B5 | reverse complement strand
AGTTGAGTATTTTCCTAAAGATGTTGACAATGGAGTAGTTGAAAAAGCTTTAAGAACTTTAGATTATCAGTTAATACTTCGACCAACTGTAGTAGCGGATATGCCTAGTAATTCAATTTGGTTTGGTTCAGAAGTAAGTATAAAAGAAGTTAAGTTAGTAGCAGAAAAATTAATTAGTTCAGGTGTGAATATTAAAGCTATTCGACCTTTTAATAAAAAAGTAGAATTCTCTGATTTATTGATTCAAGTGGGAGCTGACCCAGAGGTAAAAAATAGACCGTCTTTAACATTAGAGGAAATTAGGGGAAAATCTAGTTTTACTAGAAATGATTAATTCAACAATTAATAATTGTAAGCATTTCCTGCGGATGCTGCACAAACAGTGGCCAGCTATTAGCTATCAGTTATTAATTTTGAGCAAGGTTATTTCAGTTATCAGTTATCAGTTATTAGTTATCAGTACGTCTGCAATAAGGAGGCTTGAAATACGGAATTCTCTTTTTTTATCCCCTTAAAAGGGGAGGCTTTAGACCACGATTTTTTGGTAAAAGCAACCTTTGAAATTGAGAAATAATAAAAGTTACTGCCAAATTTTCCTTTCTAAACCTTAGAAGTAGTTATTCATTAACTAATTAGGGCTTGCTGATAAAATCTAAAACATTTATAGGTAAAGATTTTAGCTTTTTTCGCTGTAACTTTTTTTCGCTGTAATACCAATTTTAAAAAAGAATGTTACGAATAATAAGTGGGATAAAAAGATTTTGTAGGAAATGTCCCTTTGATAAAAAAGAGAATTTACGACCTAAAAACTGGTATTGAAGTAATTTATTCTGACTCCTGACTCCTGACTCCTGACTCCTAAAAAAATCCAGCCATTTCCACCAACTCTACACAAACTTGATTCAAAAATTCCCGGTCTACTTGCTCTGGTAATTCAGTTTTTATCTCTTTAATCTCATCAAACAAATCATCAGCTAATCTTTTCACATCCTCATAAATAACATCCCCATTTCTAATAGATCATAAATACTCTGCATCTCCCACTTTTTTCCGATTCACATAAAGTACCCCCTCCCGCAAAATTTCTATTCCCATTCTTAACAACCGAATACAATGACTCATATGTTTTGCATCATATCCACACTTCTTTTCTAACTCCTTCCGTTGCAAATTTCTACCTTTATTCCAACTACAATAAGCTTCCCATTGACTTAAACCTTGCCGATAAGCTTGAGTTAAGTGCAACAGATGAATAAAATCGTTTTTTGCTCGGGTATATTCTTGCACTTTTGGTAATAATGCCTCAGAAATTGGATGCTGTTTGAGAATCGCTTTATAATCAATTTTTTCTAATAGCAAATCTCGTAGTTGCTGAGTTGGTTCTAAAAATTCTATGCAATCTCTAACCAACATATAAAGGAATTCCATAAAAGCATTAACCTCTGATTTTGTTAAAGGTCGATAGCTATTTTCATTCAGTCCAAAATCTTGAGGTTCTGGCTTTTTTGCTGGAGGATTTAATAGCCATTTTCTATGAGTTTCCACCCGCTTAATTTGAGAGTAAGCATAACCCGCAAAAGAAGCTCTAATTTTCTGGGAAATAAATGCCTGACGATAGGAAATTAGCTTTTTTCCCACTGGCGATAAATGCAAGTAAAATTCTGAATCTAACCAGAGAGTTTCTAATATATTGGGATTGTTGTTATAGACCAAGGTTAGAAACTTTCTTAACTCATAAACCACACAATCTTTGACATTATCTAATACTGGATATAAACCTGTTCCTGGTTCATCCCAACCTTGGTCTTTTTGTTCAAAAGATTTGAAGCCTAAATAATAATCTTTCGGTGCAATAAAAACTCCTTTATAATCACAGTCTGATGAAGGTGTGGAAGTACCGTAAGCTTGAGAACCTGTGAGGGCGAGTAATATTAATCCTGATTCTACTGTTTTTCTATTCATCTCTAAATTAAGTCAGAAATAAAAATTCAAAAGCCAAAAGTCAAAAGTTATATCAGAAGACTTAAAATTTTTTTCATAGCTTTTTCTCTGGGCGATCGCTTCGTGTATTACTTATATTACTAATGTAGTATAAAATTGATATTTTTGCCAGAAAGATGTCAAGTGGCTGTTGTGATAGTGCAATTTTCTACTATTGCGTATATCAAAATAGTAATGAATATATTTTTTATTTCTGATTTTTAATAAATAGAGTGATTTTTGTTGACTGACTGCTCAGAGTAGTTGGATGAGAGCGCAAATGACTCCAAGTTCAGAACTCATAGGGGTTTTACTCTACTATTGCGTATATCAAAATAGTAATGAATATATTTTTTATTTCTGATTTTTAATAACTAGAGTGATTTTTGTTGGCTGACTACTCAGAGTAGTTGGATGAGAGTGCAAATGACTCCAAGTCCAGAACTCATAGGGGTTTTACTCTACTATTGCGTATGTCGCAACAGTGATTAATATATTTTTTATTTCTGATTTATAATTTTTCATAAGGGGCAGGCTTACCGAAAAATTGGGTTTAAAGCCTCCCCCTTTGAGAGGGACTTTGTGCTATGCTTAAAAAAGTGGAAAGGTGTTCAACCGCTGTGTTTTGGAAGTTTACTTTACTAAATTAATTAATTCAAATTAAATAAATATCTAAATCAGAAACTAAAATCTTTTTTTTCAATTCAAATTAATTAATCAGAAACCAAAATTATTTCTAATTCAAACCAACTCATAAGCAATTCTTATCTAGAAAAAATTCCGGCTCGAATTTTTCAAACGATAACAATTACTTATCAATCCTGACTCGCGATCGCCTAAATCGGGCCTTCCTTAAAAGAACGGTTTGTTCATAGACTTTGCATTTACGTTCAAACCAACGGCCTTCTTTATTTTTCCAAGCTCCGCCGAGAACGATCAGCTCAAAACTATCCCAATCAAAACCAGGTTCCCTCCTCTCGGCTCTATCCAGGCATTCGCCACGGTGTCTATCGAGCCTTTGATGGATTTGCACCCCAAAAATAGGATAGATGCTCCGAAACTTCCTTACTGGACTTTCAGAACATCTATACTCATTTGATAGGTGTCGCTGTACTTGTCGAGTTGATAGACGACGACAAGTCGCGACCCTTCCTTGACTGGCTCCGTAGGCTAAAAAACCTTCAGAAACCCCCAAATTGACTCCAGCTTTCCAAAGTACCCGCGCCAGGTTTTTCGCAGGGAGGTGTACTAAGTCATTTGGGGCTAAAGTTTTTGGCACTAGCCCGTTGAGCCTTTTTCGATGTTGACTTTTTCTTCTATCTAATAGATATTTAATTTCTGCTCTCTCGATCGCTTGCTGATGAGCAGCATATCTAGATTTTCTTTGAACCTCCTGTAACTCAATTTCAGTGGCGAGCATAGGTAAGTGATGATTAGCTATATCGCTAATATCTTCAATCTCAGCAACGCCTCCATCGAACTTTTCCTCTATTCTGGCTGCTAAGTTGTGGGATGAAGTATAATAGATGGTTGCAATCCCTTTTCGAGTTTTGCAGCTTCGCCACAACGGAGATTTCCGCCAAAGCCATCTCCTCAAAGTACTGACACTAATTTGTAGCTCCTGCGCACATTCAGCTAAATCAATAACAGCTTTCCCGCTGCCTTGGCGATCGTAAAACCGACAATACAGCCACAAAGCCAAGGGGTTTTTATAATGTGTGTAAAGTGCGACAGGAAAAAGAATTCCTGCTGGGGGGTGAGGAGCTACTCCAAAGGTCATTTCAAGCAATTCCTCCGCAAATCTCGGTATAGCCAGCGCAGCGCAACTGCCACAGTTCGGGCGTTGCATAACTTGGCAAACTTTGCGCCTTTGACTGTGGGGCGTAACTTTTCAGAAATTTCCTGATACTTGGCCTCTATCTGCTTGCCTATTTCTGAAGTTAATTTATTGCCTTTGGCTACCACCGAATAACACCACAAATAAAGTTCGGTCCTGGCCAGTTTTGACCCGGACTTAGCAAATTTCTGGACATCCCCAGAGCTTCTCTCTTCTTGGCCATATCCCAGTCTTCTCTTAAAGGCCCCTTGCGTAACAAATCTTTCTAAAGGGTAAATCCGGCTCAAAAGCATAGCTCTGGACATTAAGCCAAAACCATAGTCATCAAAAACTAAATTATACTGAGTAAATTCTGGAGAAAAAATCAACTGAAGAAGTTCCTCTCTGATGTGAAACTCAAAAAGATGATTGTTACAAATTTCCAATGCCAAATGCTTCGTGAAATCTGATATTTCTATTCCATACTTAGCAGCTACACTATTTTCATAAAGAGAGTTGTAAAAAGTTGCTCCCCTGGAAGTAATATCATGTCCGGATGATTAGGTATAATAAAACTAAGGGGAGCGATCGCCATAAAGTAGGAGTAAGTAATGCCGAAGTTAGTCACGATTGAAAACCACTTAACAGTAGAACAGTTAGATCAAAGA
>NZ_JAAHHG010000691.1 GCF_010692555.1 Okeania sp. SIO3B5 | reverse complement strand
TTACAATTGTCCCCGATAGTTTAGGAGATAAGTAAAATTTTGTCTCCTTTTTTCCTCAGAGTGAAGATAATATTCAATGTGTGGATGTGGAATTATCAGCACAGCAAATTCAGCAACTTGAGAAAGTCAGTCAAATTGAACTTGGTTTTCCTCATGATTTCTTTAATGCAGATCTGCCCAGAAACTTTGTTTATAATGGTACATTTGACAAAATTGACAATCATCGTTATTCACAATTAATTGATTAAGAAGATTAGGTGGCGATCGCTTGTTATATCATGTTCGGTTAAATACTTAGGGTTTGCGTATGGAAAGTCTTTTTGCTGGAGTAGGAGACAGGAGACAACCCACCCCTAGCCCCTCCCAGGAGGGGAGGGGAAGACAGGAGAAATGGCTTGGGAGCGAGGAGGTAGGAGCTAAGTTTTGTCTCTCAATTTTTCTGCCATCATCGTCCCAAAATACTAGCTTTATGCAGCTATTGCCACCGAAAAGCTGGTACTTTTTTCAACTCTAAAACGCTAAAACCAATATCTGTCAATAGCTTTTTATCCCCCTCCTGGGAGGGGTTAGGGGTGGGTTGCCTATTGCCTACTGCCTATTGCCTGCGCACAGCGCTATATATTTTTTGGCAGTAATTGCAAACTCAAGCAAATTAGATTCATATTTATCTCCGGCAACATTTGCAAAAAACTCATTAACAACAAAGCCATTACTTTCTAATTCATTTTTTAGTGTTTCTTTACTGAAATACTGTAGCCAGTTGTAAACAATACGTTTTTTGTTTTTTTCAATGATTGTGTATTTGTCTAAACTTACTTTTTCGATTTCATATATGAATAAATTTACAAAACAATAGTATTCTTCTGACGACCAAAAATTATTTAGATGATTATGTTCATAAAATGCTGACTCTTGTTTTTTGTTGAAACTTTTGATTGAATAGACATCAAGTAAAAGAGAACCATTCTGTTTTAGTAGCGATGAAAATTTTTGAAGTAGTGTTTTCCTTTGTTCTGGACTCAGTGCACAAAAATCACACATGATCATGGTGATTAGATCGAATTTTTCAGATGTTTGAAAGTCTAAATAATTTGTATTTACATAATTGATTTTCAAACTATTTTCTGTTGCTACCTGTTGAGCATAGTTCAGAGAATTTTTTGAAAAATCAATTCCTGTTACTGATGCGCCTTTTTGGGCAAATCTTGTTGTATACAAACCAGGGCCACAACCAAAATCAGCAATAGCGCAGTTCTCATCTATGTTAAAATATTCAATTATCCATTTAGCGGAGCGATCTATAAAAGCCTTGTTTCGAGAAGAAAGGTCAATATCTTCACTTAAATGATATTCCAGCATAACATTAGCTGTATGCTCATTCGTCCACAATTCATTGGCTGTATAAAATTCAAATGGCTTAGGCTTAGAATTTATTTCTTTGAGCTCATCAAACATGATTTGATCACACCTTTAGGTTTTGTTTCGGTTAAGTATAGATGGGTTCTAGAGAGAAGTAATTCTTGGATGGAAAGATTTCATTAATGGATAATGGATAATGGATAATGGATAATGGATAATTACCTCTGGTTAAAACCGCTACGGAATTGAATATAAGGAAATATTATTTCTTTTTTTCCCCTTGAAAGGGGAGGCTTTTAACCAGAATTATTTAATTAATAATTATTAATTATTAATTATTCGGTAAAAATTTAGTTAAAAACTTTTATGTTTTGTTAGATTTATGCTTAAAAGATTAGCGATTACTTAGATCTTAAATAAATTTTATCAGATTTTTAGTATAGTCATTTCAATTTCAAGTGAGACACTGCCTTGTGATGATAGCCTTCATAGCTAAATCTTTGTATCATTCTTATTTGAAATGACTATATAATTTAAATTTCGTAATATTAATCAACTTAAAAGATCCACTCAGGGGTTCTATACTAATTTTTATCTTACAAATTGAAGTGCGGAATGTGGGAAGTCAAATTTTACTTTTTTCCGAAAGTCCAGTTAAATACTAGAGTAAATTCCTAGATTTGAGCTGCAAATATCTATCTACCAATTCTGTACTAATTTGATTTGCTGGCGCATCTAAAACCAAAACTCCTTTCTGTTTCAACTGACTAAAAGCAACCTGTCTTTGAGATAATAAATCTATTGCCACAGCACAAGTATAAGCAGCATGACTTTTTTCATGTACCTGCTGATTTTCTCCAGAAAAAGTAGTATGAGCTAATTTATTCACCAATGGATCGCACAAAGCCACACAAAATGGTAAATAACGAGGCGTTAACCTTGCCAATGCTGCCAAAAGTTCTGCAGAAGCAGTAGTATCCACAATATCTGTAATTACCACTACTAAAGCACGACGGGTTTGTTGCTTAACCACTCTAGTAACTGCCTCAACATAATCTGGTTCCCGCAAAACTGGTTGAACAGGTGTCAGACTTTCAATTAATTTTGATAATTGATTTTTTCCCCTCTCTGGTGGTATCCAAGTACTGAGTTGACGCTCAAATACTCCCACTCCCACACGATCGCCTCTACTCAACCCCGCCATTGCCAATGACAAAGTAGCATTCAAACCCCAGTCAAACCGCTTTAAACCCTGCACCTGTGCAGTCATCAACCTCCCTCCATCAAGTAAAATAATCAAAGTTTGCTCCGTTTCTGGTTCCAATACCCGCACTAAAGGACGACTACGACGAGCAGTAGCTTTCCAGTCAATGAAGCGTATATCATCACCAATACCATATTCCCGGAGTTCGGAAAATTCTGTTCCCATTCCCAGGCGTCGCTTTTGACGCATCGTGCCAGTATTTTGTAGAGAGAGACGGATAGAGAGCGATCGTAACCCCAGCAAATCTGGATAAACTGCCACCTGTTGACTTGCCGGAACTTGCCATTGCTGCCACGCTAACCCCCACTGCCCCAATTGTCGGGCCCGAATATTTCCCCACTGAAACTCACCTCGTTTATCGGGGTTGACATGATAAGTTAATTCCTGACTGCTGTTAGGTTCAACTATTGCTGAGAGAGTAGTAGAGGAAGTGGCAAATTCTGGGGGATAATCATCATGCAAAATAATATTTGCCCTGTGTTTGCCAGACTCAACGGATATAGTAATATGATTATCTCGCCCAATGGAAAGCTTCTGTAAAGGGTAGCGCGCTAGTTTGACTCGATGAGGTTTCACTGTAGCTCCATCCCAAACAGCCAAACTACAGATAATCAAATCAAACAGTGCTAGTGCCATCAAACTTATTTGTCGGTCGAAAAAAATAGCGATGGCTGGCGCAACAACCATTCCTAATAATAATAGTAAATATAAACGTTTTGAAGGAATCATTTCGAGTTATACCAAATTCAAAAAATAATCCTAAAAATTAGGACTTGTTAAGTAGATTAATCATATCAAATCTATTATAATTAATAACTGTATAATAGGTTTTGGCTTTTGCAAGATAAGCTTGTATTCAGTTAGGTTGAAATGGCAAAAGATATTTACCATCAGATAGTTAAAACAGGATTAGTGAAGGATGGATGGACAATTACTGACCAAAAAATAAGGTCTCAAGCCTCCTGCCCTTTTAAGGGGATGAAAAAAAATAAAGTTTAATATTTCAAGCCTCTGACTTCAGGCAGAGGTACTGATAACTGATAACTGAAATGACGACCCTTTACGGCTAAAAGTTGGCCGTAGGATTCTTTATGCAGATTTGGGGGCAAAAAAGCTCTTAGCAGCTCAAAAAGAGGGACAGAAAATTGCTGTAGAAATAAAAAGCTTTTTAAGTCCATCTCCCATAAATGATTTAGAACAAGCCTTGGGTCAATACATCATTTATACACAAATTTTGTCCGATCAACAGCCAGAGTGTCTGTTATATCTGGCTATTACTGAAGACATATTTTCAGGCTTCTTTTCAGAAGAATTACCACAGTCTGTTATTAGATTTAATCAAGTTAAACTACTAATTTTCAAACCAGAAACAGAGGAAATTGTAGAATGGATAACTTAAATTTATATCGAGATATAATTGAGAAAATTCTCCAAAAATACGCCAATATGCCTTATACTTATGGTGAAATTGAAGAGTATTTAATTATCGATCAGGAACGTAATCATTTCTTACTATTAGATGTTGGTTGGCAGCCAAAACGTCGCGTTCACGGCTGCATTACTCATATTCAAATTATTAATGGTAAAATATGGATTCAACAAGATGGAATGGAAGATGGAATTGCTCCAGAACTTGTTGAGGCAGGAATTCCGAAATCAGACATTGTTTTAGGGTTTCATCGGCCTAATGTAAGACACCATACAGGTTACGCGATCGCCTAGTAGTTGAGAGATGGGGAGATGGGGAGATGGGGAGATGGGGAGGTGGGGGGATGGGGAGATGGGGAGATGAGGGGAAGGGCACACGTCTGGAGTACAGGCCACACCCCGGCCGGATCTGGGGTGC
>NZ_JAAHHG010000690.1 GCF_010692555.1 Okeania sp. SIO3B5 | reverse complement strand
AAAGTAGTATATAAATCCGTAGCTTTGCAGGTATTTATACTATACAAATCATCTCAATTACTTTTTTCGTCGATCAAATAATGAAGTAAAAAATTTACGCATAAATACTTGCTTGATCGTATACTCGATCGCGGCAGCTATGATTTTCTTCTCAAATTCTGTCTCCTGTCTCCTGTCTCCTGTCTCCTCCTTCTATACTACGTTTTGTGGTGCGGAATGTGGGTTTAAAGGAGAGGTTTTAAACCTTCATTATTCGGTAAGGAAATTAACTTACTCTCAAATCTAATTTTCCTTGGCATCTATTTTTTTCCAAAAATTATCACGCATTGCTTGCTCTGATTTTAACCGAGTAAGTTTTACTTTTTCTAGGTCTTCATTAAATTTACTAACTATTGCTTTTTCATACTGATAATTAACTATTTCTCGAGGTGTCAAAACAGGTTGTATAAGAGAAACCATTTTAGCTCCAATTGCAGTGTGAAGTTTTTCTTGAATTTGCCCCGAATAATGTTTTCCAGTAATCACATACCAAGGAAACATTTCACAATTATTAGTATGAATATTGTACTTGCCAAACTTGTGTAAATATTCACAAGCTCGCTGTTCTTGTTCAACTGTTAATTCTGCCCCTTTTCCTTGATATTCAATTCCTTGAGGACCCCATCCAATTGAATTTTCAAATGTTCCGTCAGATGAAATAAAATAATGTCTAGCAATTCCACCAGTGGATTCAATAGCAACACTATAAATTGAGGAACTCATAATATTTTTACTCCTTTTATTTATATGTATTTTTTGAAGTCTATACTATTACCGAATAATTGCAGAAGCTTTCAACTAAATCTTATCAACAATAGTCAGACTACTAGAAATAATCTCTCCAAATTGTTAATTATAACTTTGGTAATAGCTATATTAATTAAGGCTAGTAGATGTACTTTAAAAGTAAGCATTTAGCCGTCAGCCATCAGCTATCAGCTATTGCTTTTAGTTTAGGATAAAAGCAATATTTAATTGTCTTACTACAAAAGTTTGCTCCCTTGCTCTTAAAGTCTATATTAATTTAAACACTGTCCTATATGAGAGATTATTGTTGCTGATAGCTGACAGCTAATAGCTGAATGCTTACCTTTAAAAAATAGAAACCACCATCTTCGCTAAACGTTCCATTCCTTCTTGAATATCCTCATCAGAAGCCGTTAAACTAATCCGAATACACTCCTGTTTATGAGACCATTCTTCGTGCAAACCAGGGAAAAAAGAACTGCCAGGCACAACAATAACCCCCACCTGCTTCAACTTTTGATACAGTTCCCAATCAGTCATCGGTAAATCTTTCAACCATAACCAAGCAAAAATTGCTCCCTCAAAACGATGCAGAAACCAGGGCAAACTTTTTGGTAAAGCTTTTTCTAAAGTTGATTCTAAAATTGAAAACTTATTTTGGTAAAAAGGCCGAATCACTCCAGTAGAAACTTCTGCCAAGGCCCCAGAATTAATTGCATCAGTAGCGATCGCTTGCCCATAACGAGGAGAATGAATACACATATTAGTCTGGAAAGCCTGCAATACCTCAATTATTCGTTCATCCCCAATAGCAATGCCGATTCTTTCTCCAGGAAGTCCAGCTTTCGATAAACTCATACAATGACAGATATTGTCCCCAAATATTGGCTCCATCTCCACAAAATTTAATCCTGGATATGGAGGAGCATAAGCAGCATCCACAAATACTGGCACATCATAAACAGCAGCCCGATCTGCAATTTTCTTGACCTCCAAGGCACTAATCACATTACCAGTAGGATTACAGGGGCGTGAGAAAATGACACAGCCAGTATTTTCATCAATAACTAGCTGACTAAAGTCTGGACAATATTTGAAGCGATGAGATTCAGCATCTATTTCCAGAGTCGGTTTATAAGCAACTACCGCTTCTGGCACTAAACTCACTCCGCCATAACCTGTATAATCTGGACTCAGAGGTAGAACAATTTTTTTCAGAGTTTGGCTGCTAGTATATCCACCAAAAGCATTAGCAGCATAGAAATATATAGACTGAGAACCAGGAGTAATTAAAATATTGCGATCGCTTAAATTCAGGCCATAGCGACGGTTAAAATCATTAACAACTGCATCAATAAACGGTTGATAACCCTGAGATGAACCGTAACGCCCCACAACTTCCCCGTATTCTGGACTTGCCAATAATTTTGTAGTACAATCCCGCCACAATTTTTCTACTTCTGGTAAAACTAGGGGATTTCCTGAACTGAAGTTGAGAAACTCCTGTCCCTGGCCTGCTCGTAGGGTAGCAATAATATCTGCCATAATTGCCCGCACACCTGTGAGGCGGGACATAGTTGTACCAAATTCACTCAGGGCCGGATTAACCATAGCATCTAATCCAATATAAATAGATTGATAATTTTTTTATTGTACCCAAGATTCAATAATTTAGAATTTAGAATTTAGAATTTAGAATTACCTCTTCCTTAATGAATTAAAGAGGATTGATTAAAAGGATAGGTAATTATTAATTAGGGTTTGCTGATTAAATATCAAAGTCTTTAAGTGAGTATTTTGGCGTATAGTTGGGCAGAGTTGGCAAAGGATAATTTTTCATCCTACCTCCTCTACAACTCCCTCTAACTCTTGAGTTTTAACTACTCCCTACTCCCTACTCCCTGCCGAGCGCAAAAAGACTTTTTCAGCAAGTCCTAATTAATTATTAATTATTAATTATTAATTATTAATTGTTAAACTCCTTCTTTCTCCAAAAATAAATGAACAATAGAACTATTTGGCAAACAGATTTTTATCGTCGTCCACTCCAGGATAAACAAGGCCAACAATTATGGGAATTATTAATTTGTACTCCCACTCGTAGCTTAGAATTTACTGCTATTTGTCCCCAGTCAGAAGTTAATGCCAATTGGCTAGTGGAGCAACTAAGAAAAGCGGATCAAAGCCAGGATTTACCAGGTACAATTCAAGTATTTCGACCTCAATCTTTGGGTTTAATTGAAACCGCAGCTCAAATATTGGGGGTAAAAGTGGAAGCGACTAGACATACTACTGCTTTAAAACAATGGTTACTAGAGAGGGTGCAACAATATCAGGGAATGGAAACATATACTGGAGAATTTTACGATCCCTTAAAATTAGATTCTCCTCCACCCGTACCGTTAGCTGAAAATCTTTGGGGCGATCGCTGGAGATTTGCTACATTACCTGCGGGTAATATTAAGGATATTATTGAGCGCCCAATTCCTATTTTGGCAGTACCTGAATTTCTTTTACCCTTAAATTTAGGACTGTCTTCAACACTTCCTATACCAGGGGTTGTTATAGATGGAGGTCGTCAGTCGATGAAATTAGCTCAATGGTTAGAAGCAGCGCAACCATACTTTTTAAAGTATGTTTCTGGCGATCCCAATGGGCTAATTTTAGAAGCGGGGTTAGTAGATCGGTGGGTAGTTGCTACTTTTTCAGATCGAGAAGTGTCATTAGCAGCTCAAGTTTATGAAGAGAGAAAACAACATAGTCAGGGGTTACATTTTCTGTTAGTACAACCAGATGATTCTGGGATGACTTATAGTGGATTTTGGCTTTTACAGTAAAAAAAAATGGCGTTGCTGAATTAGTGTATCAGGACTTACGCAAATTGACTTTTAAACCACCATTTGTAGGTAGAGTCTATTTAGGGTTTGCTGAATAAGTATGAGCGGTAGGGGTAGAATCCAGCAATCCTGCAATCGGTGAAGTCAGGAGGAATGGGAATTATAGAAGAAGTAGTCAGAAGAATCGTAAAAGTGATTTTCTACCCCTCGAAATGCCGAAAATCTTAGATTTTTGAACCATTACCACCTAAAAGCGGGTACTTTATTAGTACCTGAAAAGGGTAAAACCAAAACCAGTCAAGACTTTGATATTTAATCAGCAAGCCCTATTTATTGTCACTAGAGAAAAATTGATGGGGAGATAGGGAGATGGGGAGATGGGGAGATGGAGATATTTGTATATTTGCACAATTACAGCATATTTCGGGCAAATGAGGTACAAGCTTGAATGGTAAAATCATTGTAGTGCGGGCATCTTGCCCGCGACAGGTGTACCTCATAACAACGGAAACCGCTGTAAATGTATTTTTAACTTAATATTCTCTGACGACAATGAATTAGCCCTGCCATTTGTAGGGGTGAATGGTACTTGCCCTCGCTCGCTATAGCAATGTGCGCTGGTATATTTACACATTATTTAGGGTTTGCTGAAAAAGTCTTTTTGCGCTTGGCAGGGAGTAGGGACCCACCCCTAACCCCTCCCAGGAGGGGAGTAGGGAGTAGTGAAGAGTCAAGAGGAATCAGGAGTTGTAGAGGACCTATTCGGAAAAACTATCCCAATAGTGATTCTGCCTCTATCTTACCCCAATACTCACTTTTTGAGCAATGGACGGCAAAAACCTGGTACTTTTTCACTA
>NZ_JAAHHG010000069.1 GCF_010692555.1 Okeania sp. SIO3B5 | reverse complement strand
TCCCCCCCACTCCCCCACTCCTCCACTCCCCCACTCCCCTACTCCCCTACTCCCCTACTCCCCCACTCCCCCACTCCCTATTTAAGATAACGCCACGCCTTAAATAAATTCCCTTGCATCAAAGCAGCAATTCCATATAAAGCTCTAATTTCTGGCTGAGTGGGTTCAAGCTCCAAAGCAGACTTCAAAGCTATTTCTGCCGCCCCTGGATTTAAGTTATATAGATAAACAAAAGCCAAATAAGCATAGGCAAAGGGGTTTTGAGAATCTAACTCAGTAACTCTAGTCAAAGCAGCGATCGCTCCATCTGCATCCTTTTGTAAAACCCTAGCCAAACTCAACCCATAGAGCAACTCTAAATTATTTGGGTCTTGCTGCAAACGATATGCCAAAGTTTTTTCTGCTTGTTTGGTATAATCTTGGACTGGATCGTACTGGTTAACTCGCCCCACTTCCTCAAATACAGTTTCTAAACCTTTTATTCCCAGAGGCAATTTTTGCCCCCACATCCGCAACTGTGTCACCAAATCTAATTCTGGTGCTGGTAATATTTCGGCCTGGGAGTCTACTTCCACACGCACCGGGGGTTGTATGGGAATAGGATAAGTTTCTCCAGTTTTCCGGTTAAGGTAAGTCGCTTCTAATATGTAATTTCCCGATGAAATATTGTCAGGTGGTAACATTCCTATCCTTTCAATAATTTCAAACCCGACTTCAGACTTATTTGCTGGAGACACACCAGGATATAAACTCCCCATTCCAATAGCGCGATCGTGAATGAAACTTGTAATAGATTTTTCTGAGATATTGTCAGAAACTAATTGCTGAAATTGTAGTGGATTAATACAGCAGTTTTTTAATCTATGAGATACAGTTTTATATCCCCCCTCTGCCCTGCTTTGTAAGGGTGGAACGTTCAAAGTCCCCCTTTCTAAGGGGGATTTAGGGGGATTATAAATGTACTTCGTAACTGTGGGAATTGCTATATTTTCTCGACGATAAGTTAACAACACTAAACCTGACTGTAATTCTTGCCAAGAACCAGACCATTTATAGGTAATAGGTATTGGCACTCCCGGTTGAATTTTTGGCGATAAAATTACATAGTCTAATTTGACTTTTCCCTGTGGTTTATTCAGAGGATGAACTTCTACAGGTAAAAACTGATTATGATAAAGATTTAAGTTACTATTATCTGGCAAAAGCCAACTTTTTTGTAGTTGGAAATTTGGGTTTTGTTCGATGATATTAACAATAGCAGCTTGAGCTTTTTTAATTCTTTTTACCGAACCTTGATCATTAGTTTTCGTGATAAACCAAGAGAGCGATCGCACATCTTTAGGTACTTGTTTTAAGTTAGTTCCTACTTGTCTACCGTAAACCTGTAAGTTTTGCAAAGCACCGTAATAATTTAAGTTATGTTGATTAATTTCTGGAGTGGAAGGTAAAACTCCTAAAGTTGACCGTAAATAGGGGTCAGTTTTGACAATTTCAGCAATTACTTTTTGATGAGGCCATTCTTTACCTAAATGTGCATAATAAACACCACCAGGACTCAACCAAGCAGAAATTTTTCTGAAGAAAATTCCACCTACAGGCCAGAGATTTAATACCATTAAAATAATGGCTAAACCAATAGTAAACCAGCGAATTTGTTTTCCTACTTTTATCGGAAACTGCATTAAACCAAAGGCTAATAAAATTGATAAAACTGGCAATAATGGCAAAGTGTAGCGGAAATCTTTATTGATATTGAGGGAGCAAATGAGATAACCGCCAATTAAAAAAATAGCTAACCATCGGCAAGATTGAAGGTAATTTGATGATAATTTATCCTGTTTTTTGAACGACCGAATTAGGTAAAAAATCAATCCACCAATAGGAATAATTAACAGAGGCAAAGAAATATGATAAGGCAGCAGTTTCCAATAATAAAGCCAAGCATCCAAACTCAATAAATTGGGGTCGCCTTCAGCAATAGCAGAATCTACAGTTGCCCGCTTACCAGCAGTTAACATTAATAGCCAATTTGTTCTCGCCCAAGGATAAAAAACTGCTACAGATAAACACAGAGAAAAAATTAGTTGAATTAACTTTTGCCACTGCCGTTTTCTGAGAATATTTATTCCTATCGAAAGTAACGGAATGAATAGAAAAAATATGGTAGTTTGTTTAACTAAAATTGCAGCACCAAAAGCCAAACCAAAAGCAGTCGCCCAAAGCCAATTTTTTAGATTTGTAGTGCGGGCATCTTGCCCGCGACTGGTATACCTCACTAATATGAAATACGCTGTATTTGCTATGGCAGATATTTTTGACAGTAATTTATCGAAAATAGACGTTGTTTCAGAATTAAAATTAAACTTTGTTTTGTCAATTTTCCCCATTCTCTGTTCCCTGTTCCCTGTTCCCTGTTCTCTGTTCCCTATAGCAGATAATTTTGACAGTAATTTATCGAAAATAGACGTTGTTTCAGAATTAAAATTAAAATTTTCTTTGTCAATTTTTCCCGTTTTATTTTCCCTATTCCCTGTTCCCTGTTCCCTATTAAAATTAAATTTTTCTTGGTCAATTTTTCCCGTTTTATTTTCCCTATTGCCTATTCCCTGTTCCCTGTTCCCTGTTCCCTGTTCCCTATCCCAATACCAAAACGTTAAACAACAGAAACTTAAAGTTACCATTGCCGTGAGAGGATAGTCGAGTAAATACTGTAAACGATATCTATATAATCCTGGAAATAATATACATAAAACTGCTGCCCAAAAAGCAACTTTTTGATTAAATAATTTTTTGCCTAAACTATAAACTGAAGCCAGTAAAATAGCACTAAAAAATAGATGTACTAAAGTTGCTTGATCAGCACCCCTACCAAAAATCACTTGAAATGGAACAGTAAGAATATAAGTCAACGGCGGAACCTTCGGCGAAAGCTCCCAAAAATGCTGCCACCATTCCCCAGAAAACAGTTGCACATTTTGAAAAGCACGCCAGTAAGTCAGAGAACCCGTGAGATAGTCAGCTTGATCCCAAGCAGGAACAGACTTATCAAAAGCAAACCAGAGGCGATCGCTCACTGCTGCGAATAACCATAGGATAGTTAAGGTAAGAATATGATTAGTTTTGGGTTGTTTTTTTTCTTGGGCAATCATAATTTCAGGTATCAGTAGGTTTAGTAGAAGTTAGAAGTCAGGGCAAGACACGGCAAGACAAGGATTTGGCCACGGATGCACGGATGATTAATCTGCATACTGATGACTGATAACGGCTTTGTTGCATAAGTCAGGGCAAGACACGGCAAGACACCGATTTGGCCACGGATGCACGGATGATTAATCTGCATACTGATAACTAATAACGGCTTTGTTGCATAAGTGTCAGTCCAGTAGGGTGCGTTAGCGCTAGCGTAACTGAGCAATACTCTATATATAGAGCCTTTGCGTAAGTCCTGATTGAGTCAGATAAACCCGCCCCCAATGATATAAGCCACCGTACTAGGGGCGGGTTTATGTAAATCTGAGAGTAAGCATGAAAATTCTAGCTAAAACTCGCCCCTACTATTGCACCATTTAAGATAAAACGGTCTATTACCGGACTGTAGCTGCGGAAACCCTCCTCAAATTAACAAACTGCAAAATCGGTTATCTTACGTTTTTCGGGGGTATAAAATCCTAAAACAATTTTGTCTTTAGGAACCCCTTCTGCTAACAATTCTCCTGCTATACCATCTTCAATTCCGTCGCGATGAATCCAAATTTTATCCTCTTTAATTTCCAGATGAACTATGCAACCATGAACCATTTTATGACCCTCTACTCCCACAATCATTAATAGATAATGGTTTTGTTCTCGGTCAAAAACCGTTTTTCTTTCTACTTCGCTATCAGAATAGCGCAATTTAGCGTATTCGCCGATTATTTTCTCGATTATTTGTTGATATTTACTGATGGTATCCATTCAATAATTACCTCCTCTAATTTGTGGAAAGCTACTAAATTTAAGCGTTGGTTTTCTAGCATTAGTTTGCCGATGGGTTCGCTAAATATACCCTCATAAGCTTCTTCATCTACTGCTAAGTAGAGGATTCTTTCTGGGTTTGTTTTTTTGAGTACATCGTGGTAAACGATATACTGACCAACCGCATTTTCTAGGTCATTGATTGGGGAACGGCCTGCAAAACTTTTCAGTTCTACTGCTATTTTTACTTCTTCTTTTTCTGCTGCCAGAAGTAAAGAAGCACCCAAATCGACGAACATATCTCTGGAACCCCACTTGATAACGTAAGGGTCATCAGTTATGCTCCAATTATCTTTGACTAAAGCATTAATTAAGTTGTTATGGTAAGCATCTCTAGCTGGCATAAAGAAATACTGAGGGTAGTTTTTATATAGAAACCGAGTTGATCAAGGAAATTTCGTGGTTTGAACAACAATATCACGGTAATAAACCCGGTTTCTTAGTTATTTGGCATAGGTAGTTCTGTAAAGGAGTAATTTTTTCCAAATCATAATCAATCAACAAATCAATATCGCTGGTTTCTTTATCAAAATAATAAGGGTCTAAAACCCCGCCTTTTAAGGCGTAATATTTTTGGAGCAGGGCTTAAATCCCCTACTTCCCCTCCTGGGAGGGGGAGGGGCGAGGGGTGGGTTAACTTCTGACTTCTGACTTCTGACTTCTGACGCGCGTTAACTTCTCCCCTTGCTACTGAACCAAACACCCGTATATTAAAAGCCCCATGCTGTTCAGTAATCTTGAGAATTTCACCACGTTTTTCTTGTAATAATCTCATTAATGACATTACCTTGAATTCCTGCTTTATAAAACTGAAATAACTTTAAGTATACAACATGAAATATTAGCCAAGTTTAATACAAATTATCAAAAATATTGCTATTTGTCAAAAATTATGTTATCAATTATCAATTATCCATCCCCAAAAACTATGACTGCAAAAGTTAACTATCCTCATATAAAAATAGAGGAAAATCAACCCCCACGACTACAAAGAATACCCAGAGTGCGCGTTGCTCAAATTGTTATGGATTATTTAGCTTATGGATGGTCTGTTGACGAAATGTGTCGCCAACATCCTTATTTAATGCTTTCAGAAGCTCATGCAGCAATGACATATTATTTTGACCATGAGGATGAGATTAATACAGAAATTCGTCTGGAGTGGGAGCAAGTACAACGGGAAAAATCTGCTGCTTCTCCCTCACCCTTTTTAGTACGGATGCGTCTCAAGGGGTTACTATAAAAATGTCTGTTGCACTTTACATGGATGTTCATATTCCCATAGCTATTACTGAACAACTACGTCGTCGTGGAGTTGATGTTATTACCGCAATAGAAGATGATGCAGCAGAGTTACCAGACGATCAACTTTTGGCACGAGCAACTTTGCAGGGTCGAGTTTTATTTACTCAAGATATTGGTTTTAAGGTACTCGCTGAAACTTGGCAACGTCAAGGAAAACCATTTGCTGGTTTAATATTTGGTCATCAACTTGGAGGTACGATAGGAGAGTTTGTCAAGGATTTAGAATTAATTGCTTTAGGTTCTGAACCTGATGAATGGCTGAATACAGTTGAATATTTGCCTTTTTAATACCACTATAACTGGCAAATTTTGTGAGCGATCGCTTACCATAAAATTGCTCACAACACTATGTCTCAAACTTCAAGTATAGAAAGAGAATGAATGAGAGAATATTTAACTCACCCTACCTCTGTTTTTTTCTTAGGCAATCATAGTTTTATAATTATTGGATGAGAGATGAGAGATTAGCCAAGTTTAATACCAATTCTCAAAAGCCTTCCTATTTATCAAAAATTATGTTACTCAGATACTGGTATATAATATATATAATATATAATATTTAGTAATTGCCTTGGTGAAAGGCAAATGCAATAGGTCTTTAGAAGGTTAATATGGCTAACACACCTAATTTTCAGCTTACAATAGATTTTAGAGATTCTAATAATCTAGATGGTGAAGAACGACTAGAAGTCTTTACATGAGAATTGCGTACACAAATGCGTAACAACTTGGAAGAAGTAGAGGTTAGTTGCATACCTGTTTCAAACTTACCTGAAGGAGCAAAAGCAGCTCAAGGTGACAGGCAAGAACCAGGCATCTTCAATGTAGAGATTAATCTAGCAAATATCAAGACTTTTATAACATTTTTATGGTAGCGTCTGTCTGCGAAAGCAACTGAGGTTGAAGTAAAAATTGATAAAAAAGGATAAATCAAGCTGAAAGTAGAGAGTCAAAAAGACTTATCTGCAGCTATACAAGATGTAGAAAAGTTGGTTAAATAATTATCATAAATTAACAATGGTTAAAGTAGCATTGCTGATCGGAGTAAGTGAGTATGACTCGGATGAATCGTTATCACCACTTCCCGCTGCTGAAAAAGATGTCGAAGCTATGGAGCAAGTATTACTGAATCCACAGCTAGGAGAATTTGAGCAGTCCCATGTGAAGAAACTGATAAATCCTGATGTCACATTAATGACACAGACAACTGAAGAAATATTTTCAGGTCGGGGAAGGAATGATTTCATACTGTTCTACTTTTCTGGTCATGGACTCATAGATGACGGCGGTAGTCTTTATTTTGCAACTACCAAGACTAGCAAAAAATTACTCAGATCGACAGCAGTTAATTCTAATACAGTAAGTCAAATCATGAAAGATAGTCACTCTCAGCAACAAGTAATAATTCTTGATTGTTGTTATAGTGGAGCTTATAGTTTAAATCCCAAAGGACCAGTAGATATCGAGAATAAGCTAAGTTCCAAGGGGCGGGCTGTTCTTGCATCATCTAGTTTCTACGGATTATCCTATAGTTCTAATGAATCAGAACTATCGGTATACACCCATTACCTTGTCGAGGGTATTGAAAGTGGCTCTGCCGATAAAGATCAGAACGGTTGGATTTCTGTTGATGAGTTGCATGAGTATGCGAAGCAAAAAGTTCAAGAAGAAACCACAATGAAAATGAAACCAAGAATTGATATAGAAGAGGATGGTTATAAAATCTTCATAGCTAAAGCACCTGTCGGCGAACCCAAAATAGAGTATCGCAAATTACTTTCCAGATATGCTGAAGAGTCTGAAGGCAAGATTGACGTAGTTAGTGAAATCATTTTGGAAGAAAGATGGATTGAACTGAAACTAACGCTGGAAGAGGCTGCAGCAATTAGGCAGGAAGTTCTAAAGCCTTACCAAGATTATCAGCAAAAGTTAGATAGATATAAAAAGATTGTTACTGATGTAATGGCTGAGGAGAATCCTTTGACTCCAAGAACTCTAAAAAAATTAAAAGACCTTCGGGAAAAATGGAGGCTTAGGCATGAAGATACAGCTCTAATTATCGAACTAAGAGGAACAGCAAAAAATTGGTTAGGGGGCATCAAGTTCAGAAAAAATGTTCTTCAACCAACTAAACCTTCTAGACAGCCAACTCACCTCTCTTCTACTATAGAATTATTGTTCAGATCTGCATTTACTGGGTTTGAAGGAGTCTTGTTAACAGTTGCTTTAGCTAGTCTTCTGGGAACTACTTTGATTAGTGCCTGGTTTTGGTTGTGGTTGTTAATTGTTTTAGTAGCTCTGATTTTTGTTCAATCCCGCTACCAAATGAAAATATTGATTTTGCCATTGATTGCTTCTATCACATTTTGTCTGGTTTGGTTGATTCCGCTATTGCGAAGCGTTATAGAAAACGATCAAATTTCTAGCAGTAACTCGTTCCTAATTCTTATGGTGATGGCTATTTTTGGTGGGGGATTTATATATACTTTAATGGCTTTCTGGCTATTAATCGCTCAATTTAATCGTTGAATATCAGAAGTTAAGATGAATGGAATATCAAAAGTTAAGATGAATGTCTCAAAGAAAAGAAACTATACCATTACTCTTATTTTTCTTCCTTGGTATAGTTATTTTGACAATAGCTGGGTTTGTTTTGTCGAGACTGATACAGGGTTTACCAGGTATTAAACAACAACTTGAGTCTCCAAGTCCTACTAACTTAATCACCCCAACTCCTAGTCCAGGGAGAGGAGTTCCTCTAGGGAAAAAAGTACCTTTAGAAAAAGAATTAACTGGGAACCCAGGCCAGATTTACTCCATCGCTATCAGCGCAGATGGGCAAATTATCGCTAGTGGAAGTAATAATGGCAACATTCAACTGTGGAATTTGAGAGCAGAAGAACCACAAAGCAAATCTCTGACTAAAAAGAATGGAGGTGGTATTGCATCTCTTGCAATTAGTCCAAATGGTAACATCCTTGTTAGCGGAGGTTGGGGCAGTAATAATATTGATATTTGGGAAATACCAACAGGAGCACGCCGTCCTTCTATCGAAAGAGCACATTCATTTGATATTAAGTCTCTTAGCATTAGTCCAGATGGAAAAACTCTTGCTAGTGCTGATAGTCAAGGAATAATCAAACTTTGGAACCTGGAAACTAAGACATCAATAATTTCTCTCAGGACAAAATCATCTAATATTACGTTTCTTACAATTAGCCCAGACGGAAAGACTCTTGCTAGTGGTAGCATTGACGGAACAATCAAACTTTGGAACCTGGAAAATGGTCAAGAGAGACTATCTCTGGATAGCCGTTCAGGTAAGGTGACATCTCTTATCTTCACGCAGGATAGTCAACTTCTCGTTAGTGGCAGTAATAATGGAATAATCAAACTTTGGAATCTCGAAACTAGGCAGGTAATGAACTCATTGGAGGGGCATTCAGAAGCTATCATATCTCTTGACATTAGCCTAGACGGACAAAAATTGGCTAGTGGAAGTCTTGACGGAACTGTTCGGGTCTGGAATCTGAGTAATAAGCAACTCCAGACCTATAATTTATCAGACCATATAGGTGAGAGCATTATCCTTAGCTTTAATGCCAATGGGGAAATCCTAATATTTGGTTATATTTTTCGCACTATTAAAATTTGGCGAATCAGGTAATTCACTTCTAAATACAAATTTTGCTGTAGGTTCTCTAGCTCAAAGGACTAAATTATGAAACGTAGAAAATTTCTTTACAGTGCAATTGGCATTGCAGGTACTACCGCTCTGGGATCTTGTGGTCTAATTTTTCAAAATAAGACACAACCAAATATTAATTGGCAAATGGCGACTAGCTGGCCTAAATCACTGGATATCAAGTATGGAGCTGCAGAATTTGTTTGTCAGCGGGTCAGTGAAATGACCAATGGGCGGTTTTTGATTACGCCCTATCCCGCAAATGAGATAGTGCCCGCACTAAAAGTATTAAACGCGGTAGAAAATGGAACAGTAGAATGTGGTCACACTGATAGTTTCTACTATATTGATAAAAGTTTAGCACTAGCCTTTGGTACAGGAGTCCCTTTTGGCCTAAATGCTCGCCAGCAGGACGCTTGGCTCTATGAGGGGGGTGGGCTAGAGGCAATGCAGGAGATATATGCTGAGTTTGGTGTAATTAATTTTCCTGCCGGCAATAGTGGTGTGCAAATGGGAGGATGGTTCAAGAAACAAATTAATAGTGTAGCAGATATGAAAGGGTTAAAGATGCGTATCCCTGGATTAGGTGGTGAGGTAATGAAGCAGTTAGGTGTAGATGTCCGAAGGCTAGCAGGTGGTGAAATTTACCAGGCGATGAGGAACAATGAAATTGATGCAGCAGAGTGGATTGGACCTTATGAGGATGAGAGGCTACGTTTGAATGAAGTTGCGGCTTTCTACTATTATCCTGGCTGGTGGGAGCCTGGTAGTTCTGATGAAGTGCAGGTAAACCGGGCTAGGTGGGCTCAACTATCAGACGAGTATCAGGAAATTTTCAAAGCGGCTTGTACAGAAGCTAATCTAAGAACGATTGCCAGGTACGATAAGCTAAATCGGTCAGCACTACGACGAATAATTGCAGGAGGAACGAAGCTGACTCCCTATAGCCAAGAAATCCTACAAGTATGTAAGAAAAAAGCTTTTGAAATTTACGAAGAAAATGCTAGTAAGGATACGACATTTAAAAAAGTATACGAACAATGGAAGACTTTTCGTGAGCAGATATATCAGTGGCATGGGGTGAATGAATTGGAATTTAGTAAGATAAGCTTTATATTATAAAGTATAGAAAGCCTGACGGTTTGCTAATAAATAATTTATAGGAAAAAAAACTGATGACAACTCAAGAATTAATCGACTTAAGAACTTGTTGGATTATGGAAGGTAGAAATCACGATGCCTTAGCAACTATTGACGAACTGGATGCCATGAGTAATATACTTAACACATCTAATGTTCTGCTTACAATAGATTTTAGAAATTCTAATAATCTAGATGATGAAGAACTACTAGAAGTCTTTACGCAGAAATTGTTTAAACAAATGCGTGACAATCTCGAAGAAGTAGAGGCTACACGTGTACCTGTTTCAAAATTACCTGAAGGACATAAAGGTGACAAGCAAGAATCAGGAATCTTAAATATAGAGCTTAGTCTAGCAAATATAAAGACCTTGATAACGTTTTTATGGGAGCGTCTGTCTGGGAAAGCAACTGAGGTTGAAGTAAAAATTGATAAAAAAGGATCGATCAAGCTGAAAGTAGGAAGTCAAAAAGACTTACCTGCAGCTATACAAGATGTAGAAAAATTGGTTAAATCAGTATCAGAATCAGAAATTAAAAATACTAAAGTACCTGTTGGCGATCCCACAATAGAGTATCGCCAATTAGTTTCTAGATATGTAGAAGCTTATCGCGAAGGTTCTATTAGTAGTGGTAAATTGCGAGAATTATTTGGTTTTTCAACCCCTTTAGAAGCCGATAATTTTCTTAAGTCTAAAGGAGTTGATTTAGACTACGATGAAGAGGATTTTATGAGCGATCGCCAAACCCACGAACAACTAGAAAAAGAGGGAAAATTAAAGAGGTTATGATAGTTGTTTCGGATACTTCGCCGATTTGTTATTTACTTCTAATTAAGCAAATTCAACTGCTGCCTCAACTGTACGGTAAAGTTTTAATTCCTCGAATAGTGCAACAAGAATTATCCCATGAGCGATCACCTATTGTGGTCAAAAATTGGATTAAAACTCCCCCAAAATGGTTAATAATTAAAGAAGTTACCGTTCCTGTAGACAAGGATTTAGAGGTCTTAAATGCCGGGGAAAAAGCAGCTATGATTTTAGCCATTCAGCAAGAAGCAAATTTGATTATTATTGATGAAGCTTTAGGCAGAAAAGTTGCCCGTAGCAAAGGACTGAAAGTAACTGGATTACTTGGTATTCTGGATCGAGCTGCTCAACAAAATCTAGTAGATTTTTCTCAAGCTATTGCTGCTTTGGAAAAAACTACTTTTCGTGCTTCATCAAAGTTAATTAAATCTCTTTTAAGTCAGTATTAATATTATGTCCGGAATAATGATGATTTGATACCTGACCAGATATCTTGTTTTGATCGGAGGTCAAGGTATGATAGGAAATGAAGTTTAAGTTAAGTCTGGAAAAAACAGGGTTGTATTTGTAGAAAAACGGGATAAAATACAATATACCATAGGATTAATTTATAGGAAAATAACTGATGACAACTCAAGAATTAATTGATTTAAGAACCTGCATTCTCCAAGGACGAACCAGGGATACTTTGGCACTTATTGACGAACTGGATGCCATGAGTAAAAAAGACATCATCAGAAAAATCAAATCCTATTTAATTGTGATGTTAACTCACTTAATTAAAAATCAGGTGGAAATACGTTTAACTAATTCCTGGGCAGTATTCATCCACAATGCAACTCTTGAAATTTAAGACTTTAATTTGCAGCCAAATAATACCTCTTATTACATCAAAGAAAATGAATGGGATGAGATGCTAGAAGTGGCGATCGAGTGTGCTATTGGCGATGCCAGCGTGGAGGTTGAAAATGGCGTTTACAGTCCGTTTCAACTGGAGGAAATGGTAGATAAAAATTCTGTAATCACAACTGCTAATAGTTTTTTAGCCTTAACTTATGCTTATTCTACTAAAGATTTGTTAGCTGTTATTGACGATAATTTGACTTTATTACCAGGTGGGGAAGATTGGAAATTTGGTAGTATAAATAAATAGCATTTTTAATTGTTAATTTCAGGAGAAAAATAACTAATGACGACTCAAGAATTAATCGACTTAAGGACTTGCATTATGGAAGGTAGAAATCGCGATGCCTTAGCAATTATTGACGAACTAGATGCCATGAGTAAAAAAGACATACTTATCAAGATAGATTCTTATTTAACTGTGGTATTAATTCACTTAATTAAAAATCAGGTAGAAGGACGTTTAACTAATTCCTGGGCAGCATCAATTCGAGCTTCAATTATAAAAGTTCAAGTCTTGAATTTGAGGCCAAATAAAACCTCTTATTACATCAAAGAAGATGAATGGAGAAAGGCGATCGCGCAAGTTATAGAAGCAGCTATTCGAGATGCAAGCGTGGAAGCACTAGATGGTAATTGCAGTCCGTTTCAACTAAAAGAAATGGTAGAAACAACTCAAGTTACCGAAAATGCTTTGAGTTTATTGTCCTTAATTTACGCACATCAACCGGAGATTATAGCCGCAATTATTGACGATAATTTGGCATTATTACCCGGTGGGGAAGATTGGAAGTTTGGTAAGAGAAATAAGTAGTATTTTTAATTGTTACAGCATATTTCGGGCAAATGATGTACAAGGTAAATGGTGAAAATATTATAGTGCGGGCATCTTGCCCGCGAGGGTGTACCTTATAACAGTAAGGAAGCGCTGTAATTGTTAATTTCAGGAGAAAAAACTAATGACAACTCAAGAGTTAATTGACTTAAGAACTTGCATAATGGAAGGCAGAAATCACGATGCCTTAGCAATTATTGACGAACTGGATGCCATGAGTAAAAAAGACACCCTTTTCAAGATAGATTCTTATTTAACTGTGGTATTAATTCACTTAATCAAAAATCAGGTAGAAGGGCGATTAACTAATTCCTGGGCAGCATCAATTCGGGCTTCAATTAGAAAAATTAAAAGCTTAAATTTAAAGGAAAATAAAATTTCTTATTACATCAAAGAAGATGAATGGGACGAAATGTTAGAAAATGCTATAGAACTTGCTATTGGTGATGCTAGCGTGGAGGTTAAAAATGGTGCTTACAGTCCGTTTCAACTGGAGGAAATGGTGGATAAAAATTCTATAATCACAACTGCTAAGAGTTTTTTAGCCTTAACTTACAGTTATTCTGCTAAAGATTTGTTAGCTGTTATTAGCGATAATTTGACTTTATTAGCAGGTGGAGAAGATTGGAAATTTGGTAGGAAGAATAAGTAGGGGAACTATTACTCATACTTTTAATTCTATAAAGCTGATAGCTGATAACGTAGTTCCTCCGATAGGAGGCTAGCTGACCGCTGAATTGCTTACATTAGAGGAGTGAAAAATATTAAAGTGCTAAAAAAACAAAAATCATACCATAGCCTTTTTATCTACAGTATTTTAATCTTAATATCTGCCTGTAGCAACACATCAAATATTTCCGACAACCCTACACCCACTAACAATTCTAAATTAGAGACATTAAAATTTGAAAAAAAGCCCATTAACGACAAAGGTGGATACTTCTATACTAACGGCGAATACGCTCTGGGACCATTTACTCCAACAATGATTAAAAAATGTCGAGAATGGGGAGGTGGGGGCAGTTGCAACAGTAACCAATGGTCAGAAAAATTATTTCTCCAAGCATACGGAAACAGAAGATGTCCGGAGGGAGCTACCCTCAACAAAATTATCGGTTATTGCGTCGAAAATAACCAAGTCATGGGTCCTTTTCCTCAAGAATTAATTTCTGCTTGTGTCAAAGCTAACGGTGGAAATAGCTGTCAGTTGAACCTTTGGAATGCACGTTTCCTCTACAAACTGATGCAAGATGAAGGTATCGTGAGCAAAATAGATAAACCGCCCCAATTTGTGATGTTAGCATTTGATGGTTCCAGATCCCTAGACGCTTGGAAAAGATCGCGCAACTTTGCCCAAGAAATGGAGAAAAAAGGTATTAACCTGCGGTTCACTTATTTTGTCAGTGCAGTATATTTTGTCAGCAAAGACAAACGAAAACTTTACGATGCTCCCGGTGGGAAAGGAAAAGGTAGGTCGGATATTGGTTGGGGTGATACAGCGGAAGATATTGCTCTCAGACTCGAACAGGTTAACCTCGCTTATCAAGAAGGTCACGAGATCGGGTCTCATGCAGTTGGTCATTTTGATGGTAGCAAATGGAGTGAGAAAGACTGGAGCGAAGAGTTTAAATATTTCGAGCAATTTTTCTTGGGAGCGCATAAAATTAATGAATTTCCAGGTTCCCTAGTATTCGATCGCACTGCCATCGAAGGTTTTCGCGCACCACTATTAGCTCGAAGTCCTGGTTTGTATAAAGTGTTAGCGAAAAATGGTTTCCGTTATGACACCAGCAAAGTAGCATTATCTAACTATTGGCCGCGAAAGGAAAATGGTATTTGGAACTTTCCGTTAGCTAGTCTGACTAACTCTCGTGGAAAAAATGTTCTATCAATGGATTACAATTTTTATTATTTGCATTCCAAGGCAAAACCAAACCCTCGCAATGCGAAACGTTATGAGGAGGATACTCTGAAAACTTACATAAAATATTTCCAGAAGAACTACAATGGCAACCGCGCTCCTATAGATATTGGGCATCATTTTTCAGCTTGGAATAACGGCGCTTACTGGAGAGCAATGTTTCGGTTTGCTGAGTCTGTCTGTGGTTTACCAGAAGTTCGATGTGTTACTTATAGTGAGTTAGCAGATTTTATGGATCTGTTGAGTGACGAGCAAATTACTGCTTATCAGCAGGGAAATTTTCCGAAAAGTTCAGAGGATGAGGTTGCTCAGGAATAGTTGAATAAAGAAGGTAGAGGGTTTGTGATGACCACATAGAGGACATCCCATAATTAGGGTCTGCTGAAAAATTAGTTGTGGGGGTAGGACACGGGGACGCGGTGACGCGGTGACGGGTCGATGTGTGGGGAGCAGGGAACGGTTTCAGCCATTTTATGTGAAGAAATTTTCTTGAGTTTCAGCAGAAAAATTCAGTGTTTTGAGGCAAATAAGAGCCATAAACTAGGAGATAAATTGAATATAAAAAACTCTTAAGCCTTAGCTATCCTGACTTTCAGTTTTATGAGCGCAAGCCCTAATTATTTCCATGATTTAGGGACTATATTCATCTTATCAAAATAATATGGGTCTAAAACCCCACCTTTTAAGGCTAAATATTTTTGGAGCGAAGCTCGAATCCCAGTTCTAAAAATAACTTCTGACTTCTGACTTCGTTAACATCCCCACACTTTCTTGATGCACTACTATATTATTAGTATTTACTTATATTTTCATAGTTTGGTTGATTTATGCCAAATTACTTACAAGTTTAACATTTTTATGAAACATTCGTAAAGTTACTTACAATCATTAAATAAAAATGTAATGATTAAGTAGGTAGGTTTAATTATCCATATAGTGATGAAGATTCAGAACAGTGAAAACCTGATAAGGATTGCTTTATGACTTCATTTTCTGATTTTTCGTTTTAACGTTTATTTATGGCCACCTACTTATTTTTGTAGATTAGTTATAAATACCATGATCAAAAAATTATCTTTTGCTACTATTGGTGCAATTTTAATCAGCTTAGGAATTAGCAAAACAGCTTCAGCAGCTCTTTTTTTTTCAGATACAGGACATTATTATGAATATGTATCTGTCCCAGAAAGGTTGACTTGGCAAGAAGCAAAAATTGCAGCAGAAAATAAATACTTTAATGGTTTTCAAGGTTATCTAGTAACCATCACTTCAGCAGCAGAAAGTGATTTTGTTAATTCTATTGCTACTAATGATTTAGATCAAGTTAGTGAAGGATGGATCGGTGCAAGTGATGCTAGCGAAGAGGGAGTATGGAAATGGGTGACAGGCCCAGAAGCAGGAATGCAGTTTTGGCAAGGTAGTGCTGTACCTCAAGGTTCAGTTGTTAATAATAGTTATGCAAATTGGTCTATATTAGAGCCTAATAATACTCCCAACACTGATGATGGTGAAGATTTTGCTCAAATTAGCTTCACTGGTTTTTGGAATGATTTAGCTAGCAATGATGATTGGCAGGTATCAGGTTATTATATTGAGTATGGAGGACTGGCAACTGTTCCAGTTTATGAACCAACGGGAGTGCTGAGTTTATTTGTTTTTAGTGGTTTAGGTTTATATCGGTCATGGCAGTGTAAGTTAGAGAAAAAGAAATAAATATCATTTCCAGGACTTACGCACGCTTCTCCTTGAAAACCCGATATGTATGGGCGAATGGCATTCGCCCTCACTTGATACTTAAATTTAACGAAAAATTGGTACAGCTAAAGATTCATACATTTCGCTAGAAAAAGGTTGAAAATCATCATGTTTGACTATTAAATGACAAAGCAATCTCATTTGTAATGGCGCTGGTGGTAGATTTACCCGTTCTAATGTTACTTTAACTGCATCAGGATACTTTTTTAGTAGGGGAAAAACATCATTTAATAAATATCGAGGGCAAAAACCTAAAAGGTAAAAATCTTTGGTGCGTAGCATTAAAGCATTTGAGTCAAAATCGTTTTGCGAATCGTGCATTAAATACAAAGTTTCTCCTACCTCTAATTTTTTGATTCTGTCAATAGTTTCAGATGCCATATATCGGAAACCATGAGTAAAGAAATATAGATGATAAGCACCATTTTTATCTTGTTCTGGATAAGGAAAAACTTCATAATTATCTGTTACTTTTTTACCTCCGCTACGAGACAATAAAACCATAGGATCATCTTCTGTTTCAGAGAGATTTTGCCAGCTAATAAAATCTGGATAATCTGGTCGCGTTTTCTTCATAATTCTATGAGAAAATACAGGCAATAATTCCTGAGAGCGATAAACTTTGTCAAAGTCATTCAAAGACCAAATACCAGAAAAACCAATTTTTTTAGCTTCTTCTGCACCTCTAAGGTAAATAAATTCATACCAATTGTTTTTATAAGTTAAAGAACCTACAGGAAACCAAGCACGAGTAATGGGGTCTTCCCAAGCTAAAAATAATTTTTTCATAGCAAATTCTCTCTTATTTGTAAAAGTCTATTTTGATTAATTGTCAGAATTTATTGAGCAAATTCAATAGAAATTTCCGAGATACAATTTTTAGGTATACGTTCAAATAAAGACAAAGTATCCTCTTCTGAGATATTGGCTAAATTTTGGAGCCAAATTAGACCAGCTTTGGGATATTCTTGTGCTGCTTTTTCAAATAAATCTAGTGTTAACATGGCTTTTTTATCTCCTATTTTATCATACATTGCTGACCTGGATTTAGCTGCATAATTTTTGACAACTTGATTATTGATTTTCTTCTGTTTTTCGGAGTCTAGTAACTCTCTACCGAGACTAGATGCGTGGTCGAATGTTGGTGCTAAACTTACTGAATCATTCATAATAAATCCCCAATTTTCGTGATGTCTATCAGTGTTACCTATCCAAGCATCTAATAATAAGTAACCAACAAAAGTTTCTATTGCTGTTTCAATACCTTCAGGAGGTTTCCAGTTTAAAGGTAAATTGATAGAATTATAGGCGATCGCCTCAACTACAATATCAAGAGTATGTTCGGAAACTTTATAATTATTAAATTCGGGATAACTTTCGTCTATTTTTACTAAAATTTTATTACCAAGTATGAGAGTCTTATTTTCTGGTACAAAGGAAGGAGAAATTGTGCCTAAATTACCTTTCCAAATTGCTAGTTCATAATGTGCATGAGGTAGCTTTAGTAATTCACATAATTCTGATGCTATTTTTTCTGCCCAAGCTTCCCCAGTATTAGGTCTAGCTTTTTTGTATAAATAGTTAAGTTCATCCTGGCAATACCAAAATTTATCCTTAGTTCCTAACTGTTCAGTTTCTAAAATTGAATCTTCTGGAACTTCATATAATGTCAGATAAATCGCACATTAGTAGTTATTAATTTCTCATCTAAATTAACTTCTGTTGTTGAGTTTTAATAGAGCGATCGCCTTAATTTTTTGGTATGAAAATTTTGTTCAAGAGTTAGCGATCGCAACTTCATATTCATACATTTACCATGATAAGCAAGATAAACACTTTATAGATTAAGTATTATTTTTTTTAATATATACTGAATTATTTTATTGTGCATTACAATAAATAAATAGATGAGGTACCCCGAACTGCACGGGGAGTAATGGCATTGTTGAAATACTGTGCGCCTGTCAAAGCATTAAATTTATCTAGGGGGTAGGTTCTCAACCTACCCCTACTTTTATATTGTAAAATGGCAAAACAACTTTCTTTAAACTTTAATAATTTAAGTAAATTTTCTTGGGAAAAATGCTTTGAGGATGCCCAAAAAATTGAACCATGTTTTAGTTCAACTCAAGGTATTTTATTTGAGGCAAACTGCCTGAAAATTTTACCTAATATCAAAGATGAAATTGCTGATGTAATTTTTGCTGATCCTCCTTTTAATTTAGGGAAAAATTATGGCAATAAATCTAATGACTCTCTAGCAGATAGTGAATATTTGAATTGGTGTTTTGCTTGGATAAATGAATGTTGTCGAATCCTCAAACCTGGTGGTAGTTTGTTTATTTATAATTTACCTAAATGGAATATATTATTAGGCTCTCATCTGATAAATTGTGGTTTAAGTTTTCGTCATTGGATAACAATTAATTTAAAAGTTAGTATGCCAATAACTGGTAGACTTTACCCCAGTCACTACAGCCTTTTATATTATTCTAAAGGTAAACCAAAAGTATTTAGAAAAATCAGGACTCCTATAGAAACTTGTCGTCATTGTGGCAAAGAAATCAAAGACTATGGTGGTCATCGTCAGGCAATGAATCCCTTGGGTGTTAATTTAACCGATGTTTGGAATGATATTCCCCCTGTACGTCATTGGAAATTTAAAAGTAAAAAACGAAAGACTAATCAACTATCAACAAAGTTGTTAGATCGAGTTATTCAAATGTCTAGTTTACCAGGAGATTTAATTATCGATCCATTTGGCGGGAGTGGTACAACTTATGCAGTTTGTGAAGCAAATAGTCGGAATTGGATTGGTGTAGAAATACAAAATTGTGATGTAATTATTGAAAGGTTAACTGAGGGGAATTTACATTATCATCAAAATAATGATTATGTTGAAAGTTAATTTTTTGCTCTTCCAGATGTACCTTTAGGAATTCTAGGTACATCATAACTTGTATCATCATATTCTATGCCAATAATGCTCAAAATACCTGGATAGCAAACCGTACAGTTTCGCCAAAAATCAAAGTAGGGTTCTAGTTCTTCAAAATTACCAATTCTATCAGTCAGATATTTTGCTAAAGTCCGACAAGGAACTATTAAAAACCCAGCTAAAATATCTTGTCTTTGAATAGCAAATGCCATTTTATTAATAGAGCGATGACTTGAGGAAATATTTCCTGTTTCCCATTCCACAGCTATTACTTTACCTGCTCTATTAAACACAGCATCTACATTTCCTAAGTTATCGCTTATAGACGCTTCTTTTCTCCAACCTTTAGCTTGTAAATACTCGATAAATTTTACTTTTATTGGTTTAACACCGTTTCCTTCTCCTCTTTTTTTACCGAATAATTAAGGTTTAAAGCCTATCCTTTAAAGGAGAAACAAGAAAAAATTTTCATGATTAGTCAATCCTATCCGCTTTCAAGGAGAGGTAATTATTAATTATTAATTATTAATTATTAATTGTTGAACACTTTCTGGATAGATAGTAAATTTTCCACTTCCTTCAGGCCATTCAACTTTTTTTATTGCTTCTTCAACATTGTGACGAGCTTGTAAATAGATACTATTAGTCTCAAATTCTGGGGAAGTTAATAGAGTTTCCATTTTCTGAATTTTCATTCTTTTTTTACTAGCTTGAAGTAGTATTTATTAACTGTTCAACTTCTGCAATAAACTGAGAAGGAAGAATATTTAAAGCAGTCGATAATCGAAAAATTACATCTAAAGTTGGTGACTTTAAACCACGCTCCAAAAGACTAATATAAGTCCGGTTTGACATCCTCCCCGGCCTAAAGGCGCGGGGATTCCTACCGAGCCGTAGCTCCTCGGCGGGTTGACGTTTCACCGGCTGCTGCTACTTTGACAGTAGTCTTACGCTTGCCTCCACATCCATTTAAAGTCTCGGAATGCCCTCCCGCGACTTATTAAAAATTCTTATGGGTGTTTATTTGTGCCCTCAAGTTTGAACTGCTCATTGACCTGAAAGCTTCCCTTGTTCTGCTCTCAACTGAAGGAGTTTCGACCTAATCTTCTTTTCTACAGTATTTATGAGACAAGGCGGGTTTTTAAACCAATCTCATCATAACATAGAAAGTCATAATATGGAAAGTCGCCCGCTTATGGGCGAGGCTTTAAACCCAAAAAATGGTAAACCAGCTTCAAACCCAAGCTCTTCTTGACTTAACTTTAAAGCTTCCCGTTTTTGCTTCAAAACCCTTCCAAATGCTTCTGCTAAACTCACTTTGAGCTGAAAATATATTTGAAGATTATCTTAAGATTCTCTAGTAATTTAGTCTTCAGACTATAGTCTGCAAAAATTAAAAATTTGATTTAGTCGCTACAATCATTTATATGTCTTTCTATAGCAGGGAATAGGGAATAGGGAACAGGGGGACAGTTGGAAAAACATTTCCGCTGTCTAAGATTTATCATCAGTCTATGTCCTAACTAATTCTTTCTTAGCTATAACTCAGACATTTACCATGACCAAAAAATTAGGTCTCAAGTCTCTCCTTTCTGGGGGATGAAAAAGAAAATTCCGGTTTTCAAACTTCCGACTTTAGGAGTCGGTACTGATAACTGATAACTGATAACTGATAACTGAAATGACCAAAACTTTCGATTTCCAAGACGAATACGACATCATCGTAGTAGGCGCAGGCCACTCCGGGTGTGAAGCTGCTCTCGCAACTGCACGCCTCGGTTGCCGCACCCTCCTACTCACCCTCAACCTCGACAAAATAGCTTGGCAACCATGTAACCCTGCTGTTGGGGGACCTGCCAAATCTCAACTTACCCACGAGGTGGATGCTTTGGGTGGAGAAATTGGCAAAATGAGCGATCGCACCTATCTCCAAAAACGCATCCTCAACTCATCTCGTGGCCCTGCTGTTTGGGCATTACGCGCTCAAACTGACAAACGGGAATACGCTGCCGTTATGCGTAATATTGTCGAAAACCAAGAAAACCTCCGAGTCCGGGAAAGCATGGTGACAGATTTAATTCTGGGAGACAATGACGAAATTATCGGAGTGGAAACCTACTTCGGCGTCGCTTTCAAATGTAAAGCTGTCATCCTCACCACCGGAACATTCCTGGGGGGAGTTATTTGGGTAGGCAACAAATCAATGCCAGCAGGTCGCGCGGGTGAATTTCCTGCCATCGGTCTCACCGAAACCCTCAATAAACTTGGCTTTGAAACCGGACGACTGAAAACAGGTACTCCCGCCAGAGTTGACAAACGTTCTGTTGACTACACCGATCTGGAACCGCAACCAGGGGATGAAAAAGTGCGTTGGTTTAGTTTCGATCCGGAAGTTTGGGTGGAACGGGAACAGATGTGTTGTTATCTGACGCGCACTACTGAAGAAACTCACAAACTGATTCGCGATAATTTGCACTTGTCTCCTGTTTATGGTGGGTGGGTGGATGCGAAAGGTCCCCGTTATTGTCCGAGTATTGAGGATAAAATTGTTCGCTTTGCTGATAAGAGTAGTCATCAAATATTTATTGAACCGGAAGGTCGTGATATTCCGGAACTTTATATTCAGGGGTTTTCTACTGGTTTGCCTGAGAAATTGCAATTACAAATGTTGCGGAGTTTGCCTGGTTTGGAAAATTGTGTGATGTTACGACCTGCTTATGCGGTGGAATATGATTATTTGCCTGCAACTCAATGTTATCCGACGTTGATGACTAAGAAAATTGAGGGGTTATTTTGTGCTGGTCAAATTAATGGTACCACTGGATATGAAGAGGCAGCAGCTCAGGGTCTTGTAGCGGGAATAAATGCGGTTAAATTTGTTAAGAATCAAGAGATGATTATTTTCCCCAGGGAACAAAGTTATATTGGTACTTTGATTGACGATCTATGTACAAAAGATTTGCGCGAACCCTATCGAATGTTAACGAGTCGTTCGGAATATCGGTTGATTTTACGGTCTGATAATGCTGACCAAAGACTAACTCCTTTTGGTCGAGAAATTGGTTTAATTGATGACCGTCGGTGGGAGTTATTTGAGAGTAAGCAAGCTAATATTACTGCTGAAAAAGCTCGGTTAAATTCAACTCGAATTAAAGAGTTAGAAGAGGTTGCTATTAATATTGTTGCTGATACTCAGACAAAAATTAAAGGTTCGATTACTTTGGCTGAACTTTTGCGCCGACCTGGTTTCCATTATGTGGATTTGGAAAGGTATAATTTGGGGAATTTAGATTTGAAATTAGTTGAAAAAGAGGGAGCGGAAATTGATATTAAATATTCCGGTTATTTGCAAAGACAACAAAATCAAATCGACCAAATTAGTCGGCAAGAAAATCGAAAATTACCTGCTAATTTAGATTATTTTGCTATTTCTACTTTGTCGTTGGAGGCGCGGGAAAAATTATCGAAAGTTCAGCCTTTAACTATTGGGCAGGCGTCTCGAATAGGGGGGGTAAACCCGGCAGATATTAATGCTTTGTTGGTTTATTTGGAAGTGCAATATCGACTATTAGAATTCAAAAGTCAAAAGTCAAAAGTCAAAAGTTAGAAGTTTTTGTAGGGTGCGTTAATGAAATGTAACGCACCATGTACAATGTTAGTTTTCGCTCAGTTACTTGTGGAAGTTAAAAGTTAAAAGTTAAAAGCTTTTGTAGTGGACTGTTTCATCTTAAATGTTGCAATAGATGTAGGTTTGGTATCGGGACGATCTTCGCAGCTTATCCTACGGATAAACCCAACAATAATCTTTCTCCCCATCTCCCCATCTCCCCATCTCCCCATCTCCCCATCTCCCCATCTCCCCATCTCCCTAATGCACTACTTTAGATGAAACAGTCCAGTAGGGTGCGTTAATGAAATGTAACGCACCACTAAAATATTAATTTTCGCTCAGTTACTTGTGGAAGTTAAAAGTTAAAAGCTTTTGTAGGGTGCGTTAATCAAATGTAACGCACCATCTACAATATTAATTTCCGCTCAGTTACGCTTCGCTAACACACCCTACTGGACTTTTTCATCTTAAATGATGCAATAGGAAATCCACTAGAGATTGCTTCACTGTCGTTCGCAATGACAATTCTAATGCACTACTTTAGATGAAACAGTCCACTACTGTTGTCTCTACTGACTTTGTTGGTTTATTTGGAGATAAAATATCGACAAGAGCAATTAACTTCTGTTAATGCTTAATTACTGGAATAGCGATAGCCCAACTCAATAGACAAAGCGCTTTTTGTTGGGTCTATTCTTAATAGATAAACTTCGCTTTTTTTCTACCCAACTTATTAGCAGGTCTAGATTGATTTTGTGGGTAAGTTTAGGCAAATGAAGACCTCTTATTCAAGCTATCTCCTACTCCGAGAGGCAGGACAGTTTCATTTTCAAAATAAGTGTATAATTAAATTTTTAACTTATCCTGACCCCACTCACAGTTTTTTTAAGAAATGTAACAATATAGTTAAACTAACTAATTGAATATAGTTTTATAAGTTAAAATCATCAGAAGTAAAATTATTAAGAATTAGCTCTAAGTCAATGAGTGATATAGTATGCCCTGAAGAAATAAAAAATATAGGCGAATACCAAGCTTGTGTACAGCAATTGCATCATACAACATGGTATGTTGCTAGCACTATTCTGATGCAGTCAATTCTCACAGCTATCATAACAGAAGCTATTTACAATTTATTAATTCGTTCATATCTACAAAGATTAATTATTAGACAATGGATGAACGGGAGAAATATTACTCCTGTTAAAGATAAGATGACTGCTTTTCAACGTTCGGTAGGGATGGGTAATGGATCGAATATTTATTCTCTTCCCTATCAACAGCTATGTGGTCAGATTACTAATGCTTTACGGAATCAAGTTGATTCCGGAGAGGGTGCTTTATTAGATATATTTGCTCGCGATGTACATCCAGAAAATTTAGAAAAATTAAAAAGTAAAAATGCTCAAGACTTATCGAATGAGGAACAAAACAATTTAGCTATGATAGAGGAACAGCTATTGAATAGCGCAGATAGAAGCCTTGACGATCTTCAAATTACTCTAGCTAAGTGGTGGCTCAAAGTAGACTATTTTTTTTCAATACTGATCAGTTTTATACTTTTAGATAGGTTATTAACAGTACCCACTAACTTTTTGATTGGGGATAATATTCAGGATTATGATGAATTAATACTGATTTTTTCTTTTTGTCTGATATCAGGATTTTTAGCTCCGACAATTCGTAATTTCTTACTCAATATACTTGGTAAAAGATAGAAATAATTTCAAGATAAGTATATAGCAATCAGGAATCAGATGTGAGAATTGAAGTGTTCCTTTGAAGTATAGAATATAGCAGTTATCTTATTCTTATGTATTCCCTATTCCCTATTCCCTAAAACAACAGTCTCCAATATATAGCAATCCTAAATAGGTTGCGGGTAATCAAAAAGTAAATAAAAAAACTAAAACTCTTACCTGTTCCCTGTTCCCTGTTCCCTGTTCCCTAAAAATGTAGTAAGATTTTTGATACAAATAACATAGGATTGCTATATCACAACTAAAATCATATTAGTATATATTAAATATTAACAATATCTGAAAATGCTCAAAGATAACAATCAGAAAAGTAAAGATCAAATAATAAGCCTCAGAAAAAATGAACATAAATATGAAGTTAGAGAAGAAGTTCATGGTAAAACTACCATAACTTCTAGTGACATAATTATTCTAACTCATGGATATAATGTTGCACAAGAAGGAGCGGAAGAAGCATACGAAAAATTTCAAAAAAATTTTCATCAATACTCTAATCAATTATCAACATTAAACAAAGCAATCTATTGGTTGATTTGGCCTTCCGATAAACCGAATAAAATTGAAAGTATAGTCTCTTATTATAAAACAGTAGATGTGGCTAAAAATTGTGGGGAAAAGCTTGCTGAATATTTGAACAAATTAAATTTTCCGACAAGTAATAAGCAACCTCGTATTATATTAATAGGACATTCTTTAGGGTGTCGTTTATTACTTGAAGCTTTAAAAAAGACCTTAAAAACTAACTTTAAATTGGAAGTTTTTTTAATGGCTGCTGCTGTTCCACTGTCCATGGTACAACCAGGTCAGCAATTAAATCCTAGTATTTCTTCTACAGAGAAATATCGTATCTTATACTCAAAAAAAGATTTGGTTTTAAAATATACTTTTCCCATCGGTCAAAAATTATCAGGAGAAGGATTCGATCGGGCTGTAGGTTTCACAGGAAACCCCAAGATGGGAGTTTGGTCTAATACCAAAGATATGGAAAACTACGATCATAGTGATTACTGGGAAGGAGAAAAATCAGTGCAGTGGATTCTTTCACAATTAGGAATTCTCAAAACTTCTTCCAGAAACTTAAAATTAGAGCGACCAACAATAGCATCTAAATCTAGAACTTTAAAATGGCGAACCATTTCAGAAAGAAAACTGAGTTACTCTTAGCAATAAGGTCTCGAACAACCCTTCATTTCAGTTATCAGTTATCAGTTATCAGTTATCAGTACCTCTAGCTGTTTGCGCAGCATTCCGCACCGAATGCAAGAGGCTTGATATAAGGAATAGTCTCTTTTTTTATCCCTTTAAAAAGGGAGGCGCATACCCACAATTTTTCGGTAAACAAAATAATCGAGGTTGCACATTATGGAATGATACTGCCAAAAATAGGTGTTCGACTTTGACTAAAAAAAACCTAATATTAATCGTTCTAGCAATTATCAAATCCAAAATCTCTTTCATCAAAAATCTCAAATCATTCGTCACTGTGCAACGCCAAATAATCTGTAGGGACGTTTCATGCAACTTCCTTACCTGTTACCGAATAATTAATAATTAATAATTAAATAATTCAGGTTTAAAGCCTCCCCTTTTAAGGGAAAAAAAAGTGCTAGGATATTTCCTGATATTCAATTCTCTCGGTTTTAACCAGAGGTAATTATCAATTATCAATTATCCATTATCCATTATCCATTAATGAACTATTCCCTAAGCACGAAAATCATAGCTAAATTCACCAACGCCACTTTTCAATTATTGTAAAAACCAGTTCAAATATTACAGTCTAAAACTAAAGATAATTATGAGTTTATCTACTATCATCACCATCGCAATTGCCCTCGCTTTTATTTATTTAGCTGCTAGTTTTTTCACTTATGCAATTCAAGAAAAAATTGTTTTATTCTTTAACTTAAAAGCTAAGAACTTAAAAGAAACTATTTATCGTTTGTTAGGAGAGGAACCACAACAAGGGGAATCTTATACAGAAAAATTTTATCAAAAATATTTACAGCCTCTCGATCTATCTCTATCATCAAACCAAAAGAAAGCACCAAAATCTGGGGGAATAGAACAAATATCTGCTAAACAGTTTGTTACTGATTTGATCGAGCTAGTGGCAATAGAATTAAAATATAAAAATAGAAATTTCTACAGTGAGTATGGATTGGAGAAAATTGTTGAAGATATTAATAGCAGTGATTGTCATTTTTCTGACAAAATGAAACGAGACCTTTCTGCAATTGCACAAAGAGCGATCAATAAATTTCAAGACAAAGGAGAGCAGCTTCAATATTTAGAGCAAGAACTTGAGTCTTGGTTTAATAGAGCAATAGAATATGCTCAAGAAAATTACCTTAGAAAATCGAAATATATTTCCATTATATTATCTGTAATAGTTGTTTTGATGTTCAATATTGACACAGTGAATATTATCAACAAATTATCAAAAAGCGAAATTACCTCAACCATAAGTAATAGAGTAACGGAAGTAGTAGTTTCAAATTCTCAATCAAATTCATGTTCGGAAGTCAATAATGATACTGAAGTTCAAACTTGTATTTCAAGTATTCTAGATGCTGTAGATGGAATTGATAATTTGCCCGTTGGATGGAACCTTTCAGCACCACTAAAGGAACAGTTCAGACCCTTGAATTTTTCTAATGTTATAAAAGTAGTTACAGGATGGATTTTAAGTATTATTGCGATTTCTCAGGGAGCGCCTTTTTGGTTTGGAATTCTGAATAGTTTAATCAATGTTAAATCAAATAAATCAGCAAAAAATTAATCGTATTCGTAGGGGGTTTAGAGACCAAACCCCTTCTTGGTATTCCATCGTAATTAATAACAGTTTTCATAAATATAGAATACAATTTCAAGAACTATGAATTCTATATTTGATTGTTGGAGGTTTCAGGGGTATTTCTGTTGTGCAATGTAATTGTGCAGGTAAGCAAAAGTACCCTCAGATGCTCCAATGCTACTTCAATTTCTAACTGTTGATCTAGACTAAAAAGACCATACACGGAACATCCATAGTTGGACTCAGGTTCCTGTGGAGATTTAACTACAATTTTGCATTCCATTAAAAGCTCCCGTAAACGCTCCAGTGCCATTTCCACTTCCAACTTTTTTTCTGAAGTGAAAACGCCAGTTACAGCTATTCCTCCTTTAGATTGTGGTTTTTTTTCGGTAAGGGAAGTGACGAGAAGTTCTTCAGAAAATTGAGCAACGGTGGTACTGTCACTATTTTCCCAATCAACGAGGGAGTGCCATTCTTTTATTCCTACAACTTCACATAGGTTTTGAAAATTTTTAGGCGAAATAGGTCTGCCATTCATAAAACGTTTCAAGGTTGATTCGGAGACTTCTGCTTCCCAGCACCACTTCAGCTCTGTTTTATTCCAACCTTTTTTCTTTCTGGCTATATTAATCACTATCATACCTTTTTTGTTAAGCTTTATTGAACTTGTTTCTCGTCCCATGAAATTACGTTTTTATTTTGGTTTCAAACTACTACTACTACCTTTTTCTTTTAGCATACTTAACTAAGCACTGCATCGGTCATTATTAGTTTATAAAAGTATCATGGTGATTGGGAAAAATCAACCAAAATTAACATATTTTTGACATTGCAATCTTCAATATATCAGGAGATAATAAAGATAAATCTACGCAATTTGTTGTAGTTGTTTTTATGTAATCATTAAGTTGTAGTTTTTTGATGTAATCATTAATTTTTTACCGTAAATGCTAAAAGAAGCAACTCTATTCCCATGACTCCAGTCTTTTGGTTAAGCTACTACTACTTATCCAGAGTCGAGTGCTAAATGTTTAAAGGTTATTGGGAAAAATCAACCAAAATTAACACATTTTTGACATTGCAATCTTCAATATATCAGGAGATAATAAAGATAAATCTACGCAATTTGTTGTAGTTGTTTTTATGTAATCATTAAGTTGTAGTTTTTTGATGTAATCATTAATTTTTTACCGTAAATGCTACAAGAAGCAACTCTATTCCCATGACTCCAGTCTTTGGTTAAGCTACTACTACTACTTATCCAGAGTCGAGTGCTAAATGTTTAAAGGTTATTCGGCAAAATCAGTTCAATATTCCCAATTTTGCCTCACTAACTCTTACCTAAAAGTGAGGCAAAGTTGGACCACTTTTTTTCTTCAGTATTAGTTAAAGTGAAAATTAAGTAGCTTGACCTTTAATACTGGAGAATAATCATGGAAAATAACTTTCCAGAAAAGCAAACACAAACAACTTGTATTGAAGTCCAGGAAGTTAGACCTAATTTAATAGATAAACTTACCGACTTGGCAATGGAAAATCAAGAAGTTGGTTTGATAGTTGGTAGTGCCATTGGTACTTCCATAGTTATTTGCGCGATCGCCCACTCGGCAGCAAAAGTAATCCGCGCTGTTCGTGGATAAAGGTTTCCCTGGGGTATTAACATGGGGCGACTTCCTAGTTGTCCCACTCCCATGTTTTGCCTTTTTTTAAATATTTACCTCTTCTTCCTTACTTCTACTATTATGGGTAAGTTTAGTAGAACAGTATGAAGTGTGAAAATGCCCACAGAGAAACAAGCGGTTAAATGTTTTATTATTTGTCAAAGAATTACACAGATGTATTTACCAATTTCTCTAGTTAGACTAGATGAAAGAAGCAATGATATTTTCATTCTTGCAGGTGAAGATATCCAAGTTTTAATTGACAGAAATGGAGAGGTAAAAATTCTATGAATCATCCTAATTTTCAAACTATGAATGAATCAGAATTACGAGCTTATGTATTAGCTCATCGAGACGATACCGAGGCGTTTTATGCGTTAGCTGACCGTCTAAAATCTAAACCAGGGCGTAAGTTATCAGAGGAAGATTTCGAGAGATTACCTGAAATTTTAGCAGAAATTAAACAACAAAAACAATAAGTGCTGATGTGAGAATATCTGTGCAAATAATCAAATGAAAATTGTCAGCAAAATCTGTCGATAAATTACAATTTTGTAGGGGTTTGGAGACCAAACCCCTTCTTAATATTTCAGCTTAACATTCTCTATATGGTGCCAGTTTCCTTGCAACAAAATATAAAGTACAATGGAAACAAGACTGCTGAAATTTTTCACGCCAACAAGGAATATGATAAACCAACCTAACAAAGAAGCAATTATTATCCGTACTGAAAGAGGTCTGACGATTTCAGGTACTCGTATTACTCTCTATGACATTATAGATTATCTCAAAGCTGAGTATCCACCCAAGTACATTCGCGATGCTTTCGATCTTACTGAGGAAGAACTCCATGGTGTTCTTTCTTATATTAAAAACCATCAAGTAGAAGTTGAGACAGAGTATCAGGAAGTTTTGAGGATGGCAGAAGAAATTCGAGCATATTGGGAAGAACGGAATCGCGATCGCTTGGCAAAAATTGCGGCCAGTCCTCCCCGTCCAGGATATGAAGCAGTTCGAGTTAAACTGATAGAAAGGAAAACCAAGCGTCAAGCAAAGAAAAAATGATTATTTTGGTTGACTACAATTCGGTGAGTTATTTTTATTCGCTCAATGGTAAGTATTCAAACCGATCTTGATACTCATTGGGAAAAGAAGCACCCGCAATAATAATTAACTCTGTGAGAATTTCACCAATATTTTTGGATGGATCGATGATAAAGATGCCCGGTATGTGGCGACCTTCTGTAAGATGATCTGCCAAATGTTTGGGCATAGATTTTCGATTATTTGTCACTAAGATGAAATTATGAGTCTCACACCAAATTAAAATCTCTGGATCGAGAGTTCCTCTGGGAGGAGCGTCTGGATCGCCAATCATTCTGACAACAAGATCGGGTGCTTGACGTACCATTTGGGTTCGGTACAGGGGGGCGATATGCTCATCAAGCAAATATTGGATCGTCATACAGTCTTCTCTAACTCAGTATACTCTTGCTGAATATCTGCTTCTGCCTTTAATTGGCGAAACCTCTGCCGTGCAGGAGAAGGATTACGTTTTTGCTCTTCCCGTTGTTGGCGACAAAACTCTAGCCAGTCAGCTAAGTAACTTCTGACTTCCTCTTTGTTTTGTAAATAGTAGAGGATGGTAGCGTAGACTTGTTCCAGGGTAATAGTCTCAAATTGTTCAGCAATCTCTTCAGGAGTTTTGGCACGATAAATGTATTCATAGAGAATACTTTCGATACCAATACGGCTACCTTTGATGCGGATATCATCAGAGGCTAAAAAATTAAAGTAGTCTTGGATTTGCATTATACCAGTTTGATAAATCTTTGCTACAAATATTTAGGTTACTGCTTAGGTTAGGAGTCAGGAAATAGGAGTCAGGAGTCAGAGTGAATAGGTTTTATACCTAAATAATTACTCTGGTAACCAATCTTCATCCAATATCTGTTCCAGAGAATAAGGGTTAATTTCTGGTAATTGAAGTTCTGATTTAATTTGAGCACCTTTTCTAGCTTTACTATAAAGATAGTCAAGTCGTTCAGCTAAATAATTCCGTAAATTTGTTGTGATTTTGAATTCTAATTGAGTCCGAAAAGCAAAAATTTCTCCACGCCAATGCCTAGAGTTATTAGCTCTTTCTTCCTCCCAATATTGATAAAATAGTAAATGTTGAATAATTAAAGTCACAAAACTTTCAACAGCACTTTTTTCACTTCTACCCAATGCTTCTAATTCCTCAATTAAGTTCTCATAATCTAGGTTTTCTAATTGACGATTATTTAGTAGTTTGATTGTTTCTTCTAACCACAGGAAATAATCTTCTTCATACAGTAATTTTAGATCGGTAATTTTATTAACCATGTTTTATGTTTATTCACAAATTTACGAAATGACCGTTTAAATTTTGGGGTAAAAACAATTTTTCTTATTAATTTTCTGTTAAAGTTGCTTGTAACTCAGTGATAATATTTTCTATAGGCTGAGATTGTAATTCTCCTCTATGAAAAGAGGCGATCGCTTCTTTTGCTTCTTGAGCTATTTCCTCTCGACTAGCTTCAATCATTTGATTTTTAACAATTTCTAATAACATTTCTCTTTGTTCAATGGAAAGTTGGTTAACTATTATAAGAGCCTCTTCTAGTGTTGCCATAATCTATACTATCCTCATCTAATTACTATTATTTTCCCTAAATTATAACTTAAGTTTAGTTAGAGTTTAGTAGTGGACTGTTTCATCTAAAATGATGCAATGATCAAGATTGCTGTACCAAATTTCTCAGCAGCTATAACAATCGCTACTATAGTTAGGACACCAGGTAATTATGATGATTT
>NZ_JAAHHG010000689.1 GCF_010692555.1 Okeania sp. SIO3B5 | reverse complement strand
TAGCTGGCGAAAATCAGTTAGCAGATAGTGATTTTACGAGTTTAGAAGACAGCTTGAATACAAGTGCCAATGGTACGGCTGTGAATTAGTAGTAGTAGACAGATTTTTTCCATCTTCTAAGACTTGCTCTAGTTGTGGTCATGTACAAGATATGCCTTTAAACATCAGAACTTATGACTGCCCAGAATGTGGTCTATCAATTGACCGAGACTTGAATGCCTCAATTAATTTAAGAGATGCGGTCGGCTTGACCGTGAATGCCTGTGGATGAGTAACCGCTGACGGTCTCAGTTGTTTGCGTAGCATTCCGTAGGAAAGCAGGAAGTAAACATCAATTTATCACTTTTTGTGACGCGTTGTATCAGTTTTATGAAGCAGATTTTCATCTTATGACAACTTTTAATGTAACCAACACTATGGATGCAGGTAATGGCAGTTTGCGAGATGCTATTGCCATTGCAAATGCAATGCCAGATGCTGATACCATTACCTTTGATAGTTCCCTCACAGGAATGACTATTGGACTAACCAGTGGAGAATTATCCATCACCGATTCTCTCACCATCAATGGATTAGGTGCAAATCTGCTGACAGTGGATGCACAACAGAATGGCTTTCGGGTCTTCAATATTGATAATGACAGTAACGAACTGATCGATGTGTTCATAGATGGCTTAACCATTACTGGAGGCAATCCCATAGGTGGTGGTGGTGGTGGAATTTTAACCTCCGAAAATCTGACTGTTAAAGACAGTATCATCTTCGGCAATACCTCAATCAGTATCGAAGACCAATTTGAAAAATTCTTTGATGGTGGGGGAATTGACAGTCACGATAGTAATTTAACTATCATCAACACAGATATTATTAACAATGAAGTTCAGGGACAATTAACCTACGGAAACCCCCAACATCCAAAGAATTTTGGTGACGATCCTGACGGTGGTGGAGTTTCCATCTTCAATGGTCAGCTCAACGTTGTTGATAGTACTATTTCCGGTAATAAAGTCACTGGTGGTACGAGTGATGGTGGTGGGATTAACAGTTTGTATAGTGACATAACGATTACTAATTCTACTATTTCTGGCAATACTCTTGAAGGAACTGCCTTTGGTAGCGGTGGTGGGATTTATAACCGCCACGGTAATACGACAATCGCAAACTCAACCATCGCTGATAATTCGGCATTAATGACCACTGAGTTCGGGTCTGCTGATGGGGGCGGTATTTTTAGTCGCGATGGCGATCTAGAAATTTCCAATTCAACTGTCTCAGGTAATTCAGCAGTTGGTCTAGATCGAACAGATGGTGGCGGAATTTACAGTAAAAATGGCAATTTAACCGTTGCTAACTCTACTATTTCTTATAACAGTACTGCGGGTAATAGCGCTGATGGTGGAGGTATTTTCAGTAGTTCTGGTATCGCAACGATTACCAATTCCACCATTTCTGATAATTCTGCTGATGGACGTGGAGGTGGTTTATTTAGTGAAGGGAGGACAAACCTCACTAATACCATTATTGCCAACAGTACTGGTCGCGATGCTGTCCTAAATAATAGCCTGATCGACACTAACGTCAACAATTTGATTGAAGACGGCCATTACAATCCATTTTTATCAGGCAATCCTGGTTTGGGTCCCCTACAAAATAACGGTGGTTTCACTGAAACTCATGCCTTACTCTCCGATAGTATTGCTATTGATGCTGGGGATAACAGAGGTGCAACTGGATTAACGTCCGACCAACGGGGGCTGGGATTTGATCGCATTATCAATGGTACGGTAGATATTGGTGCTTATGAAGTACAGCAACAACAACCACTAATCCTAACTCCCGAACCTCAATCTTTATTGTTGAGTCCTAATTATCCGGACTTGATCTCAGGCATGATTTTCAGTCTTTTTTTTGTAGCATTTTTACTTATAGCCTTTTTCAGAAAGGTAAACTACAGTAGCAGCAGTGAGTAAACCAGTTGCGCAACATTTTAGGAGTAATACCAATTGTTACAAATAGTTTCAAACTTTAGATGTCGAATAATTTGCTGAAATTACTAATATCATGTCCGGATAATTAGTTATAAAAAAACTTTCTCCTTCAACTCCAGTTCTTCTTCTTTCTTCCCTCTTTCCTCCTGACTCCTGACTCTTGACTCCTGACTCCTCCGTAGTTATTTATTTATCACTGTTTAACCGGACATGATATAACGCATCAAATCATAATGCATGACTTTTGACTTTTGAATTCCGTGAAACGGTATAACTAATATCATGTCCGGTTGAATAATTATATCATGTTCGGTTGAATAGTTATGATTAGGATATAGATAAAAGAGATATCTCAAACCCCTGAGATTGCTTCCTTCCACTCCGTTCCAGTCGCAATGACTTTATAGTATGTGTTTATCCGAACATAATATTAGACTTTGGTGGAAGGAAGGCAGCTATGCTGGAGGCAGAAGGCAGAAGGTTTTCTCCTATTGTCACCAGCTGATAGTTGACCGCTGAATACTTACAAATTAGTAAAGCTTTTAGTTTGAGATAACAGCAATAGCTGATGGCTGACTACTGAATGCTTACATACTTAGGTATTATGAAGATTCTGTAAAGATACTCAAAAATTAGTCAATTGAATACTTAGGTATTATGAAGATTCTGTAAAGCTACTGAAAAATTACTGAAAAGCGATCAAGTTCATATTATACTAAACTCAAATCTTTTTTGCATAAATATCTCTAACCTATTGCTGTGCTATGCAAGATTTTATTATTAATATTAAGTCTTGTCAAAATCAGATTTATGGTGTTTTTATCCAAAAAAGTTTCTAAATTCAACAGTGCTTATGCACGAGGTACGAAAAAGTAGCGTTTGAGATTGCTTTCCGTTCCTGACTGCTGCGCAAACCCTGTCAGTTGCAATAACAGAAATACTTTCTACTACATAAGTCCTATTCAAATAAAGTTAAACAAAATAAACAGGAGATTCTAGTTTTATGGCAACTTTTAATGTAACCAACACCATGGATGCGGGTAATGGCAGTCTGCGGGAAGCTATTGCGATGGCAAATGCAACGCCGGATGCTGATACCATTACCTTTGATAGTTCTCTCAATGGAATGACTATTGGACTAACCAGTGGAGAATTATCCATCACCAATTCTCTCACCATCAATGGATTGGGTGCAAATCTGTTGACAGTAGATGCACAACAGAATGGCTTCCGGGTCTTCAATATCGATAACGGCAGTGACGATGTGATTGATGTGTTCATAGATGGCTTGACCATTACTGGAGGTAATCCAATAGGTGGTGGTGGTGGAATTTTCACCTCAGAAAATCTGACTGTTCAAAACAGTACCATCTCCGGCAATACTTCAATCGGCATTGAGGGTCAATATGATATATTAGTTGATGGTGGCGGAATTGACAGCCACAATAATAATTTAACTATCATCAACACGGATATTATTAACAATGAAGTTCAGGGACAATTAGCCGACGGAAATCCCCAATTTAAAAATAATTTTGGTGACGATCCTGACGGTGGTGGTGTGTCCATCCGCAATGGTCAGCTCAACGTTATTGATAGCAATATTTCCGGTAATAAAGTCACTGGTGGTTTGAGTGATGGTGGTGGACTTTACGGTTGGCATAGTGATATAACAGTTACTAATTCTACTATTTCTGGCAATACTCTTGAAGGAACTGCCTTTGGTAGCGGTGGTGGGATTTATAACCGCCATGGTAATACAACAATCGCAAACTCAACCATCGCTAATAATTCGACATTTATGACTACTGAGGTCGGATCTGCTGATGGGGGCGGTATTTTTAGCCGCAATGGCAATCTAGAAATTACCAATTCAACTGTCTCAGGTAATTCAGCAGTTGGTCTAGATAAAACAGATGGTGGCGGAGTTTACAGTAAAAATGGCAATTTAACCGTTGTTAACTCTACTATTTCTTATAACAGTACAGCAGGTAAGAGCGCGGATGGTGGAGGTATTTTCAGTAGTTCTGGTATCGCAACGATTACTAATTCCACCATTTCTCATAATTCCGCTGATGGACTTGGAGGTGGCTTATTTAGTAATGGAAGGACAAACCTCACGAATACCATCATTGCCAACAGCACTGGTCGCGATGCCGTCCTGACTAATAGCCTGATCGACACTAACGTCAACAACCTGATTGAAGACGGCCATTACAATCCATTTTTATCAGGCGATCCTGGTTTGGGTCCCCTACAAAATAACGGCGGTTCCACTGAAACTCATGCCTTACTCCCCGGTAGTATTGCTATTGATGCAGGAGACAACGGAGGTGCAACAGGATTAACGTTCGACCAACGAGGGCAGGGATTCGATCGCATTATCAACGGTACGGTAGATATCGGTGCTTATGAAGTACAGGAACCTCAGCCACCAGCTCCCGAACCAGAGCCACCAGCTCCTGAACCAGAGCCACCAGCTCCCGAACCAGAGCCACCAACTCCA
>NZ_JAAHHG010000688.1 GCF_010692555.1 Okeania sp. SIO3B5 | reverse complement strand
GGCATCTTCTTCAGTACCTAAACGGTCAACCACACCTAATTCTAGTGCTTGTTCCCCTGTAAAAATTCGGCCATCTGCAAAACTTCTGACAGTTTCTACAGCTAAATTTCGCGCCTCAGCCACTATGTTGACAAACTGCTGATAACTATTATCAATCAAATCTTGGAGAATTTGCTTCTCTTGGTCTGTCATTTCTCGGTCGAAGGCTAATATATCTTTGTATGGGCCAGATTTTACTACTTTAAAAGAAACCCCTACTCTTTCCAAAAGACGTTCTATATTATTGCCTCGCAAAATCACCCCAATACTACCTGTAATTGTCCCAGGATTAGACACAATATGTTGAGAACCCATGCCAATATACACGCCCCCAGAGGCTGAAATATTGCCGAAGCTAGACACGATTTTGACTTTATCTTGCAAATTTTTCAGGGCATTGTAAATTTCGTGAGAGTCAGCAACAGTACCTCCAGGACTATCAATTCTCAATAACAGACCCGGAAATTTTCTTTCTTCTACTGTTTTTAGTGCTTCTAAAACTCGCTTTCTGGTGTCGCTCGCGATAACACCACTAATTTCAATTCGGGCAATTTGTTTACGATACCGAGGCTTAAATGGCCAAATCATACTTTTATTCAGTCAAAAGTCAAATTTAATCATAGCACAAGTTATTGGAATTAATTTCATAACATATTTAACTTAAATTGTCAATTAAGATAATATTTAATGAATATTTTGAAATTTTGCCTTATTATTAATTCATTAAATTTAATAATAGATACTTCTATGAAAAAATGTTACAATTTGTAAATAAAGTTTTAATATTTTAGTACATAAAACAACAAATAGGGTCAATACCCTCCCCTTAGCTAGGCCACGAGCTGTCGCTCTACAAGGGGATAGAAAAAGTAAACTTCAGTATTTCAATCCCTCTTGCTTTCCTGCGGAATGCTGCGCAAACAGCAATCGGTACTGATAACTGATAACTGATAACTGATAACTGAAATGACTAACTCAAAACTTCCCTTTGCACCACTGTTACTAATTGCTCCCTTTTTCTTTTGGGGAACTGCAATGGTAGCGATGAAAGGTGTTATTCCTGAGACAACACCATTTTTTATGGCAGCAATGCGTATATTGCCAGCAGGTATATTATTGTTACTGGTAGGAATTATTCAGGGAAGACCTCAACCACAAGGAAAAATAGCTTGGTTGTGGATTTTATTATTTGCCTTAGTAGATGGTGCTTTGTTTCAGGGGTTTTTGGCTCAAGGGTTAGTCAGAACAGGTGCCGGTTTGGGTTCGGTGATGATTGACTCCCAACCTTTGGCAGTAGCTATTTTATCATTATGGTTATTTCAAGAGAGAATTAGATTTTGGGGTTGGTTAGGGTTAGGTATTGGTGTTTTTGGTATTAGTTTAATTGGTTTGCCTGATGAATGGATCGGGAGTTTGCTGCATCCAGAAACAATAGAAGCATCTCTGGGAATAGATGCACTGTTTCAAAGTGGAGAATGGTTAATGTTATTAGCATCTCTATCTATGGCAGTAGGAACAGTATTAGTGCGTTGGGTTTGCAAATATAGTGACCCAGTTATGGCAACTGGTTGGCATTTGATTTTAGGTGGTGTTCCATTACTTGCAATTTCAGCAGGGTTTGAGTCTGGACAGTGGGTAAATATTGATGGATATGGTTGGATAGCTATGAGTTATGCGACTATTTTCGGCAGCGCGATCGCCTATGGTTTATTCTTTTATTTTGCTTCTTCTGGAAATCTTACGAGTTTAAGTGCTTTAACTTTTCTAACTCCAATTTTTGCTTTATTGTTTGGCAATTTGTTTCTAGGGGAAGTTTTGAGTTCATTACAGTCAGTGGGAGTGGGTTTGACTTTAGTTAGTATTTATTTGATTAATCAACGGGATGTATTAGCTGAGAAGTTGAATTTGAGGATTTCAAAACAAGAAGATGTTTCAAATAGCACTACAGGCAAAATATTGAGACAATCTCAACAGCAACCAGTTGAAGTGAAGGTGCAAGTTGGAGTTGAAATATCAGAGAAAATTTAATGTAAGTGGCACTGCTGCAGCCTTAGTAATTGGCCGTAGAGCGTTAAAGTTATCAGAAAAAATCCCTAAATGTTTGTTGAGACCGGAGGATGTCAACAAACATAATTGGAGTCATTGGAGACGAGTTGCTAGTTTTATTAAACTACATCGTATCCAGAGGACTCAACTTTTTCAGTGGAGGAAAGTCCTTGAGGGTATCCTAACCCATAGTTTGTGGGCGGAACATCATGTCGGCGAAGACAAAACTTTCTTTGCGAGTACACATTGAAACAGGTGAGTAATGAAATCATTTGCACCTCACCAGATGGCAAATGTCTAGTTTTTTCTAGTTTTCAAGAAGGTGACACAGATATTACCTAAACAGCAAGAATTTATTCATAACTTTACAGAATCTTCATAAAATTCCCATAAGTACCATAATTTTTTCTTCAATTCAAATATTTATAAGTAACTTTACTGAATTCTTTCAAATTCCAGAGTTGTGCCAGAGCAAGGAGAAGATTAAGAGGAGGAGACCTCGCCATATCCATGAGACCAAGAGAGAAAAATTTGGTGGTGGTGCATAGTAATGGTAGAGAGAGTGTGGGAGGTGTGGGAGGTGTGGGAAGTGTGGGAGGTGTGGGAAGAAATTACAAAATATATATATCTTCGCCATTACTATGCAGGACTACCAAAAATTTTTCCTTTGAGTCAATCCTCTTCTTTTCAAGGAAAAGTAATTAGGGTCTGCTGAAAAAATTGGTTGGTGGGGGTAGGACCCGGAGACGCGGAGATGTGGGAACAGGCAATGGTTTAGCCATTTGATGTGAAGAAATTTTCTTGAACTTCAGCAGAAAATTTCAGTAAATTGATGCCAATAAGAGTCAATAACTTAGGAGATAAATTGAATATAAAAAGCTCAATAGCCTTAACTATCTTGACTTTTAGCTTTATTCAGCAAGCCCTAATTATTAATTATTAATTGTTGAAGACTATGAATCTAATACAATTGAAGTAGGCGATACGGCTGATTTTTTTAAGCAAAGCACTTTTTATTTGTTACTTATTATATTCTTTAAAAGATGAGTAGAGTTAGATTTCGATCAATTTAATTATGGCAACTATATTATTAATTATTAATTGTTGAAGACTATGAATCTAATACAATTGAAGTAGGCGATACGGCTGATTTTTTTAAGCAAAGCACTTTTTATTTGTTACTTATTATATTCTTTAAAAAATGAGTAGAGTTAGATTTCGATCGATTTAATTATGGCAACTATTACCGGTACAAATATTGATGAAACCCTTCGCGGAACTGCTTTTGGTGACGACATTTCAGGCATAGGTGGAAATGACAACATCAGAGGTCGAGCAGGTGATGATCTGATTCAAGGAAATAGGGGCAATGACACCTTAGCTGGGAACGGAGGAAGTGATACCCTGCGAGGTGGGAACGGTAATGATCAGCTTGATGGAGGAGGTGGACGAGATTTACTCCGAGGTGGTAATGGAAATGATGACCTGATTGGGAGTCGTGGAAACGATACTGTCAATGGTGGAGATGGCATTGACACTGCTAACTACGCAGATTTAGGGGAAGTCATTACCCTGCAAGCGGTTGGCGTGGTTGACAAAGGCAATGCCGGAACAGACCAAATTGAGAATATTGAGGTCATTGTTGGTGCTACAGGCCAAGATAACGTTATTGATGGTACTGTTTCCGGTGGCGCAACATCTGCCTTTGATATTGATTTATCGGCAGAAAGTCTTACCGTTACAGGTATTCCTGGTTTAGGAAATGTTAATTTCACTGTTGAAAACTTTGTTAATGTCATTGGTACTTCCAACACCGACACTATCGTCGGAAACAGTAGTGATAACCTCTTCGGTGGAAGCGAAGGAAATGATACCCTTGATGGAGGAAGTGGTAACGATACCGCAGATTATAGCGATTTAGGTGAAGCGATTACTCTTGAACGCGCAGGCATAATTAATAAAGGAGCGGCAGGAACTGACCAAATTCTCAATCTTGAAACTATTATTGGTGCAACCGGACAAGAGAACGCTATTGACGGTTCGACAGGAACCAGTGGAGTCACCTCTTTTGATATTGACTTATCTCAGGAAACTTTAACTGTTGAGAATATTCCGGGATTGGGTAATCAAACCTTTAAGATTATCAACTTTGTGAATGCCACTGGAACCTCCAACGATGATAATATAGTTGGAAATGATAGTAATAACGTTTTCGGAGGCAGCCAAGGAGATGATACCTTTGATGGTCAAGGCGGTGACGATACCGTTGATTACAGCGATTTAGGCCGTCTTAATGCTCAAAAGTGGCTCAGTTTAAATTAGAAAGTTAGAGCTGATTGATAAACTGAACTGAAACTCTTATGCTATCTAGGTCTGTCTCTGCTCTAACTAACTCGCTGCCCATCGATCTCGA
>NZ_JAAHHG010000687.1 GCF_010692555.1 Okeania sp. SIO3B5 | reverse complement strand
TCAGCCGTCAGCACTTCAGCGTTCAGCTATTGCTTTTAGTGTAACCGCTCAATAATCCGGGGTAAATATGTAATTGACTTGCCTCAAATGACGTAAAATCCTTCCTAAACTGGTAGTCCGCCCCCATTTATTGAGCGGATACCTTTTAGTTTTAGATAAAAGCTTTAGTAATTGAGGCAGAATTTACACTTACTACCAAAGTCGGCTAACAGTCTATATTCATTTAAACCCTTTCATGAGAGCTGATAGCTGACAGCTAATAGCTGAATGCTTACGCCCAAAATACTAGCTTTTTGAGAGTTTTCAACTGAAACAGGCGCACTGCAATTCGACCCTAAAAATGCTCAAGCCTTTATATATCAATACTTTTATAATTAATCAGCAAGCCCTAATTATTAATTATTAATTATTAATTATTCATTGATTTTTTCTGCTTAATTTTAGCAGTAATCTCGGAGGGAAAATTCTGTTGTTCTAAATACTGTTGAAATCTACTTTCAAGATATTTTTTGGGGAGAAAATCAATTAGTAAAAGTCGGTAAGCTTTATTGAAGTAGCAAAATATGTATTTCCATATAGGAGTAGTTTTATCCTTAATATTACTGCTATGAAGATTAACTAAAACCCAAACATTTTGATTTGCCTTTAAAGAAAATAATCCCTTCATAATTTGATATCTTTGGGAAAAACTTGGTTGTAAATACCACTGTATCCAATAGGGCATATATCTCAAAACATCTGAAATTTGAAAATCAGTATTCGCATATAATTTACTTGATAAAATTACTCTAAATCCATTTCTTTTTGCTCGCATTATATACTCATAATCACCACCATGATGGGGTAATCTCACTCCGTCAGGATATCCAATTTTATTTACTACCCCACGAGGAATAACTACGATATTTCCACATAACACATCAACCTCTAATTCTTCAGATGATGCAAACATATTAATATTGCTAATTGGTTGACGTTTTTTTGAACCACTATATACAATCCAGTCTAGATAAGTTAGATCTTTAACCAAACCTCCAACAATAGTTTTCTGATAATTTTGGTTACTACATATGCTTATTAAATTAACCAAAAAATTATCTGCTAAAGAAATATCATCATTGAGCCATACTAAATAGTCTGCGTTAAGCTGATTAACTCCATACTCCATACCTTTAATAATTGCACCAGTCCACCATAAAGAACCATCTCCTTCTATCAAATGCACATTACCAAACTGCTCCATTATCATCTCTTTAGTTCCGTCAGTAGAACCATCATTCACTACTACTACTGAAACATTACTTTCGCAATTTTCTAAAGAAATTTGATTAAATATTTGTGCCAGAATATTTCGAGTAATTTCTTTTCTATTTCTCACAGGAATAATAATTGATATTAATGGCATATTACACATACTCTTTTCAACAATTAATAATTAATAACAGGACTTACGCAAAGACACTGTGTATAGAGTCCAGTAACTATTGGACAATAGTTATGAATACTATATATAGCGTATCTGCGTAAGTCCTATAATAATTAATAATTAGGGCTTGCTGATTAAATATCAAAGCATTAACATATAAAGGTTGTAGAATTTTTTGGTCTCAAAAAGTGTCAGCTTTTTGATGGAAAAAGCTCAAAAAGCCATATTTTAGGACGATTATGGCAGAAAAATCAAGGGAAAATTTTTCTGACTACCCCCTCTATAATTCCTATTTCTTCTGAATTCTGAATTCTGAATTCTGTCTCCTACCCCTACTAAAAGACTTTTTCAGCAAACCCTAATTATTCGGTAAGTTTAAAAATTATCAGCGGTCTATTTTTTCTGCCACAGGTAAAAACTATAAAAAGGACTCAGCAGACTACCCCAAAAAAATTCTAACTCAAAGGCTGGAATTAAATCTGTTTTAACTCGACCACGATACTTGAGAAAATGTAGAATTATCCGACGGGAATTTCCTAATATTGTCCTAGCAAAAATCCATGGTTTCTGCCAGTTTTTAGCATTAACCATTCGCAACTGACAAGTAGCTAAACCAGTACCTTTTCCTAAAGGAAGCAAATATTCTCTTTCTAAGCGTTGTTGAGGAATTTTGTGATGAATACACATAGTTGGATTGTACCAAATTTCCCACCCTCCTTTATGTAAATAAAGCAAGGCTTCATAGTCTTCACCAGCTACCATTACTTTTCCCACTCTTCCCGTTAAAGCTAACTTACTAGGAACACATTCAGACCATGCTTGTTTTCTAATTACTAATCCAGCACCAGGAGGAAGTCTTAATTTTTCTGGTTCAAATAAACGGGGTTGAGAACCATGTTCTCTAATAGCTAAATAAGGTTTGATTTTATTAAAATTTTCAGGTGGATTAACTTCAAAATCGCCTATTATCTTACCATTATATGCAGCTGCTTTCTGATGTTCTTGACCAAACTTAAAAGCTGCTGCGACCCAGTTTGCTTCTGCCAAGTTATCATCATCAAGAAAACTCACAAAGTAGCCCTTAGCTTCTTCAATAGCTCTTTGTCTAGCAAAAGCTAATCCTTGCTCTGCTTCAAAACAATATCTTAGGGGTATATTTTCCGGCCACTTAGCTTGAAAGTTTTCTATAACTTCGGTAATATTATCGCTGCTATTATTATCGACTATTATTACTTCCCAAGAAATATTTTCCGTATTAATTTGCGACCGCAGTTTATCTAATACCAAAGGTAATCTATTTGCTCCATTGTAAGTTGGTATAGCAACGGTAAAATCTAACATTATTTTTCACCACCTAAAATTCTTTTAACCTAAGCATTCAGCAGTCAGCCATCAGCGCTTCCCTGCGGGATGCTACGCAAACAGCTATGTGTTATAAAATCATTATCATACTAGAAGGGAATTATCCACCAAAGAGAATTAAAATTCATTAATTAAATTGCCTATCAGTGATAATTAATAATTAATTATTATGTAAGCATTCAGCTATTAGCCGTCAGCCATCAGCAATAAGACTCTGTGCTTAAGAAAGGAGTTTAAATGAGTATAGACTTTGGAGTTGACTTTTGTAGTAAGATTTTTCGTTCCTCAATTAAGAAAGCTTTTATAACTAACTCAAGGCAATAGCTGAAGTCCGCAGTTCCTCCGGAGGAGGCTAGCTGATAGCTGATGGCTGAATGCTTACATTATTATAACAATATGATTTTAGTTGTGAGATATTGGAGACTTTTTTTTAGGTACGGAGGGAAGAAACTAAGAGATAAGAATAAGATAACTGCTATATTCTATCCTTTAAAGGAACACCTCAATTATCACATCTGATTCCTGATTTCTATATAGTAGTGTTTTTATCTATAATGTGGAAACCAAGTGCTATGAAAAAGGGAATAGGGAATAGGGAATAGTAAAGGGGAGAAAACAGCATGAAATAGTAATAAATATAAGAATATAATGGACTCAAAATAACGTTTTTTTTATTAGAAAAAACCTCAATCTATATTTACATCTTATTTGAAAACACTATATAAGAATTTAATTTAACTAAATAAATGTCTAATAAGTAACAATTGTAAGCATTTCCTGCGGAATGCTGCGCAAACAGCTATTAGCTGTCAGCTATCAGCAACAAGACTTTAATGGCAAGGGAGTCAATTTTTGTAGTAAGAAAATTAATAAAGCTTTTATCGTAAACTAAAAACAATAGCTGAAGTCCGCAGTTCCTCCGGAGGAGGCTAGCTGAAGTCCGCAGTTCCTCCGACAGGAGACTAGCTGACGGCTGAATGCTTACTAACAATTAATAGTGAATAATTAGTTTCCTTCTTTCATTATTAATTTAGGACGTACGCAGATACGCTATATATAGTACTCATAACTATTGTCCAATAGTTACTGGACTCTATACACAGTGTCTTTGCGTAAGTCCTGTAATTATTAATTATTCTACATAGTCTAGATATCTAGGGATGGCGACAGGGCAAACGCATCTTGTCAATAAAGTATGGGTAATTAGGGTTTGCTTATGGAAGTCTTATGGGTGAGGGTAGGAGACAGGAGACAGGAGACAGGAGACAGGAGACAGGAGAAATGGAAATTATAGAGAAGGTAGTCGTAAAAATTGTCCCAAGATTTTTCTGCCATAATCATCCCAAAATACTAGCTTTTTAAGCTTTTCGGTCTAAAAAGCTTGCACTTTTTAAAGGCAAAAAAAAGCTGAAACCAATATCAGTCAATGCTTTGAGATTTAATCAGCAAGCCCTAATTATCAATAAACAGGGAGTTATTGCGCTTGTTGACAATAGAATTTCCATGTATAGTGTTTATTTAATTTTCTAAACACTACAAATAGGAATCAGCAAAATTAGATGCGTTTGCCCTGAGGGATGGCGATAGTAAAATCAGTTATAATAATTTATACAAAATAATATTTTTGGTAGTCCTGCATGGTAATGGTAGAAGATATATATTTTTTAATTTCTCCCACACTCCCAATCCCCCAATCTCCCAATCTCCCAATCTCCCAATCTCTC
>NZ_JAAHHG010000686.1 GCF_010692555.1 Okeania sp. SIO3B5 | reverse complement strand
AGGGCAGGGAGCCCAAGTCCAGTAGTGGACTGTTTCATCTAAAATGGTGCATTAGATTTAATTCAAAAGTCATGCCTTTAAAAGTAAGAATTTTCAAGTTAAAAGCGCTCTGCACAGTTTGAGCTGTGCATTCATCCGTGCATCCGTGGCCAAATCCGTGTCTTGCCCTGACTTCTCTAAAGCACTATTTTAGGTGAAATAGTCCAGTAGGGTGCGTTATATCATGTCCGGTTGAACAGTTATAAATAAATAACTACGGAGGAGTCAGGAGTCAGGAGTCAGGAGTCAGGAGGAAAGAGGGAAGAAAGAAGGAGAAAGTTTTTTTATAACTGATTATCCGAACATGATATTACACTTCGTTAACGCACCGCCAAATCTACAATGTTTCGGTGGGTTACGCTGACGCTAACCCACCCTACTGGACTGTTTCATCTTAAATGTTGCATTAGAAAATGGGGTGATGGGGGGATGGGGTGATGGGGGGATGGGGTGACGAAAAAAGCTAATGCACTATTTTAGGTGAAACAATCCACTACTGTTGCTCTCACTAATTCTCTAATCGTCGCAATATCTCTTTTGCCCACTCCCGCAGTTGTTCGTCTGGGTCATTTTCTGCTCTGTCTTGTAATAGTGGGAGGATTTGCGGATGGTCTGGATATTGTTCAAGAATTTCCTCTAGTGCAATTTGTCGAGGGTTGTCTTGATAATTATATTCACGTTGAAAGAAGTCATTGAGGGTGGTATGGTAAAATAACTCAAAAATTCCAGGTTCATGTTTCCAACCAGTAGCTATTTGTCGCACCGCTTCCCTTCGTATATGCCAGCTATGATCAGACTCTAGGCTTTGCTTAAGTAATTCAAAAATTCCAGGTTCATGTTTCCAACCAGTAGCTATTTGTCGCAACGCTTCAAATCGAACAAACCAATAATCATCAAACTTTGCCCTTTGTTTAAGTAATTCTAAAATTCCCTGCTCATGTTTCCAACCAGTAGCTATTTGTCGCACTGCTTCACTTCGCACAGCCGAATTCTCAGACTTTACCCATAGTTTGAGTAAATCTAAAATTTCTGGCTCATGTTTCCAACCAATAACTATTTGTCGCACTGCTTCCTGTCGTACACTCGAACTATCATCAGACTCTACCCATTGTTTGAGCAATTCTAAAATTCCCGGCTGATTTTTCCAATCAGTAGCAATTTGACGCACTGCTTTGACCCTCACACCCGAATCATTATCAGACTCTAAACTTTGTTTAAGTAAATCTAAAATTCCCGGCTCATGCTTCCAATCAGTAGCAATTTGTAGCACTACTTTAAGCCTTACGCTCGACCTATTATCAGACTCTAAACTTTGTTTGAGTGAATCTAAAATTCCCGGCTCATGCTTCCAAGCAGTCGCTATTTGTAGTACCGCTTCAACTCGCACATCCCAATTCTTATCAGACTCTACCCATTGTTTGAGTGAATCTAAAATTCCCTCCTCATGCTTCCAACCAGTAGCAATTTGTCGTAACGCTTCAACTCGCACACTCGAACTATTACCAGACTCTACCCATTGTTTGAGTAAATCTAAAGTCCCCGGCTCGCGTTTCCAACCAGTAGCTATTTGTCGCACTGCTTCAACTCGCACATCCCAATTCTCATTAGACTCTACCCATTGTTTGAATAACTCTAAAATTTCTGGTTTGCCTTTGCCCAAAGTAGCAATTTGTTGCACTGCTTCCCGTCGTACATCCCAACCATCATCAGACAATACCTGTTGCTTGAGTAACTCTAGAATTTCTAGTTTGTCTTTGTCTAAAGTAGCAATTTGTCGCACCGCTTCCCGTCGCACAATCCAATTATTACGAGATACTAGCAATTGTTTGAGCCAGGTATAGGTTAAAGGGTCATCCCTCCAGGTTGCGGCCACCACTGCTACAGCTTGACCGCGAATTTTATAAATTAAGGCTTCATATTTCTGATAAATTTCTTTAGAGTCAATATCATAAGGTCTGCAAGAATAACCACGGTTATACCCAGTCAAATCTTTTAACCTATTTAATAACCGATTTTCCACATCACCAATACCATGACGAATCCTAACTTCAAACAAACACTTGCCAGCCAAAAATAAATTCAGAAACTTTTCCTCTTCCCCCTCTTGCTCCATCAAATAACTAATAACTTCCCCCACAAACTTCGCATCAATCATCCCAGAAATTAACCGCAATACTTCATGCCATGTTTCATCCTGCCAATGGCTCCCAAAAACTTCCTCAATCAATTCTTTTTTAGAAATTTTCTGTTCTTTTTCAAACTGCCAAACAAACTCCCTGGCACAAAAATATTCCAAAAAAGTTCGATGCACAAAAGCATAATATTCAGCTCCAACAAAACACAAAATAAAATTCCGACTCCGCAACTGTTCCATCAACGCCCTAGCCACACCTCTTGCATCATTAATATCTACACTTTTTAGATACTCCCAAATAATCCTTTCTAAATCATCTCCCAAAATCAAATTACCAGCTAAACCCGCAGTATTTCCCTGCATAAAATGAGCAACTCGACGCAAAATTGCCTGTTTATCTTTATAGTCAATAGTAATCGGGTCAATCTTTGCATCAACTAACGCTCTTTCCATATCCCATTGATGTAATAAAACCCGCGAAGCTTGATTATAAAGTTCTGCCCTATCTCTCGGCAATTCTTGATTCCGATTTAGAATAGCCATCATAGTTAATAAAAGGGGATTTTCTGCCAATTCTTTAATAGCTGAAGAATCCTTAATTGCCCGTTTAAATCTTTCTCGTTTTCTTATCTTTTCCGCCTCATCGATATAAGTCAAATTATGCCAACGTTGAATAAAATCCTCAATTTGTTCCGCTGACAAATCTTGCAACATAAAATGATTAAATTCAGCATCCCGGAGTTTTTGTGGCTTATAACCAATCACCCGCGAAGTAACAATAACCCGCACATTTTTATAGTCATTAGTAAACCGATGAATATCAGTAATTATTTCCTCTCGTTTAGCAGGATCGAAAACTTCATCCAATCCATCAAACATCACAATAGCATCACCACTTTGTAATTTAGCATGAAGTTCCTGTTGAGGTAATTGACAAATTATTCCGCTACCTTTTTCCAGAAACTCCAGAAAGTTTTGGCATTTATTAGCATCATGGTTCCTCACATAAGTCCGTAGTTCAATTAATATAGGAATTGGCTGTAAAGGTAAATCTTTCAGAGGTAATTCTGCCCATTGGAGAGCGATATATTGTAATAAAGTAGACTTGCCAGAACCAGGGTCGCCCAGAATCACTAAATATTGATAATTGCTATTTTCTATTAATTCCAAAACCGAGCGAGTATGCTGTTCAAAATATCTGCGTCTAAGACTTTCTAATCTTTCTTGAGAAAGTTCTTCCTCAAACTGCCCAGTCTCCTTTAATCGCTGCCGATATTCTTTAGGAATTTCATGTACTTGAGGCAGAAATTCCTGAGATTCCCGGACATTTTGAGGAATAAACATTCGCCATAATTTCAATTGATTATAGGCATAACCACTGGTATCTAAACTTTCTAATTTCAGATTTCCATATTGTTCTCGGATTCCTTCTCGATATCTTTTTAAGTCAAAATCTGGCTTAATTTCAGTTTGATTTGCCAAATTATCCAGATTTTCTGAATCCAATATTTTCCGTAATTCATCCGACTCTCGAATAATTTTTTTCACCTTTCTCTGATATTGCTTGGCAACTAATTCCCAGTCAAATTCATCTGGCAAAGGTGGATTAATTTCGTTCCAGGTAATAGCTAGTTTATTAGTCTCTAAAATTTTTAGTTCATTATCAAAAGCACTAACCAAAACTTTTAAAACTGACTTATTTTGAATAAACTTTTTTAAAGGTTTAGTATATTTCTTTAACTCACTTTCACTCAATTCAGCATTTTCTAACTCTTGCTGTATCAAATCTAAAAAATATTTAATAGCTTGTGCCGTAGCTTTTTGTAAAACTTTTCCATTTGTTATGCCACCAATAGCATCAGAAATACCTTGTTTAAAAAAATCTTTAACATAGTCTTCAGCAGTACCCTTAGCTAATTCTCCAATAACTTCCTGAGCAATAAATTTAACCGCTTCACTACCACCCCAAGCAATTAACCATTCAATCATAATTATTTCATCTCTTATATTTTAGTTATTTTTTATTATAAAAAAATTAGGAAGAATTTATAGGAGTAAGATAAATATAGCGTTTCTCAAATTGGTGAGATACAGTTTTAGATCCCCCCTAACCCACCTTAATAAGGCAGGGCTGTTTCATTCTCGATAGACACGGGGACACGGGGACACGGGGACACGGAGACACGGAGACACGGAGACACGGAGACACGGAGACACGGGGACACGGGGACACGGAGACACGGAGACATGGAGACACGGATACACGGAGACACGGAGACACGGGGACGCGGTGGAAAGAGAAAACGAGGGAACACCAGGAACAAAGCAGGCCGGAGCACGTAGGCCGTCTACAG
>NZ_JAAHHG010000685.1 GCF_010692555.1 Okeania sp. SIO3B5 | reverse complement strand
ACCGCGTCCCCGTGTCTCCGCGTCTCCGCGTCCTCAAAAACCCCCTCACCGCGTCCCCGTGTCTCCGCGTCTCCGCGTCCTCAAAAACCCCCTCACCGCGTCTCCATGTCCCCGTGTCTCCGCGTCCTCAAAAACCCCCTCACCGCGTCCCCGTGTCTCCGCGTCTCCGCGTCCTCAAAAACCCCGTCTCCGCGTCCTCAAAAACCCCCTCACCGCGTCCTCAAGAACCCCCATCTACCAGGGACTACCAACCATAGTAAACCCTGCCCAATAATAAGGATGAGATAAATTATGATTCTCCAGATTTGCTAACGCCGACGGTAACACCACTGCCCCACGCACTCCACTTCCCCTTAACTCCCCATCTACAATAACTACCTCTCCTCGCAACATTGCTAACTGTGCCTTTTTCAATGCCTCTGCCTTAATCTTGACATCATTCAAATGACTATAAAATTCTGTCATTAACCCTAAAGTTCCCTCATCACTCACATACCATACAGTAGCTAACGCTGACTTCACTCCTGCTGCTACTGCTAACCCCGCAAAACCTAATTCAGCATTTCTATCCCCTATGGCAGTCCGACAAGCAGACAATACTAACAACTCAACAGCAGGTTCATTCCAACCTAGTTCTCTCATTTTGTCTAACTTTATTTGTTCAGTTCCCCACAACTGAATATAAGAATTACTAGCTTTTCCTGGGCGAAAATCAGCATGAGTAGCTAAATGAATAATAGGATAAGGATAACTCTCTCTTTGAATCACTAGATTATCGCGAGTAAAATTTTCATTGAGGAACATATTACCCTGCCATAACTGTTGGGCAATATTTTCTAATTCTACAGGTACTGCTGGTAAGGGGTTTTGTTCAACAAATTCAGAAGCTCCCATTGCTAATACTTGAGTATCTTGAAGTGGGCGATAGTTAGTATCCATTAAACTCACACTAGGAATTAAACTGAGACTGTATTTTTCTATGAGAAATTGTTTTCCATCGTGTAATGCAGCCACAGGTAAAGTTCGTAAACCTTCATCCATACTAAATAGTAAAGTATCAATATTTGCTGCTTTTAATTCTGCGGATATAGGTGCGATGAACCAATCATATAATTGTTGTGCTGATGGTAGATAACTATTAGTATGACGACGTCGGGGATTTGTAATATGTGCCCGTAATTCTATCACAACTTCCATAAGTTTTTGGCGGTTAGCTTCGGCAATAGTTTTAATAATTGGCTCCCCTGATTTAGTGTATAGTATTATTTGTAATTGTTCGGGATAGGCATTAATATAAACAACGGCTGATTCTTTTCCAGTTTTTTTTGCCATATCAGTTAAGATATCTCGGACGTTTTTTGTCTGCAGTAATTGTTGGTTAAAATCTTCTCCAAAGTAATCTGAATATTCTTGAGTACGGTTTTCTTCTAGCATCATTACTACTTGGTTTGAACCTGTAGCGACTGTTAGAGGATTGGTATTAACAGTGTCAATTATTTTTAAGATTTGTTGGGTATCGGTGATATTGTTGATAGATTCTTCTACTTGTTCTTTGGCAGTGGCAGTATTGCTTGTTTGATCATTGTTGCTAGGGGTAATAGTTGAGGTGAGAGTGGATGTGTTGATTTCTACAGAATTTATGGTTGTATTATTTGGGGAATTATTGAGCAGATTAGCATTGTTATTTGCCTGAGTATTTTCTTGATTAAAAGGAGGATTAATAATCTGGTTATTACTATTAGGAATTACTGAGATATTATCTGTATTTTGATTGCCATCTGCTATCTGAATATTAATAGATTCATTTCCCGCAGTTTGAGCAACATTACCAATATTTTGATTACCATCTGCTATCTGAATATTGTTAGCATCATTTCCCGCAGTTTGAGTAACATTACCAATATTTTGATTGCCATCTGCTACTTGAATATTGTTAGCATCATTTCCCGCAATTTGAGTAACATTACCAATATTTTGATTGCCATCTGCTATCTGAATATTGTTAGCATCATTTCCCGCAGTTTGAGTAACATTACCAATATTTTGATTGCCATCTGCTATCTGAATATTGTTAGCATCATTTCCCGCAGTTTGAGTCACATTACCAATATTTTGATTACCATCTGCTACTTGAATATTGTTAGCATCATTTCCCGCAGTTTGAGTAATATCTCCTGTAGTGATGTCACCCTCTGCTATCTGAATATTGTTAGTATCATTCTCTGCTGTTTGATTAATATCCCCTGTAGTTTGGTCTTCTCCTGACTCAATATTAATATTTGCATCTCCCTCTCCAGCATTTTGATTAATATCCTCCGTAGTAATATCTTCCGGTGCCCTGAGTATTAAATCTCCTATTGTGCCATCAGAACTAATTTCAATATCATAAGTTGTAATAGAGCCATCTGTTGCTTCCACATTTATTTCACCTGCACTTGTTGTACCAATAGAACTCAAGTCCCCTGTGCCAACTTCTTCTCCGTTGATAATAATACTGCCACTACTTCCTGCTGGTGCTTCTGTGGTAACATTCCCTGTATTCACTGTTGCTGTGCGACTTTGAATGATTAAGTCCCCACTTTCTGTTGCTCCAAAAGATGAGACATTTGCTAAATTCACACTTTCTAGAGCAGTCAGTGTGACACTTCCTCCTATTCCTTGGTCCGAAAATGAGTCAATATCCCCACCGGAATCAATATTACCTATTTCACTTTCTACTGTAATAGTACCTCCCTGTTCCATTCCTTCTGAGCGAATGCCGTTAATAGTTATGCTACCTGGGGATGTGAGGTTAACATCTCCTGCTATTCCTTCTGTGGAAAATGTATTTAATTCTCCTTGGGCGTTGATGCTGTTTTCACTGCGACTGTCTATAGTAATATCTCCACCCCGTTGTGTTCCTTGGGAGAGAATATTTTCAATATTTACAGAACCTTCTGCCTTGATGTTGACATTTCCTGCTGTACCTCTTTCTGAGAATGTTTTTATTGCTTGAGTGACATTAATTTGTCCTTGTTGACTGGTGATGCTGACATCTCCACCTGTTGTCGGTTGGTTTAGGTTGAGGGCGTTTGCTTCTAGTTGGCCTGTGGTAATATTTTCTCTGGCATTGAGGGTGATGTCGCCCGAACCATCTGGGGAACGGGAGTTTATTATTCCGCCTGTGGTATCTATTGTGCCGTTGTTGCTGTTGAGGGTGATGTTTCCGGCAACACCTTGGGTTGCTTCTCCTTGGGGTAAGGGGATGAGGGTGAAGTTTTCGTTAACTGTTACTCTGTCTCTGACAAACCCAGATGCCAAGTCTATTTGTCCTGTTTCTATTGCGCCATCCGCAATAATATCTATTTTTCCTGTATCGCCAACATTGGCACCGGAATATATTCTGGCAGTTGTAGTGTTGATGTTGTTACCTGCTTCAAGAATAATATCTCCCCCTCTCCCCGTCTCAGCGTCTCCCACTCTCCGTGTCTCAGCGTCTCCCCCTCTCCGTGTCTCCGTGTCTCCCACTCTCCGTGTCTCAGCGTCTCCCCCTCTCCCCACTCCCCCGCTCCCCTGCTCTCCCTCTTGCTCTGGTGGTTCCGATGCTGATATAATATTACTGTCTTCTGTAATGTTGATATCGCCTCCCGCTTTGATGGTTATTTGACCTCCATCTGCATCGGCGAATGAATAAATGTCGTTGGTAGTAATATTGCCTTGGGGTGCTTCTAGGGTAACGTTACCTCCGTCGCCTCCTCCTGAATAGTTGGCAAGAAATTCACCATTGCTGGTGTCTATATTTCCAGTTTCTGTAATGATGGTAATTTGACCCCCTTGTTGTTCTCCGTGAGAACTGATGGTATTAGTAGTCACGTCTGTTTTCGCACTCAGAGTTACATCTCCAGCATTACCTTTTTCTGAAAATGATTGGATGGGTTGAGTAGCATTGATTTCTCCCTGTTGACTGGTAATGGTAATTTCACCCCCATCAGCAGTTTCTTGTGATTCTGAGGCAGAAGATTGGATAATGCCTGTGGTGATATTTTCTTGAGCTGTGATTTCTATTGCGCCTGCGTTTCCGGCATCAGTGCTTTTGGCAGAGATGGTGCTATTTGGAGCTATCATTTCTCCCGTGTTGATGGTGATATTTCCTCCATCTCCTGTGCCTGTTGTTTCTGTTAAGATTTGACCTTCTAGTTGGAATGTTTGGTTAGAGTTAATATTGATGCTGCCTCCGTCTCCACTGTCGGATGTGGCTGCTGATATTATTGTATTTTCAGCTATAGTAAGGTTTTCTGTTTCGATGTTGATGGTGCCTGCGTTGCCTGCGGCTGTGGTTTCAACTGTTATTCTGCCTTCTCCTGAAATATTTATGTTTTCTGGGGCAAATATGTTGATGTTACCTCCCTTTCCTGTGGATGTAGTACGAGCAGATATGAAGCCTTCTTCTGTAAAAGTAATATTGAGGTGGGGGTCAAGTTGGCCTATCTCCGCGTCTCCCCCTCTCCGCGTCTCCCCCTCTCCGCGTCTCTCCCTCTCCGCGTCTCCCC
>NZ_JAAHHG010000684.1 GCF_010692555.1 Okeania sp. SIO3B5 | reverse complement strand
CGACTCGTTGGCCACTAAACCAGGAAACTGGGTATAAATGGCCGTTCCAAGTCAATACATGAGGACAACCTCGACTTGTGAATAACTCTTATTACCTTGGTGGTGAAATTCCATCCGCCTTGTTGTTAGGTTGACAGCATAGACCACACTGGTAAGAATGAACATCAAACTGGTGAAGCTGGTCTAAAAGCGGAAAAATACCAGTTACCAGGAACGATACCGCAAGCAAAGGCTGACAAGTGGACGAACAGGAAGTAGTTTAAACTCTCGTTATTAAAAACCATGTCAAAGGTAGCTATGGGATGTAGGACAGAAGTCAGGGGGTCTTTGGATAATTTCATAATTCCGAAATTATCAGCAACCATATCGAACCCTCCGGGAGACTCTACCTCACTAAATCAGCCGTAAAAAGGAATAAGGGAACGAGGAAACCTCTCTTTGACACCTAAGAATATAGGTCGAGAACTTAGGAAGCCATTCAAGGTTAATCTGCACTCATGTTGTAGGTCAAAGGGAGAGTAGGATTGGATAAGAAGCATTAATTTGCAGACGTATCCACTGTTAGACGTAATGTAAGGCAATGAATAGTAATGAACAAAGCTCAGACACTAAAAATAAAATTAGGGAATCCTAAGCCATTTTTAAGCGTAGCAAGGGATACAGACGATATACCTTCACAGACTTCAATCAATCCTAACCTTAAATGGAAGGATATCAATTGGAAGAAGGTAGAGAAATCTGTATTCAAATTACAAAAATTGATTTACAGAGCATCCAGCCGTGGCGAAATCCGTAAGATGCGCAGATACCAAAAACTTCTTTTAAAAAGTTATTACGCAAGGTTGCTAGCTGTTAGACGCGTGACACAGGATAACCAGGGAAAGAAAACTGCCGGGATAGACGGTATTAAAAATCTACCACCAATGCAGCGACTAAACTTGGTGAACCTACTCGCATCACGCCATCTCAAAGCAAGTCCGACCCGCAGAGTCTACATACCAAAACCAGGTAAAGATGAAAAACGACCGTTAGGCATCCCAACGATGTATGACCGTGCGTTACAAGCCTTGGTTAAGTTAGGTATGGAACCAGAGTGGGAGGCTAGATTTGAACCTAACAGTTATGGTTTTAGACCAGGTAGGTCAACACAGGATGCCATAGGAGCCATCTTTGGAAGCATTAAGCTCAAACCTAAATATGTATTAGATGCTGACATATCCAAATGTTTTGACCGAATTAACCATGATGCGCTACTAGGAAAGATAGGTCAATCTCCCTACAGACGGTTAATCAGGCAATGGTTAAAGTCTGGAGTGATGGACAATAATCAATTCCTAGAATCTGTGGGAGGTACACCACAGGGAGGGGTAATCAGTCCCCTACTAGCAAACATAGCCTTACACGGTATGGAAAAGTGTCTAGATAAATTCGCCGAAACCCTTCCAGGAAGAAAGCGAAATAATAAAAAAGCACTATCTTTAATACGCTATGCTGACGACTTTGTTATCCTACATGAAGACGTCAAAGTGGTGTTACAAGCAAAGGCCGTAATACAGGAATGGTTAAACCAAGTAGGATTAGAACTAAAACCAGAAAAAACCAAAATTGCCCACACCTTAGAGGAATACAAAGGTAATAAACCTGGATTTGACTTCTTAGGCTTCACAATCAGGCAGTGGAAGGTAAAGTCAACTAAACAAGGATTTAAGACGCTAATAAAACCATCCTCCAAAAGTATAAAAACTCATTATCGGAAATTGGCGGATATATGTGATTCTCACAAAACTGCTCCTGCTAAAGCTTTAATAGCTAAGTTAAATCCGATAATAAGAGGATGGGCTAACTACTACTCTACCGTAGTCAGTAAAGAGGTATTCAACAAAGTTGATGACCTCCTATGGAAAAGATTATGGAGATGGGCAAGTAGAAGGCATCCAAATAAGCCCGCCAAATGGGTAAAGGAAAAGTATTTCCCTCGTTGCAAAGCAACCCGTAATTGGATACTTAATGACGGCGAATATATACTTAACCTACACTCGGATGTACCAATTATAAGACACATCAAGGTGAAAGGTAGTAATTCCCCTTATGACGGCGATTGGACTTATTGGAGTAACAGAATTGGTAAATATCCAAGCGTCAGGAAAGAAATCACAACGCTGTTAAAAAGGCAAAAGAATAAATGCGCATTTTGTGGACTAACCTTTAGGTCAAACGACCTTATGGAAGTTGACCATATAAAATCAAGGTCTAAAGGTGGTGACAACACACATAAAAACAAACAATTGTTGCACCGACATTGCCACGACACGAAAACTGCCTTAGATAATAAAACATATCCAAAACCGAAGTTACAGGCTTTACCTGAAGGTTATTTATGGGTTGACGATATGTTGACTTTAAGGTAGGGGTGTACCCATGACAAGGGACGTTTAAGAGAGGAGCCGTGATGAGGTGAAAGTCTCACGTCCGGTTCTGAAGACGAGTCGGGTAGGGTAACTTACCTGGCTTAGTTTAACGGTATTGCTCAAAATTCTGAAGGAACATATTTCTTTAATCAAATTTTTATTAAAGCTAGATAGTGCCATTACTAAGCGTTCAGCTATCAGCATTCAGCTATCAGCTATTGCTTTTAATTTTAGGTAAAAGCTTTACTAATTGAGTTAGAATTTATGCTTAACTATAAAAGCTGGCTGAAACAGTCTATATTAATTAAAACCCGCTCATAAGAGCTGATATAGAATCCGGATAATTACTATAGCTAAGTCATTGCGACTGGAACGGAGTGGAAGGAAGCAATCTCAGGGCTTGAGGAGATTGCTTCCTATCGTCGCAATGACGGCTGTTCAACCGGATTTTATATGAGAGCTGACAGCTAATAGCTGTTTGCGCAGCATTCCGCAGGAAATGCTTACATATCACCTGTAAAGAAAATTTTTCCTTTGAGTCATATCATGTCCGGTTGAATAATTAGACTTTGGTGTACAGAAGGCAGCTATGTATCCCCCCTACCCCCCTTTGAAAGGGGGGGAGGCAGAAGGTTTTCTCAAGAGTGTCACCTTAATTTTATACACGCTCCGATGCTACCGGACATGATATCAATCCTCTCCTTGAAAAGAAGAGGTAATATCATGTCCGGTTGAATAATTAGACAATGGTTGTCCGAAGGCAGCTATGTATCCCCCCTAACCCCCCTTTGAAAGGGGGGGAGGCAGAAGGTTTTCTCCTTTTTTCACCTTAATTTTATACACGCTCCGATGCTACCGGACATGATATAATTATTAATTATTCATTATTAATTATTCATTATTAATTATTCATTATTCATTATTCATTAATATTAACTATGGCAAGTAAATTATTGCAGAAGATTTGGCGAGTTCTCAACACAGAAATAGAATTGAATTTACTGGAATCAGAAACTGTTAAAGGAGGAGTTGAGGGTGGTAAAGCGGTTTTTGAAATAGCAGAAGTTATACAAAAAAATTCTACAGAGTTAAGCCTGTTAAAACCCTTTATTAATAATATTGATTCACTTTTGGATGCACTAAATTCTCCCTTGGGACAAGTTGTCAAGGAGGGTTTACCTTTTTTGCCTATTGCAACTGGAATTATTACTTATATTATCAAAAAAACTGGGCATGAACCAACTTTAGAAGATGAAGTACAATTGGTGGCTCAGGCGGCTTATTTAGAAAGTTTACGACAATTTTTAATAGACCATCCTGAAATATCAGAAAAGCTGAAAACTGAAGCTTCAGAAGCTGTACAAAAACAGATAAAAAAATGGGATGAAGAAATTGATTTTAATGACCGAAAAGCCAAGGATACTTTGATTTGTTTCTATGATTCACCGTTGATAGAAAAGTTTGATGAGATTTTATTTGCTCGTCTGAAAGAGTCTGGTTTAGATGAAAATATGGCAGAAAATTTCACTGAAAGAATTTCTCGCAGTACCCACCGTTATTTGAAAGAAGCGGTGTTGGAAGTGAAAGATGATGCTAAAAAATTAGCCGGAATCTATGGGGGAGGTTGGCAACAAGATTTGGAAGTTTATAGCAGTATTGATAAGTATTTGGAGGAGGCGATCGCTAAAAAACCAAAAGAAAAAGTATTTGATGAAAATTTCTCTTTTCAGGATATTTATGTACCACTAAAAGTTAAATCTGTTGACTCCCATGGGGAAGTTAAAGAAACAGCAATACCCCAGAATATTGAGGAGTGGGCAAAAGCAATTTTGCTGGATGATACGTTAAAAAGCATACTTTTATACAGGTAGCCCTCACCCGTACATGAAATCCATTAGAACCAAACTCAAATTAAATAATAAGCAGAAAACTCTGATGGCTCAACACGCAGGCTATAGCAGATGGTGTTATAATTGGGGTTTAAGCTTGTGGAACGCAGCATATAAGGATGGTTATAAGCCTAATGCTCGTAAGCTCAGGGAAGTTTTTACTAATCACACAAAACCTCTTTATCCTTGGATGAAAAACTTGTCCTCTAGGGTTTATCAATACGCTTTCATTA
>NZ_JAAHHG010000683.1 GCF_010692555.1 Okeania sp. SIO3B5 | reverse complement strand
ATCATGTCCGGTAGCATCGGAGCGTGTATAAAATTAAGGTGACACTCTTGAGAAAACCTTCTGCCTCCTGCCTCCTGCCTCCTGCCTTCGGACCGCCAAAGTCTAACTATTCAACCGGACATGATATTAAACACCAGTTTTTAGTGAGGGCTGAAATTTTTGGGATAATATAATTGGAATAATATAATTTATTTTTCAAACAGATGATTATAGATAGAAATTATATCATGTCCGGATAATTAGTGATAAAAAAACCTTTTCTCTTCTCACCTTTTCTTTCCTTCTGCCTCCTGCCTCCAGCATAGCTGCCTTACCTCCTCCAAAGTGTAATATCATGTCCGGATAATTAGTAATAAAAAACTTTCTCCTTCTTCTCCTTTTCTTCTTCTTTCTTCCCTCCTGACTCCTGACTCTTGACTCCTACGTCGTTATTTATTTATAACTGTTCAACCGGACATGATATTACAGCAGATTCCACTAAGCATGAGGTACACCAGTCGCGGGCAAGATGCCCGCACTACAAATATTTAATTGTTAATTTCTGTACTTCATATACCACCAAATCTGCTGTATATAGCAGTCGATGCAAAGGACGCTTCAACAATTAATAATTAATAATTAATAATTAACAATTACCTCTCCTTGAAAAGAAGAGGATTGACTCAAAGGAATTTTTTTTATTGTTTCTCCTTTAAAGGAGAGGCTTTAAACCTTAATTATTCGGTAAATATCAACAATTTAAAACTCAGAAAAAACCAGATTTTTCCTTCCTTCTTCTTCTTCCCTCTTCCCTTTTCCTTCTTCCTTCTTATCAACAGTTTAAAACTCAGAAAAAACCAGATTTTTCCTTCCTTCTTCTCTTTTCCTTCTTCCCTTTTCCTTCTTCCCTCTTCCTTCTTACTTCTTCCTTCTTATCAACAATTTAAAACTCAGAAAAAACCAGATTTTCCCTTCCTTTTTCTTCTTCCCTCTTCCTTCTTACTTCTTCCTTCTTCCCTCTTCCTTCTTACTTCTTCCTTCTTATCAACAATTTAAAACTCAGAAAAAACCAGATTTTTCCTTCCTTTTTCTTCTTCCCTCTTCCTTCTTACTTCTTCCTTCTTTCTTCCCTCCTGACTCCTGACTCCTGACTCCTGACTCCTGACTCCTGACTCCTTCTTCAAAATTACTTTGAATTTGATAAATAAGTAGCCTTAGCGATCGCTTCTAATTTCATTCCTGGAGGATAACAACCTTCTGTTTTAATACGCTTAATTTCTGCCTCTGAAATATTCAATTTTAAGTATTTATTTATTGCTCGGACAATATCACCCCTGTCTATAATACCTGCCACTGCTCCAGCAGGAGAAAGAACAGTTATATGTTTTTGCTGATGAAATTCCATAGAGTTAATAACCTCCACTAAACTAGCTTTCTCCGAAACAGTAACTATCTGATTTAGCGGACATATAATCATCCTTAAAGTTTGAGTATCCCAATAACTCCTTTCAATAAAATCAATAGCATCAGAAGAAACTAAACCAAGATAACGACCCTCACTAGCAGCAAAATAAATGGAAAATTTAGAACTTTTCAAAAAATATTTATCTGCGAATTGACTCAAGGTCAAATTTGCATCTACCACACGAAAATCTCGCGTCATTACTTCTACAGATTTAATTTTAATTAACACTTCTTGTAAATCAATTATCCGATGATAAAATTTGGCATTACGCAGAGCAAACCAACCAATTAAAGCCAGCAAAAAACCACCATAATTCTGACTTACTAGCACTAAAATCGACCCCAAAGTAATTCCTAACCATCCTAAACCTTGACCACTTTTAGCTGCCCATCTTACCCCAACAAAACGACTACCAGTTATTTTCCAAATAGCAGCTTTTAATACTTGTCCGCCATCTAAAGGTAAACCAGGCATCAGATTAAAAATAGCTAAAATCAGATTAATTTCTGCCACCCGATTTATTAGTTCACCAACCAAGCTTGATGTAGAAAAAAAAAGGCTAGTTAAACCCAATAAAAAAAACAACAATAAACTAACTAAAGGTCCAGCGATCGCCACTTGAAAAGCTTCTCCAGGAGTTCGATATTCTCGGTCTATTCCAGCAATTCCACCAAACAAAAATAACCTGATAGAATTAACTTTAATCCCTTGAGAAATAGCAACTAAACTATGAGCTAATTCATGTAATAATACAGAAAAAAACATTAGTAGAGCAATTATTAATCCAGCTCCACAAGCCAAAAATAATCCCCACTCTTGATAGTCTTGTCTATTAATATATGTTATCCACAGTAAAATGACGAACCATGAAGAATCCAAAAATAAAGGGATACCAAATAAATTACCAATTCGCAAATCTGCCTGCATGAAGTTTTATTTGATTATTTATTTAAACTTTGACTTGTTCTACTCTATATAACTTATCTTTTGATTTTTGGGTTTAATACCCTGCCATCTACATGGTGTTGAAAATTGCTTGGGGTTATAAAACACGAAATGGCAGGTCATTGACTATCCCCATCCACTTTTTCAGTCCTTCTTTCTTCCTTCTTCCTTCTTCCTTCTTTCTTCTTCCTTCTGCTATATTACTATTTTTACTGAAAAATCAAAAATGGGGGTATCTCTTCTGTGCGAAAAGAATACCCCCTATACTTTTGACTTTTCCCTGCTCTAAAGAGACACGGATTGTGACATACTCCCACACGCTCGCTGGCGCTATAGTGTGGGCTTCTCGTTTCGCAGCCCCGGTATTCCGTCGGGTTCCACGAGCTTTAAGGACGTCTGGGCCCTACCGCCCTATTTTTTATATTTATCGCTGCATTTAAGTCGCGGTCTATGACAATACCGCAGTGCGGGCAAGAATGAGGATGAACACAGACCTCACTATCTAATTCTATCACTTCGGCGACTCAATAAATCCCGCACCCTCGTTTTCATCCCCTACCTAAAGGCGAGGAGCTTTCAACCTTCTTCTGTGTAACTAAAATCAGCTTATACCTATAGCATACCAGCACTACCAAGCCCTAAAATTATTCCTGCTCCCAAAATATGACCAAAGCTAGTAGTAGCTAACAATTCTGGTACGCCAAACCCAGTAAAAATGGCTGGTAATGATACTGGTAAATCAGGCCCTTGTCCACGATTGTTCTTTGAAATAGCATAATAACCAATTACAATTGCTACTAGGTTGCAGGTTATCATTACAATTGCTACTTTTGGAGACCACTCTGCAGAGAGGGGTTGAGATTGTGCTGCTAAAATTAAACGAGAGTAAATCAAGTTTTGATCTCCTTAAAATTACAGAAATTTAGCTATTTGGCTTAAATGTTTGATTTAATCAATTTATGTTTTGCAAATTATCAAGAAGTTTTAGTAAGAAGCTATATTTTGTTTTAATAATTAACAATAACCTTAAGTTTTAATACAAAGATGTACAATTAAGCTATTAGCAGGTAAAATTAATGCGCGTAAAAATTTGTGGGATTACAAAACTAGAGCAAGGACAAGCGATCGCTCAAATGGGAGCAACAACTTTAGGATTTATCTGTGTTCCAACATCGCCTCGGTATATTACCCCAGAAAAAATCAAAAATATTGTCGTTCAACTACCAAAAAATATTGATAAAATCGGAGTATTTGTTAACCCAAAAATTGATTTTTTATCGGAAATAATTATTCAGACCCAATTAACAGGTATACAACTACATGGTGACGAATCTCCAGAATTTTGTCATCAACTACGTCAGGCAATACCAGACAATATAGAAATAGTTAAAGCATTCAGAATCAAATCTCCTCAAGATTTAACAACAGTAAATAGTTATGAAAATTATGTAGATACTTTACTCCTAGATGCTTATCATCCAGATAAATTAGGAGGTACTGGTCAAACATTAGATTGGAAAATTATTAAAGATTTTCACCCTACTTTTCCTGGGTTTTTAGCAGGTGGTTTAACACCAGAAAATGTCACAATACCAGTTCAACAACTCATCATTGAATCCAGCCATAAATTCTGTGGTATAGACTTATCCAGTGGAGTAGAAAAAGCTCCTGGCGATAAAGATTTAGCTAAAGTCAAAAAATTATTTGATAGTTTGGCGAAACTTAAGATTAAAGTGTAGAAAAAATATCAAGTATTGTTAGGAAAGGTAGAAGGCAGGAGGCAGAAGGCAGGAGGCAGAAGGCAGAAGGGTGTAATGAAAATTTTTTCTTGTTTCTCCTTTAAAGGAGAGGCTTTAAACCTTAATTATTCGGTAAATGCTTCTATTCATGTAATCTTAGATCCCTTCAGATATCGCCAAATATAAAAATAACGAATACCCAGAGATTAACAAATACTATCAGAAGTATATCTAGCCAATAGTCTATTGTGCTAGATTCTGAGAAAAAATTTATAACTACTGCCAATAAAAAAGTAGGTAATATCATGTTTGGTTAAATACTTATACTTTGGATAAAGGAAGGCAGAGGGCAGAAGGCAGAAGGGAATATTGGTTCAAAGATATAAGGTTTTTTATAACTGATTATCCGAACATGAA
>NZ_JAAHHG010000682.1 GCF_010692555.1 Okeania sp. SIO3B5 | reverse complement strand
ACGTGAGAGCATGGGGCCAAGCGGCGAACGGCCTACGGAGGCGGGCCGGCGGGGTGACTGGAGTACAGACGTGGGCTCGACAGAGGGAGATGGAGAGATCTGTATATTTGCACAATAGATGGGGAGATGGGGAGATGGGGAGATGGGGGGATGGGGAGATGGAGAGATCTGTATATTTGCACAATTAAATATATTTCTAACTTAATTAGGACTTACGCAGATGCGCTATATATAGTACTCATAACTATTGTCCAATAGTTACTGTACTCTATACACAGTGTCTTTGCGTAAGTCCTGTTAATATTCTCTGACGACAAAGAATTAGCCCTGCCCTAAATCCCCCAATTGTGGGGGACTAGAGTAAGCAAATTAACTCTTGTTCCCCCCAAATTTGGGGGGCTAGGGGGGCAAATTTCAGTTATCAGTTATCAGTTATCAGTCAAATAATTTTTGAAGGAAGTTTAGGGGGAAATTCCTACCAAAAGTTTCCAGCTAATCGGGTGCATCTCATATTTGCAAAAAGACTTTTTTCCTATATATTCCCATTCCCTATTCCCTGTTGCCTGTTGCCTGTTGCCTGTTGCCTAAAAGCCAAAAATTTATGGCTTTATTCAAAATTGAGATGCACCCAGCTAATCTGCATTAGAGGATGTTTATAATTGATTGGAGTTTGAGTCCCCATCAATTTTTTCTTCCTTGCTTCTTTCTTCTTCAACTGTCTGAGATAGTAATATTTTTATCTGAGGATTTTCTAATAATTTTTCTGCATCTGCTAATAGTTTATCGCCCCAAAATGCTTTTTTGAGGAACTGCAAATCACCCCAACTTTTATCTAGTTTTAGTGCCGTTTCTGCCATTGATAAACCAACTTTAATCTCACCTTTGTTATATAGAATAACTCCTATAGCTAAGTGAGGCTCTACAAGTTGGTCATCAATTTCAATTACTGCTTGCCAATTTTCTATAGCCTCACCTATATTTCCTATTTGATGTTTAACTAAGCCAAGGTTAGAGATAGCACAATAGTAGTCTGGTTTAATTTCTATGGCTTTTTCATAAGCAGCTATTGCTTGTTGATACAATTTTAATCGCAACAAAGCATTACCTTTACAGAACCAAGCATAATGAGAGTATGGTCGAATTTCTAGAGCTTTATCAAAAGCAGAAATTACCTCTTCATATCTTTCTAAAATTTTAAGTGTAACGCCTTTATTTTCCCAAGCATAATGAGAGTATGGTCGAATTTCTAGAGCTTTATCAAAAGCAGAAATTGCCTCTTCATATCTTTCTAAAATTTTAAGTGTAATGCCTTTATTTTCCCAAGCATAATGATAGTCTGGTTGAATCTCTAGAGCTTTATCAAAAGCTGCAAGTGCCTGTTCATGTCTTTCTAATTTTCCTAATGCAATACCTTTATGATTCCAAACATTATGAGAGTTTGGTTGAATTTCTAGAAATTTTTCAAAAGCAGCAATTGCCTCTTCATATCTTTCTAATTTTTCTAATGCAATGCCTTTCAATAACCAAGAATAATGAGAGTCTGGTTTAATTTCTAGAACTTTTTCATAAGTAGCAATTGCCTCTTCATATCTTTCTAATTTTTCTAATGCAATGCCTTTACAGAGCAAAGCATTATGAAAATTTGGTTTAATTTCTAGAGCTTTTTCATAAGCAGCTAGTGCCTCTTCATATCTTTCTAAATTTTTCAGTGCAACGCCTTTATTACGCCAATAATAATGAGATTCTGGTTGATTTTCTAGAGCTTTATCAAAAGCTGCAATTGCCTGTTCATATCTTTCTAATTTTCTCAGTGCAACGCCTTTATTACGCCAATAATAATGAGATTCTGGTTGATTTTCTAGAGCTTTATCAAAAGCTGCAATTGCCTGTTCATATCTTTCTAATTTTCTCAGTGCATTGCCTTTATTATTCCAAGCATAATGAAAGTCTGGTTTAATTTCTAGAGTTTTTTCATAAGCAGCAACTGCCTGTTCATATCTTTCTAATTTTCTCAGTGCATCGCCTTTATTATTCCAAGCATAATGATAGTCTGGTTTGATTTCTAGAGCTTTTTCATAAGCAGCAACTGCCTGTTCATATCTTTCTAAATTTTCTAATGCAATACCTTTATTATTCCAAGCAGAATAATAGTCTGGTTTAATTTCTAGAGCTTTTTCGTAGGCAGCAACTGCCTGTTCATATCTTTCTAATTTTCTCAGTGTAATGCCTTTATTATTCCAAGCAGAATAATAGTCTGGTTTAATTTCTAGAGCTTTTTCATAAGCTGCAACTGCCTGTTCATGTCTTTCTAAACTTCCTAATGTAATGCCTTTACCATTCCAAGCATAATGATAATCTGGTTTAATTTCTAGAGCTTTTTCATAAGCTGCAACTGCCTGTTCATATCTTTCTAAACTTCCTAATGTAATGCCTTTACCATTCCAAGCATAATGATAATCTGGTTTAATTTCTAGAGCTTTTTCATAAGCTGCAACTGCCTGTTCATATCTTTCTAATTTTCCCAGTGCATTTCCCTTATTATTCCAAGCATAATGAGAGTCTGGTTTAATTTCTAGAGCTTTTTCATAAGCTGCAACTGCCTGTTCATATCTTTCTAATTTTCTCAGTGCAACGCCTTTATTATTCCAAGCAGAATAATAGTCTGGTTTAATTTCTAGAGCTTTTTCATAAGCTGCAACTGCCTGTTCATATCTTTCTAAATTTTCTAGCGCAATGCCTTTATTATTCCAAGCTTCATGAAAGTCTGGTTTAATTTCTAGAGCTTTTTCACAAGCTGCAACTGCCTGTTCATATCTTTCTAAATTTCCTAATGCAACGCCTTTATTATTCCAAGCTTCATGAAAGTCTGGTTTAATTTCTAGAGCTTTTTCATAAGCTGCCAGTGCCTGTTCATATCTTTCTAAATTTCCTAATGCAACGCCTTTATTATTCCAAGCTTCATAATTATTGGCTTGAATTTTTAATGCTTCATCACAAGCTAATATTGCTTCTTCATTTTCCTTAAACTTTCTATCCAATAAAGCCTTTATCACTAACAAATTAGATTTTTGTTTAACAGGAAGTCTCTCATCATCAAGCAAACTTTTAATTCTCAACCATACATACTTACGCTCTTGCCGAGTAAGCTCTTTATAATCATCTAAATCTTTTGCACAAACATCTAAAGATTCTTGTCGTAAATATTCCTCATTCATAGGAAACAGAAATAACCCAGAACGCCAATCAAAAAAATCTGGGGCACGTTTAATCAAGTAATCTAAAGCAAACCTTGGTAACAGAAACACAAAGCAAATATCAAAATCATCCCTAAATCTTTCTCGCTGCTGATTCAAATTAATCAAAACAGGAGGTACTCCTCTTCTACTAATAGAAATAATCTCATTACTATCCCAACCCCTTTCCTTCATCTCCTCCTCATATTGATAGAGAGAATATTCCAAACCAGTCACAAATAAAACATCAATCTCTGCTAAATTTGGCAATTCCTTTACCAGATTATAAAAATTATAAGTAGTCTTATCCAAACGCAAAACTTCCACCCTTTCTTGGGGAATATCCTGCCGAATTTTTTCAATAATTTCCGTTCCCTGTGGAGGCGAGCATTCTACAAACAATAAACCAAAACCTTCAATAAACCTGACAACATTCAATAAGTCTTGATATTCCTCTGCAAAAGTTGACTGTATATCCTCTTCGTAAACAATTTTTTCTCCCTTCATTCCAGTAACTCCTTATAGTAGTTTTCATTAACATAAAATATAGAGATTTTTGCTTAAAAGCAGAAGGCAGAAGTTTTGTAATCTACTTTTGTAAAAACCTCTATAAATTCGAGAACTTCTGTGATGAAAAATTCTCTGGTAGGTAAAAATTTATGATCCCCCTAAATCCCCCTTGAAAAGGGGGACTTTGAAACTGCCCCCCTATAAATTCGATAAATCCTGTGATGAAAAATGCTCTGGTGGGTAAAAATTAATTTATTTGAGCATAAAATTTATCATAAATATGAAGTACATTTACGATCCCCCTAAATCCCCCTTGAAAAGGGGGACTTTGAAACTGCCCCCCTATAAATTAAATTCGATAAATCCTGTGATGAAAAATTTTCTGGTGGGTAAAAATTAATTTATTTGAGAATAGAATTTCTCATAAAGATGAGTTACATTTATGATCCCCCTAAATCCCCCTTGAAAAGGGGGACTTTGAAACCTCCACCCTTTTGAAGTAGTTCCCCCTTTTTGAAGCAGTTTCCCCTTTTTGAAGCAGTTCCCCCCTTATTAAGGCTATGCTTTATAAACATCTTTCTTAACATAAAACTTGACAAAATATACAAATTATGTTGAAGACTTTAAAAGCCTTTTTCTAGAGAGAAAATGTATTTCAAAGTACATTTGTTTGGGGAAATTAAGTAGTTTTACTTAGATGCTATGACTATTTCTCCCTTCTCCCCTGCTCCCCTTCTCTCCGTGTCCCCGTGTCTGGTGCGTCTCCGTGTCCTCGTGTCTGAGGAGTTCCTTATAAGGGATAGTTATTAA
>NZ_JAAHHG010000681.1 GCF_010692555.1 Okeania sp. SIO3B5 | reverse complement strand
CCGCCATTAAAATTGATGGTGATTTTGTTGCCTTAAGACCACCAGGCGATAAACCCAGTATATATATATCCAAGTATTTCCAGGGTGGCAGGTGTCCGTATCTAAAAATTTATGACTATACCAAAACACCTGGTTTGATTTAGGAACAGTTTTGTATAACAGACACAATAAAGATTTACAGGGAGAAGAAATTCATTTCCTTGGCAATAGCAATATCACTAAACTTAGACTTGAAGAAAGAGAAAAGGAAATAACGTTTATTGATTCAATTACTATTAAATATGTAGATACTCACGATGGTCTGGAACACGAGGTAAATTTAAACCAACCTAATTTGAATTCGGCAGATGGTGTCTATATGCAGCTTTTTGAAGGAGATTCATTTGAGATTAACCTAACTACTCTCATTCCATCTGATTCTTCCGATATTAGGCTTAAAATCAATGGGTATTATCAACAGACAATTTAGTAAAATTGTTAGGATACCTCTTTATGTTTACTTGTCAAAAATACTATTTTCTTATCTGCTTTAATTTTAAAATTGAGGGTTGGAGTTAACCCACCCTAAACTCACTGACAGTGCTTTTCAAATTGATGAACCACATCGCCATAACCCAAACCCTGTAAGGGCGACAAAAACCAGTAAGGGCGAATGCCATTCGCCCCTACTGTATGAAATAAGGATGTCACAAATAGTTTCAAACTTTAAAGATAAAATAATTGCCTGAAACTATTGTATTGTCAAAGTTTTTAGCCGATCAAATCTTACTTTTGACTTTTGACTTTTGAATTTTGACTTCTTCACGCTGGCATCCCCAAAATATCCTCAATTTTCGGCATCTCCTCCAACGGAATCACCCGACCTTCATCCTCAAAACCAGCAATTTGATCGAAATTCAAATACCGATACAAATCGCCCGCAAACGGATCGACTTTCTCCTTCATAATCTCCAAATACTCATCCACACTAGGTATCCGACCCAACAACGCACATACCGCCGCCAACTCAGCGGAACCCAAATAAACACGAGCGCCTTTACCCATGCGGTTATTAAAATTCCTGGTGGAAGTCGAGAACACTGTCACCCCATTTTCAACACGCGCTTGATTTCCCATACACAAAGAACATCCAGGCATTTCCGTCCGCGCACCAGCAGCAGCAAATACACCATACATTCCTTCCTCCCGCAACTGTTTCTCATCCATACGAGTTGGTGGACAAATCCACAATACACCTTTGACTCGCCCTGCACCTTCCAATACTTTCGCAGCAGCACGATAATGACCAATATTTGTCATGCAGGAACCGATAAACACTTCATCAATTTTATCCCCCGCACATTCCGACATCAATTTAATATTATCCGGGTCATTGGGTGCTGCCACAATAGGTTCTTTAATTTCATTCAAATCTACCTCAATAATTTCCGCATATTCTGCATCTGCATCCCCTGACATCAACTCTGGATTTGCCAACCATTGCTCCATCTTGGCAACTCGACGCATAATAGTCCGCGCATCTGGATAACCCCGCGCCACCATATTTTTCAACAACGTAATATTAGAACGCAGATACTCAGAAACAGTCTCCGTACCTAACTTAATCGTTGAACCAGCACAGGAACGTTCTGCCGTCGCATCGGTCAATTCAAAAGCCTGCTCAACTTTCAAATCTGGCAAACCTTCCATTTCCATAATTCGTCCGGAGAACACATTTTTCTTATTCTCTAGCGCTACAGTTAACAACCCTTTTTGAATCGCCACATAAGGAATAGCATTGACAATATCCCGCAATGTCACCCCAGGTTGTAACTTACCCTTAAACCGAACCAAAACAGATTCTGGCATATCCAATGGCATCAAACCCAAAGCTGCTGCAAATGCTACCAAACCAGAACCCGCAGGAAAAGAAATTCCCAAAGGAAAACGGGTATGAGAGTCGCCCCCTGTTCCTACTGTATCCGGTAACAACATCCGGTTTAACCAAGAGTGAATAATGCCATCTCCCGGACGCAACGCTACTCCACCGCGAGCAGAAAAGAAATCAGGTAACTCTTTGTGAGTCTTAATATCAACTGGTTTGGGATAAGCAGCAGTATGACAAAAACTCTGCATTACTAAGTCGGAGCTGAAACCTAAACAGGCGAGTTCTTTCATTTCATCCCTGGTCATAGGTCCTGTGGTATCTTGAGAGCCTACTGTTGTCATCAATGGTTCGCAAGCAGTACCGGGACGAACCCCTGGTAAACCGCAAGCTTTACCTACCATTTTTTGTGCCAAGGTGAAACCTTTTCCTGTTTCTGCTGGCATTTGGGGACGGGTAAATACAGTGCTAGTCTCTAATCCCAGAGCATTGCGAGTTTTGTCGGTGAGGGTACGCCCAATTAATAGGGGAATACGCCCACCTGCTTGCACTTCGTCGAAGATAGTTTCTGGTTTAAGGGTGAATGTGGAAATTATTTCTCCTGCTTCGTTGGTTATCTCGCCTTTGTAGGGATGAATAGTTATTACCATTCCTGTTTCCATTTTGGTAACATCACATTCGATGGGTAATGCGCCAGAGTCTTCGGCAGTATTGAAGAAAATAGGAGCAATTTTACCACCGAGGATATATCCACCAGATCGCTTATTAGGAATATGAGGAATATCTTCTCCAATGTGCCATAACACGGAGTTACAGGCAGATTTCCGGGATGAACCTGTACCGACAACATCCCCAACGTAGGCAACTGGATGACCTTTTTGTTTTAATTCCGCAATAGTTTTCAACCCTTCTGGCATTTTTGACTCTAGCATAGCTAATGCGTGGAGTGGAATGTCGGGACGGGTGGTGGCGTGGGGAGCAGGTGAGAGGTCGTCGGTGTTGGTTTCGCCAGGAACTTTGAAGACGGTGATGGTTATTGTTTCTGGGAGTTGGGGGCGAGTGGTAAACCATTCTGCTGCTGCCCAGGAATCTACTACTTTTTTGGCGTAGGGGTTTGTTTGTGCCAGTTCTATAACATCGTTGAAAGCGTCATATACTAACAGAATTTTACTTAGGGCAGTGGCTGCTGTGCTGGCCAGTTCAGAATTTTCCGATTTGAGTATGTCGATCAAGGACTGGACGTTATAGCCACCTACCATTGTTCCCAAAAGTTCGACGGCATAGGTGGGGGAAATTAGGGGACTTGTAATTTCTCCTTTGGCAATACCTGTGAGAAATCCTGCTTTGACATAAGCTGCTTCGTCTACTCCAGGGGGAACGCGATCGCGCAGTAATGCCATTAATTTTTCTTCTTTTCCTGCTGGTGGATTTTTCAGCAGTTCACATAATTCTGATGTTTGTTGGGCATCTAGTGGTAGTGGTGGGATTCCTAAATCTGCTCGTTGTTTAACATGATTGTTATAGTTATCTAACATTGTTCGGGTGTCCTCCAGTTTTACTTCTATAATTTTAGATATATTTGATGCAATATCCCATCAATATCAATAGACATCTCCATAAAAGAGGAAATAGGGAATAGGGAATAGGGAATAGGGAACCCACCCCTCGCACCTCCCAGTAGGGGAAGAAATGATAATTTCTGTACGATAATTGATTTTATTTTTGATTTTTACCAGATGTCTAATATTAGGAAGGGTAAGGTAACTAAAAAAACAGTGGATTTTAATACTACTCAGTTGTCTATTTTATACAGACTATTGTTTATCAAGTTGTTAAAATTTTATATAAATATTTCAGCTATGCTATAATTGTATGATATGGCTAATTTTTGATCGCTACCGACTTGAAGAAGTCATCATACCGTTTCACGGAAGTCAGGTAGGGGAGTCGCCGGATTGGTGAGGTACAAAACTCAGAAGGAGCGAAGTGAAAAAAGTATTGACTATATAATAGACATCTCCAGAAAAGAGGCAACAGCTCATATGGCAACAGGGAACCCACCCCTAACCTCTCCGGTGGAGGTAGGGCTGTTTCATTCTCGATAGACACGGGGACGGGGAGACACGGGGACACGGAGACACGGGGACACGGAGACACGGAGACACGGGGATGAGGGCTTTTAATCATAAATTAAAAGTTGACTTTTCACCATTTTAGTCAGAGTAAAAGGGATGCTTATTGGCGCTCAAAATCGGCAAATTTTGGCAAATTTCACTGTTCCACAATGCCCTCATCTCCCGTTCTCCCTAAATCTTTAATCTACAATACTTTGAAACAGCCCTGCCTCCCAGGAGGGGAATAATTGATAATTTATGGATAAGAATTGATTTTATTTTTGATTTTTACCGAATTATTAATTATTAACTATTAATAATTAAACAATTCGCGCCTTGAAGCCTCCCCTTTTAATAAATATGTTATCATGTTGTTAGTTTAAAAGTCAATTTATGAAAGCTAGATTTAAGTATCGTATCTATCCAACGCCGGGACAAAAATACCGATTAGCCAAGCTATTTGGCTGTGTCCGTGTGGCGAGTGAATGATAGTCTAGCTTACTCCCAACAGAAGTATAAATCAGCAGAAAAGAAACCTGACTTATCAGAACTACAAAAGCTTTTTATTACTCAAGCT
>NZ_JAAHHG010000680.1 GCF_010692555.1 Okeania sp. SIO3B5 | reverse complement strand
TGGAATCGAATGACACGGGAGCAATATGCTCCCACTGCCGTAGGTAACAAAAATAATCACAATACACTCCCCCACTCCCCTACTCCCCTACTCCCCTACTCCCCTACTCCCCCACTCCCCTACTCCTCTACAAGCACTCAATCTGCCGCACCACAGTCAATGCTGAATAAGACACTCCTGCGGTACCCTCTCCCGGATGGGTTGAATCTCCTACTAACCATAAATCCTGAATGGGAGTACGATTGGCAAATCCAAAAGGTCCGAAAGTAGAAAGACGCTGACCAACACCACCCACAACACCTTCCTCTCGTGCCGTAAATTTCACAAAAGTACGAGGTGTCGCCGCTTCTTGATGAACTATTGTTTCTGGTTTTAAATAAAAATATTCACTCAGACGAGCGATCGCTTCCTCAGTATATTGCTGCTTCAACCCCTGATAATCTTTGCAATGTCTCCACATCTGAGTATCGGTAAAACTCGAAGCTGTAATTGTTGCCTTGCCTGTGGGAGCGCGACCGTCTCCTGGATGACTTACTGATACAAACAAAGAATTATTTTCTCCAATGGGACCGTCATAATTGTAGAAAAATTGCAAGTGAGGCGGACAGTTTGCTGGAATAGCACTTTCATCTACTCCCAAATAAACCACAAATGCACCCGATGGTGAAGTGAGTTTATTCACTCGGTATTTGTAACCAGGTATTGGGTGAGAGGTCTGATTTTCATCTTCCACTAACTTCACTAAGTTTTGCACAGTGACATTAGCCACAATATGGTCGGCAGTTTCTACCCAAGTTTCTCCAGTTTTTTGATTTTTGACTCTGACACCAGTAGCTTTACCCTTATCTATATATATTTGTTCTACAGTATAACCCATCAAGAGTTTGCCTCCGTCTCTTTCTAAGGCTGCAACTAGGCGATCGCTTAACACCTGCATACTTCCTTCAAGATGATACAAACCTTGAGGAGCTTGGGAAACAGCTAAAGCAGTTGCAGCGTAAAGTAGAGCTGTTTCTTCTGTACCTACTTGAGAGTAAAGTTTCAGTTGTAAATCCAGAAATGTTTTTAACCGTAGATTATCATTTAAACCATACAACCGTAACGCATCTGCTACTGTCATCAAAGTAAATGGCACTGTTATCAAAGTATCCGGACGTACTGCTTTTGCTAACTGCCACATATCCCAAATATTACGGGGTGGTAAAACTGGGTCTCGCCCTTGAAACTTCCAACTTGCCTCAAATAATTTTGTCATTAGTTGCCAAAATGGTTCGCTACCGGGAAACTGCTGAAGTCTCTCTTGTTGCCATTTTTTGGGGTCGCGCCAAACATTAATAGGTTGAGTTTCTCCTGGTAGAAATACGGCACAAGCAGGGTCGCAGTTGGTGGCGTTCGGAATGTCGATACCTAACTCAGAGAAAATCCGGTGATGAATTCCACCTGTTTCTAAACCTGCCACTTGAGTTGCACCCACATCAAAAGTGAAACCACGTCGTTTAAAAGTAGAAGCACAGCCACCAGGAACGATAGCTTGGTCGAATATTTGGACTTGATAGCCTTTGTGGGCCAGCAATGCTCCTGCTGTTAGGCCACCAATACCAGCACCACATACCACAATTTTTGATTTTTGTATAGTCTTTTTAGAGGACATAGATTTGATATTAATATTTCTTAAATTAAATATTAGTATAATCTATCTTTTTATTAACTTTTCGTAACTTTTAACTTTTGACTTGCGTGTAGCGCTATGCCAAGTCCACAGGGCAAAAGTACTTTTCTATAACCCCCTTAACTTTTCAGCATAGCTACCTTCTGCTTTACCTTTTTAGTCAAGAAATAAAGCGATCAGCGATTTAGTATTAATAGGGGGATTTAGATGCAGGAATTAATTCTTTTTTTTTACTACTAGACATCTCTAAAAATCAAAAATAAAATCAATTCTCACGCAAAAATTATCAATTCTTTCTCTCTACTGCCTACTGCCTACTGCCTACTCCTTCTTTTATGGATTGGAAGTCTCTTTTTGGGCAACATAGGGGAAGAAAATCAAGGGACGATTCTTCTGACTACCTCTTCTATAATTCCCATTCCTCTTGACTTCTGGATTCTGGATTCTGGATTCTGGCTCCTGCCCCTACCACTCATACTTTATTCAGAAAACCCTATTTAATACAACCGCATAATTACATAAATATTTGGACTGAACTAACAATTTTATGAAGATTCTATCAAGGCATTCAAAGTGTTCACAAATAAGAGTTATTCACACATTATTTTGAGAATATCAATAATAAAGTTAATTTTAGAGCACCGCAGAATTACATAAATATTTGGATTGAACCAACAATTTTATGAAGATTCTGTAAAGTCACTCAAAATTTAGTCAAAACTAATTCAATTTATCTGTATACTGTGATAGAAAAATAAAGCAATGGAAATATTTATGACCATTACTTAAATATTTTTCCCGGTGTATCCTATGATTTTTTTCATTAAGTTACTAGCTTTTTATGAAGATTCTGTAAAACCACTCAAAATCCAATTAAAAATAATGGAATTCAATCCGTGTATATGCTAAAAATAATAAATCAATCGAAATATTTAGGACCATTACTTAAATATTTTTCCCGGTGCATCCTACGATTTTTTTCATTAAATTAGCAGTTTATTATGAAGATTCTGTAAAGTTACTCAAAATCAAGTCAAAAGTAATGCGGTTTATCCGTATATATGCTAAAAAGGATAATAGGACCAAAATATCAATGATGAAGCTGATATCTTATTATTTTGCGAGTGCTATAACTCTATTTCCTGAGATGGTTAGAGGATTAGGTTTTGCAATTATTTCTAAGATACAGCACAACACATTTTTCCCCCACCACTCCTAAATTTTTCTGTAAGACTATTAAAGTTTCAAAATTGAGTCGGCGATCTTAGCAGTTACAGCAACTTCGAGGGCTTAAAAGTACCTATCGATCGCACAGAAACTTTAAAGCTGTCATCAAAAATCTAACTATATTTATCATTGCTACCGATATGTTTTATTAACTGAGTCGGTAAATTTTGCATCTTCTCAAGACAGCACTATGGGCCTGAAAAGTAAAAGCTATCGTAATGTCTTGAGGGCTAATATCATGTCCGGTTGAATAGTTACATTTTGGAGGAAGGAAGGCAGAAGAGAAAGAAAAGTTCAAAGGGAGAAGGTTTTTTTCTCACTAGACATCTCCAATAATAAAAAATAAAATCAATTATGGCACATAAATTGTCAATTCTTCCCCTCCTGGGAGGGGCTAGGGGTGGGTTCCCTACTCCTGTACGGGCGAATCGCGATTCGCCCCTACTCCCTACTCCCTCATTTGGAGGAGATGTCTACTGATTATCCGGACATGATATAAGACAACAAAACTCAACAAAGCGCTCAAATCTTAACTATGTTCCCAACTTATTAAAAATTTTATGTTTCAGGAGACATCAAGCTATGACTATTTCCAAACTCGTCAAAAAATTTGCCACGACTCTCGCCGGAACAGCTTTCGTGACTCTTAGTGGTACCACAGCAGCTCAGGCAATTTCCATAACTCCCACCAGTAATGGCGATGATTTGCTCGATGAAATCCTCGGCAGTGGGATCACAATTGTACCAGATTCTATCAATTATACAGGTGCTACTGGTGCTTCTGGAATCTTCAGTGATGGATTATCATCTGGTATTGGCATAGATAGTGGTATTATTATCACTACAGGTACAGCTACCGATGCTAAAGGCCCTAATAGTTCAGATAAGAAAACTACCAACAATGGATCGCCTGGAGATTCAGATTTAGATGGGTTGATTCCTGAAGAGCAAGAAACTTTTGATGCAACTATTCTGGAATTTGACTTTGAAAGTGAAGGAGGGAATGTTTTCTTCAATTATGTATTTGCCTCTGAAGAATATGTAGAATGGACAAACTCTAAATTCAATGATGTCTTCGGTTTCTTCCTAAATGGAACCAATATTGCTCTAATTCCTGGTACATCTACTCCAGTTGCTATCAATACAGTTAATGGGGGTAAACCACTGGGAACTGATGCTAGTAACTCAGAATTTTTCAACAATAATGATCCTAGTGAGGGTGGACCATTTTTCGATTTAGAATATGATGGCTTCACTAATGTGTTTACTGCACAAGCACTAGGACTTAGTGCTGGAACTCACAAGATTAGATTAGCGATCGCTGATGCTGGTGACGCTTTTCTCGACTCTGCTGTATTTATTCAGGGAAGCAGCTTTTCAGATATGCCTCAAGATCCAGAACCTACTCCAGAACCAGAACCCACCTCAGAACCTACCCCAGAACCAGAACCCACCTCAGAACCTACCCCAGAACCAGAACCCACCTCAGAACCTGCCCCAGAACCTATCCCAGAACCAGAACCTATCCCAGCACCAGAACCTATCCCAGAACCAGAACCCACCTCAGAACCTGCCCCAGAACCTATCCTAGAACCTATTCCAGCACCTATCCCAGTACCAGAACCTATCCTAGAACCCACCTCAGAACCTGCCCCACAACCTAAC
>NZ_JAAHHG010000068.1 GCF_010692555.1 Okeania sp. SIO3B5 | reverse complement strand
CTAATTTATACTTTTCTTGGCAGCAAGCTAGACTATCATTCCAAACAACACGTTCACGAAGTGTTGCGCCAGCAAACACAACCAAATAGCTTGGCCAATCGGTGTTTTTGTCCTGATGTTGGATATACAGGTTCTTGACTTTCTTCTACTTCTTCTTCCTCCTCCTCTTCTTCATCTACCATCATCGAAATATTCTGAAATTCCATTTCATTCTCATCAACATCTCCAGGTAAATATTCTACTTCTTCTTCCTCCTCCTCATCTTCATGTACCACCATCGAAAAATCCCTAAACTCCATTTCACTTTCATCAATAACTCCAGACAAATATTCCACCTCATCCAAATTTTTCACACTTGCTGCAAATCTACGATTAATTTCTGCTTCATCCAAACTTTCACCATCATCAAAACGATAAATTAATCCTTGAATAATTTCTGAATCACTCGTCAAAATTCCCACTTCTCGTTCCATACTTTCCTCGCCAGAAGCTAAAAAATTAGTGTGCATCTCAATGCGTGAATAAAGCCAAAAATTTATCGCTTTTAGGGAACAGAGAACAGGGAACAGGAAATATATAGGAAAAAAGTATTTTTGCTTGCTATGAGATGCACCCAAAAATTATGACTCCCCACAAAAGTAAACTTCTCATCACACACCAAAAAATTTTCGTGAGTTCCTAATAACTTCAACCGAAATAGACCAGGATAACTTTCTTCCAATTCTTGTAAATCTACCAAAGCATTATATTTCCAACCTTTGCCAATATTCAAGCGATCGCCTAAATATTTCCAACCAATATCTATCTGACAATTGCGGTTTAAACAATCCTTGAATTTCTTCAGTAAATTTTCATCAATACTATTACAGTTTAACCAAGGACAAACAATAATTAATCGTGCTTGAACTGTTTCTAATGCTTCGATTAATACACCACGACTATCAGTACGGTAATTTCAGTTATCAGTTATCAGTTATCAGTTATCAGTTAGCATTCTAACGGAGGAACTGCGTTATCAGTACCTCTACAATAAGGAGGCTTGAAATACCGAAGTTGATTTTTTTCATCCCCTTAAAAGGGGAGGCTTGAGACCTTATTTTTGGTTAAACACTAATTTATTTTGATACTCTTCAGTCTTTATTTTGCCAATTATTCGGAGATTTATCTTGAGTTTCCGTAGTTGATTTTCTGAGATTATTGAAAGCTAATAATTCATCTAAACGTAGAGTTAAAGCAACAAAGTTTTCCTGTACATTTTCGATATCTTCTGCTTCTAGTCGATGATTAAAATCTTCTATCTGCTCGTCTAAAGTATGTTTCAACTTAACAACATATTTTTTGAGAGTAACTTGTTGTTTTTCCAGTTGTGAAACCTTAGCAACTAGAGCAGATAAATTTGATTCTAGGTCAGACATAATTACAGCAGTTTTCTAGTGGATGAGGTACAAAGTTTTATTGTTCTAGGCAACAGGGAACAGGGAACAGTGAATATCGGAATAAATAGTCTTATAACTGTACTTCACTATCCTCAAAAATGCTCTAACTTTTAGGTACATTGGCACATTCATTGTAAAACATTATAAGTAAGCATTTTGGAGATTTAATTAAACAATCCCTAAAAACAGCTAAAAAAAGAGAAAAAGTATGCAGTGGTTGTGGTTTTTCTACCCACGTTCTAGATGCCAAATTCTGTAAATTATGTGGTACAGAGTTATACCAAGCGTGAAAAAAGAATGTTACGAATAATAAGTGGGATAAAAAGATTTTGTAGGAAATATCCCTTTGACAAAAAAGAGAATTTACGACCTAAAAACTGGTATTGAAGCCATTCCCATAAGACTCCTGACTCCTGACTCCTAAGAAATAGCCTAACTATTTGTAGCAAACATTTATCAATTTGGTATTAGGTATTTATCAAGTCAATAATGTCAGTGAAAAAAAGCAATAGAATCGATCTCCATCAGGACTTACGTTAAAGAACTACATATATAGTCATTCCAGTTAAGATTGGGACAAAGGTTTCTTGCCTTGAAAGAGTTTCAGCTAAATCAAGTGTTCCAGTCTTATTCAGAATGACTATAGTAGATAAAAACTATAGCACTATGACATATATAGTGTTTTAGTCAAAAAAATCCCTAATTTATATCCCGAAAATAATAGTAGGGAACAGCTCATCTGTAGGAAAAACATTTTCTCTGATTTGATTTATCATCAGCATCACTCTTAAGCAGCTCATTGCTTTCCCTACTCCATCAGGACTTACGGTCAGGAACTATATATATGTAGATAAAAACTATAGCACTATTGCATATATAGTGTTTTTATCCAAAAAATCCCTAACTCCTGTGCCTAAAATCATAGTAGAGAACAGCTCATTGCTTTCCCTACTCCATCAGGACTTATAGTCAGTAGCTATATATAGTAGATAAGAACTATAGCACTATGGCATATATAGTGTTTTTATCCAAAAAATCCCTAATTTATGTCCTGAAAACAATAGTAGGGAACAGCTCATCTGTAGGAAAAACATTTTCCTTGATTTGCTCGATCGCCAGCATCAGTCTGGACCAACTCATTCCTTTCTCTACTCCATCAGGACTTATAGTCAGTAGCTATATATAGTAGATAAGAACTATAGCACTATGGCATATATAGTGTTTTTATCCAAAAAATCCCTAATTTATGTCCTGAAAACAATAGTAGGGAACAGCTCATCTGTAGGAAAAACATTTTCCTTGATTTGCTCGATCGCCAGCATCAGTCTGGACCAACTCATCCCTTTCTCTACTCCATCAGGACTTACGGTCAGGAACTATATATAGTAGATAAAAACTATAGCACTATGGCATATATAGTGTTTTTATCCAAAAAATACCTAATTTATGTCCCGAAAACAATAGTAGGGAACAGCTCATCTGTAGGAAAAGCATTTTCCTTGATTTGCTTGATCGCCAGCATCAGTCTGAACCAACTCATTCCTTTCTCTACTCCATCAGGACTTATGGTCAGGAACTATATATAGTAGATAAGAACTATAGCACTATGGCATATATAGTGTTTTTATCCAAAAAATCCCTAATTTATGTCCCGAAAATCATAGTTCAGTTCATTCCTTTCCCTACTCCATCAGGACTTACGGTCAGGAACTATATATAGTAGATAAAAACTATAGCACTATGGCATATATAGTGTTTTTATCGAAAAAATACCTAATTTATGTCCCGAAAACAATAGTAGGGAACAGCTCATCTGTAGGAAAAACATTTTCCCTGATTTGATTTATCATCAGCATCACTCTTAAGCAGCTCATTGCTTTCCCTACTCCATCAGAACTTATGGTCAGGAACTATATATAGTAGATAAAAACTATAGCACTATGGCATATATAGTGTTTTTATCCAAAAAATCCCTGATTTATGTCCCTAAAACAATAGTAGGGAACAGCTCATCTGTAGGAAAAACATTTTCCTTGTAGAGAACAGCTCATTCCTTTCCCTACTCCATCAGAACTTATGGTCAGGAACTATATATAGTAGATAAGAACTATAGCACTATGGCATATATAGTGTTTTTATCCAAAAAATCCCTAATTTATGTCCCGAAAATCATAGTAGGGAACAGCTCATCTGTAGGAAAAAATTTTCCCTTATTTGCTTCATCATCAACATAATTCCTAACCAGCTCATTCCTTCCTATATGCATAAGCGAGCGTAGTTTTTTCGTATTAAATTATATCAAATCCGTTTAATTCGGTATAAAAAAATGTTCCATCTTCAACCATTACCAAATATTTGCCCATCTCCCCATCTCCCCATCTCCCCATCTCCCCATCTCCCCATCTCCCCATCTCCCCATCTAATTACACCGATGCTACCGGATTTGATATTACCTTCTTCTTATTATCTTAATTTAACCTACGCCTAATACTCTGCTTTAAACTTCGGAGTAAATTTTTTAATCTAGTTAAATTAACTTCCTTACTGCCATAACGCCATTCCACATAAGCTTGAGAAATCTCTTCAATTATTTCTACTTCACTTATAGAATGATATTCCTTAATAGCTTGACTATATTCAAAAGGCGTCTGAAAACGATGTTTAACTAATCCCTTACTCGCCATCAAACTCAACATTTGTTGATATATACTCTCCATTGGAGATAACCTAGATAACCACCGATCGTAACGCCATCCTCGCCAAAATATATACAATAACCATCCCAAGAAAGCCAAAGAAGTAGCTAAAATTAAACCAGTAAATATCCCTTGCCAACCTTGAGAAAAGAGAGCAAAAAACCAACCAATAATTCCCAATACCCAACCGAATATCCCACCAATAAATCTCTCTAAAAAACCAGTTACAGGAGAAGGTAACCAACCAGCTACCCACTTCCAAAAAGTCATTAATGCACTAAAAGTTTCATTCTTTTCAATAGAAGGAGGAATTAAAGGCATTCCCGGAATAGGATTAAAAGCAAACCATCCATACTCAGGAAAATATACCTCCGTCATCATATAAGCATCTGTATTTTTAACCACATATAAACCAGTAAAAGGATTAAATTCCCCAGCAGAATAACCCGCTACTAATCTTGCCGGAATTCCAATAGAACGTAACATTATTGTCAAAACAGTAGAGAAGTGGTCGCCATAACCGCCGATAATTTTCTCCCCTTCCGGACTATTTTGATAACCAAACAAAAATGCTGATACTAAATCTTCACCTTCAGCAAAAAATGGAGGTTCTTTTTGCAGTTTATAATTAGGATTTTGTTTCAGATACTGAGCTAAATAAAGTGCTTTTTCATAAGGCGAAGTAATAGGTTGACTTTCTTGAGCAACTTTATTTTTGTTCCCTAATATCTCCTCTGTTTTTTCTCTTACTTTTTCGGCAATTTCTGGAGGAATTTGTAAATAATACTTACTAATACTTTCTGGGTAATTTGTACCTACCTGATTCAAAAGAGTACGGTCTCGATAAGGAACATCAGAAATGACTGTATACGTTAAACCTTCCCGCAATTCAAGAGGAGAACGCAAATTACCATCAGGGTCAATTGCTATTTTTTCAGTAGGAAAATAGACTTCCCTTGCTTGATATAAAGCCGGAATTAAATTTGGCAACTGAGAAACAATTGTGTAGCTTTGAATTACTTCTCTAGTTTCATTTTCATGCCTATTAGTCGGCCAATTAACATAAAATTGGTAAGACCAACGGGGGCGATTTAAGGTAAAGGATTTATCGTTCCGAGAAATTTCCCAACCTTCGCCTGTATATTTATCAAAGGCTAATACTCGCCAAAAACCTTCAGCTTGTGACCTCACTCGCATGACAATTTGAGGAATTAATTGTCCGCGTAAATTTTGATTTATTTTAGTATTAAATCCATAATAATAAGTATTATCTAAAGTTCCAGGACCTGATTCTTGATTAGTTCCACTTCCTCCTCCAGAATCATCTCCATTTCCCCTACCTTGACTAATATAACCAGGGTTTGTAATAGTTCGCCCATCAAAATTTTCTACGTCAAAATTAATCGGCGCACTAACAGGAAAAGTTCGTACTTGATAACCAGGTAATCTAGGTAAAAGAGCAAAAATTCCTAGACCTAATCCAATAATTACTAATAATAATATTGTTAATCGCTTGGGAGATAAAGTAGCATTTAATAAAGATATTTTCTGCTGCTTTTTCTTAACTTCTAATGTTTGACCTAAAATTTTTGACTGTAAACCTAACCTAGACCTATAATCTAAAATCAGGCAAGGAATAGCGATCGCGATAAATAGCAGCAACACTGGGCCATAAGTTAAAGTTTGACTGATAGTACCTGCAACTCCTAACAAAATTAGCCCGATAGTCATCGAATAACCCAAATCTTTCCGTCTGGGCAAGTCAAAGCTATGTAATACCTGAAGTTGAATCAATAATTCTGCCAATACCAGTCGCGTATCACTCAACTCAGTCACTAATCTACTCAGAAAAGCAGCTAACGATAATAACATTCCGATCGCCAAACAAAATTTAGCTGGTATGTTTCGTTTGTAGCGGTTATACCAACTCCAAACTGCTCCTATAATACTTAGGGGAGCAGCCCAAACAGTTAAAGGCAGTTCATCTGTTGCCACTCCGGCAGCCACATCAACGGCAATAATACCTACTATGACTAACGCCTGTACCATGACTCGCAATAGAATAGAATCTTCAGGAACAGGTTTAGGAGATGTTTCTATCTGTCGCCACATAAGTTAAAAGTCAAAAGTCAAAAGTCAAAAGTCAAAATTTAGAATTCAAAAGTGATATTAATGGAACTTAAAACCTCTACTCTACAGTCTAAATTCTACCCTGTTCCCTTTTAAAAGCATAGGCACGTTAACAATTAATAATTAATAATTAATCCATGAAGTAATTATCCACCATTCATTATCCACTATCAATTATTGAAGGCGAACAACAAATTTTAAAGACTGCTCCCAGTCAAAGAATTTAATAATTAACTGATATGTTCCATCTGGTTGTGGGTTAAATAACTCCACACATAGAGTACCTGCATCTGAACGTTCAGCAGTTGCTTCAACTCCTTCTCCTTGAAGTTGGAAATTTGCTGCTTCAGGTAATTTACCTTTAATCTTTAAACACGCAGAAGAACAATCTTGAGGAACATAATATTCAGCCTCGATGCTCACCCACCCTAAAGCAGTTTGCCACTGTCTTTTTGTCACTGACTGATTCAAATGACAAGTCAAATTTAAGGATGAGATAATTTCTTGGGCAGCGAGCAAAGACAACAACATTTGTTGCTTTGGAGTTGCAGTGTTATAAGAAGTAATACGACCGGAAATTAACTCTCCATCCCTAGTGCCGCCTACAAGTACTAAACCAGCTAGATCGTTTAAGGATTGAGATTGATTTGGGAACAAACTATTCACTGCTCTAACCAATCTACTACCAGGTAGTAAATCAGATGGTACTTCCTGACAAGATTGCAGAAGTTGAGCAAATACATTTTCTGTTAAAGGTATATTTAACTTGCCCCACTTAATATTTTTCATCTGTGATGCCCACAAATTAATAGGGGAAAACCAGTTACTCACCTCCACATCTGGATATTCAGCATCGTAATTTACCAGATTATTTTCCCAAGGGAATCGTGGGGGTTTAGATTCAATCTTGGTTCTCAGTCGTTTTTGTAATACAGTCTCGAAACGATTATACACGGTTGGTACTTCTCCAGCTGTAAGTGGCTGACTTTCGTGTTCGTAGGGATAGTCAATTTCTTCAGAATCAAGTGGGTCTAATTCTTCCCACTCTAACTCCTGCACCCTGATTTCTTTTTTTCCATTCTGAATAGATTTTTGATTTTCCTCTACGTTTGATATTTCTTGAGAATTTGGCCCTAATAACCAGTCAAAGAAATTATCCTCAAAAGTTTCCACCTGTTTATTCGTTTCGTTATTCATCAGTTGACGCACTCGCTCCGGAATTTGAATGATTTCGTAATTCCCAGGCAAGTTCGAGTAACTTATGCCACTTCTTCTTCACCTGGTTTACTTTACGACCTAAAGTCTTCGCGATCGCTTCGTCAGAAAGACCTTTATGCTTCAAATCTAGCAAACTTTTCTGTTCTGCGTCAATTTTGTCATGTAGAGCTGCCCATTCTGTGGGGGTTAAGCCTAAACTATGCTCTAAGTCTGCTCCTAACCATTGATGAACTAATTCCCAACTATGTCCCATGGCAAATTTTAGCAAATGGTACTTAAAGCGTTGCTGTAAATAATCCCTTTGTCTGGGAGTAAGATTTAATATAGATTCTATTTCCCCAGTTGATAAGTCTTGTAAACGCAGTGCAAAATATTCTGCACAGTCTTGCTGTCCACGTTCTTCCAGATAGGCCATAAGTTCTTCTATTACCACCTGGCGCAGAGAACTTATATCATCACCTGTATCCTGTTGTGCGGCCATTGCTTCCCGCACCTGTTGCATAGACCCATCATTCCATGTCTTATCTGAGTCCGTAGCTGTTCCCTCTGCTGCTTGGTCAATATCTACAGATGTTTCTTTTGGTTGTTGATGAGAAAATGTTTGAGCACGCAGAATAATCAATTGTTGACTACGACCACCAGACAAAGGTATACGCCTTTTGCCGTAACGCTCTGTGAAGGCCATGTACTCGGCGAGTTCTAATAATGTACGGGGAGTGTACATTACTGGTAGCTCAGTTTCTCGTCTAAAAGCATTCAAAGCTTCCAGATAAAATTGCTGTAAAAAGTCCTCGATCAGATTTAATCTTGCCTGATAACTTGATTGTATTTGAGGAGGAGTGATATACCGATAAACAATTGCACTTAGAGTGCTATGTAAATGTATTCTTCCTTCTCTAGAACCAAGCTTATAGTAATGTAGACATTGTCTCAGACGATGTTGAGCTAGGTTCTTTGCCCATTTACTTATTTCCCCTGAAGCTTGAATTCTTTTGCTTTCCATGCAAATTCTTTCTACTTCCTGTGTAATACGCTCTGCTACTGATTGGCAATTTTGCTTTGATGCACGAGTAGATTGCTGAAATTCATCTAGCAAGAGCTTTAAATTTTCTTCGCCAACTTGGCAGATTTCCCCCATCATTGTATTAATAAATTAACTGCTAATATTTTTTTCGATTCATTACATATACACCCTGATTTCATAAAATTTCTGAAAAGACTAGATCGTAAATTATGGACTTAGATAGACAAATCCAAGCACTCATTAGAAATTCACCTCAAAATGGAAATACAGCAGAAGTTGTTGAAGCAATTACACCTGCCTTGAAACTTTTAGCTCAACAATTACAACATTTAGAGTACTATATTTTGCAAACTGACACGCAAAATTGGGTTTTGACTACCCTTGGTCATCGTAATAAATATGAATTAGAAAAACGTGTTATTTATGCTTTTTCTACTCAAAAAGATGCTTCATCTTCTATTGTAGAGGCTAATGTAGTTGCTATACCTGTACCAGTTATTTATATACTTTTCCAAATGATAGCAATTGAACCTTTAGATAGCTTTGTCTTTTTTGAAACACCTGGTAATTTGACAACGGCTACAGAGGTTAAGAGAGAGGATGTCCAAAAGCTGATAAATATATATCTAAAACAGTATCAGGCATCCTCTAATTCCAACTCTAGCAAAATTCCTCCGGATATTGCTTAAGATGTTGAGATATTCTCACAATTAAGGGAACAGGGAACAGGGAACAGGGAACAGGAAACAGTGGTAAAAGCCTTTATAGTGTCTCAGGTTCATCATCAACATAAGTACTAACCAACTCATTCCTTGCTACATTAATTAATAGTTCAACTACCTCAAGTAAATAGAGAAAATAGAATTTAACCTAATAATTAATAATTAATAATTAATAATTAAATAATTCAGCTTTATTAACCTGCCCTTTCAAAGGGAAAAAAATAAATTTTTTCCTTAAGCGTCAATCCTCTCCCTAAAAGGGAGAAGTAATTATCCATTATCCATTATCCATTATCCATTAATGAAATAGCAAAGTTAAACTCATCTGAAGACAGATTAGATTGCTATCAAAAGATTAATAGAACTGCATTAATTAATCGCCAATGTTTAAGTTTTATCCTACTGCTAGTATTAATTAACTCTTACTAACTTATTGGAAAATACTAAAAGTTAATACAGCCGACTTAAAACATAGTCAGTAAGATTAATCAGAGCCTCACGAGAATCACAATCTGGTAAAGACTTTAAATGTTCAACACCCATTTTTGCGTATTTAGTAGCTAATTCCTGAGATTTTTCAATACCGTGACTACCTTTAATCAATTGAATTGCCTCTTCTAGATCCCCATCTTGGGCTAATTCTCTTTCGATTAGTTTTTCTAAAGTTGGCTTTTCTGCTAATGCATATAACGTAGGTGCTGTCAAGTGGCCACTTTTCAGGTCTGAACAAGCAGGTTTTCCTAGAGATTCTGTTGCACTGGTAAAATCTAGTATGTCATCTACTATCTGAAATGCTAAACCTACATATCGGCCATAGTAGTACATATCCTGAGCTAGTTCTGGCGAGGCACCACTAAGAGTAGCTGCAGCTTTAGAACTATTAGCAATTAGAGAAGCTGTTTTATAGTAGCTCTTTTCTAAGTAAGCATCTATTGATAAATCAGTATCAAATTTATGTAGTCCTTGCTGAATTTCTCCTTCGGCAAGGTCCATAATTACTTCTGAAAGTAGTTTAACTACTTCTAGATTATCTAGATTGGCCAAGTACCAAGATGATTGAGCAAAGAGAAAATCTCCGGCCAGTACTGCAACACGATTGGTAAATAAGCTATGAACAGTGGGGACACCTCGGCGAATTTCTGATTCGTCTACTACATCGTCGTGAACTAAGCTAGCAGTGTGGATCATTTCTGTGATTTCTGCTAAACGACGATGTTTAGGACTAATTTCTTGATTTGGCATGGTAGTCCGTGAAATTAAAAAGACTATAGCTGGTCTCACTCGCTTTCCTTGAACGCGGAATAGATGTTCTGCTGCAGCGTACAGGATTGGGTGACGAGCACCTACTAATTGTTTTAAGTTATCTGTTAGCAGTTTTAGGTCTGCTTCTACTGGTGAAAATAGGAGAGTTGAAGTGGTCATGGATTAGCCAATCAAGCTACAAGTTAACAAAATTTTACATATTATATTCTTATTCTAAGCCAAGCACCCTTCATATAGGTAAATAGTTCATTAATTGATAATGGATAATGAACAATGGATAATTAACTCGGGTTTTAACCGTTACGGAATAGAATCAGGACTTACGCAAAGACACTGTGTATAGAGTCCAGTAACTATTGGACAATAGTTATGAGTACTATATATAGCGTATCTGCGTAAGTCCTAAGAATATAAGGAAATCTGATTTCTTCTCTTGGTCTCATGGATATGGCTTTGAGACCCGAAGAGTGACAGAGTCGCTCCGAAGTACGCCATCCCACCCTACGGGAAGCTCCGCTTTAGATGTTGCGTAGCAAAACTACCGCTTTTTTCTCCTTAAAAGGAGAGACTTTAAACCTTTGGGCATTAATTAGGGCTTGCTGATTAAATCTAAAAGTATTTACAGATAAAGGTTTTAGCCTTTTTGGGGCCTTTAAAAAGTGCCTGGTTTTCAGCTCTTCACCCTCGAAAAGTTAGTATTTTAGGCACATAGTTGGGCAGAAAAATCATTCTTACAATTCTTACTCCTACCTCCTTGCTCATTCCCTTTTCTCCTGTCTCCCCCTCCCCTCCTGGGAGGGGCTAGGGGTGGGTTGGGAGGGGGAGGGGTTAGGGGTGGGTTGTCTCCTACTCTCACCCATAAGACTTTTTCAGCAAACCCTAATTATCAATCATCCATTGTAAATCGAATCTATAAAAATATTTTTTTATTTTTTGATACCCAATAGTTAAATGTTAATCAAAGTCAGTTTTTATGATAGATTGTGTCTAATTGTTAAGTAACTATCAAAATTCTATATACAAATAGTATTTACTGTGTTACTTTAATAGTAGGAACTGTAAGAATTCAAGTATTCAAAGTTGATAACCTTCATAGGCTAACATTAGATTATCCTTTAAGGAACTGGACTTAATTATAGATTTATCTCTCAACTTACCGAGTTATCAAGATTGGCTAGGAGCTAGGAATAGTAGAGCAAAATTTTTCACCATTAAAGGTTGACTCAATCTACTATGAAGGTTTACTCTAAAATTTGAATTCAAAAAATAAATAGACCCAAAATTTATCAATAGTTAAAAGTTACCTATTGGTAAAGAGAATAGTCAAAAACTTCTGAGCTGAAATATATAATTTAGTCATCATCATATTCGATCTAAATTAACCAGAAAGTTTTTGCTATATAGGTTATATTAATTAAGCTATCAGGAACTCTATATAATTAATAATAATAATGAAGATAACTTAATAGCTGCATAGTCTTTCTGAGATATATCTACCAATGACTGAAGTGCAGAAATTGAGTTAATTTGAGCTTCTAAAAATCTATTCGGTGGTAGTGCATTGTATGATTTTTGTTACGAGGTACGGCAGTGGGAGAATCTTGCTCCCCTGCCAAGCATCTTTTGTTCCTTGTATACCATTACTATGCAGGACTACCGTCTATCGGTTATTAGTTACTAAAACATAGTCCCTGGTTAAGAGTTTAGATCGATATATAGTTTAATGAAGCAATTAGATTGCTAAAAGTTCCGTTCGATTGATAGTATTCCAGGTGACAAATATTACTCAGTAATTATCAACAATTTAGAATCTGAATAACCTTTTCTCTAAAAAAAAATCTGGGATCTTAAGTTTAGAGACTACCTAAGCAGAAGGTAACTAAAAAAAAGTTCAAATATGTGAACTCAAAAAATAAAAATATCTGCTACTTGGCATTACTATTTAATGCTACAACCTTATAAATACAAAGAGTTAAAGATTTTGTCTATAAATTTCTTTTGCTCTAAAAATAAATTAAAGAATAATTGTTTTTCTTAGTATTGACTTCAATTAATTACTAAGTAAACAGTACTCAATTAATCTTTAATGACTTAGCTTTTTAGCTAGAAAATACTTACATCTAAAAATCCTCCTCACCATCAAATAAAACCATGAACTACAATCACATTCCTGTAATTATTCCCATTCTAGCAACTGGTTATGTATTTACTGTATATTTACTACTAACATTAGCCCAAAGAGGTGCAAAAATCACAAAAAATAAATCTTGGCAACAAGGTATTGCTAACTCAAGAACTAATTTACATTAGTAAAAAACAACAGATAATATTATAGCTCTATATGAACTAGAAATTATCTGCTACTTAAGATTAATTTAAGTATCCAATAAATTTTAAAATAACTAATAGACATCTCCAGAAAAGAGGCAGTAGGCAGTAGGCAGAAAGAATTGATAATTTCTGTGTGATAATTGATTTTATTTTTGATTTTTGGAGATGTCTAATAAAGTATTTTAGTTTATATGTAACCCATGTTCCGCACGATAAGCATACTACAACAGTATTTTTTACGAAGAAGGTGGATTACATCCTCTTTTCTTAAAAAAACTGTCAATAGTGTGTGTAATATGTATTTTTACTTATAAACTTTATGGTTATTGCCAGACAAGGTTTTCAACGACTAGCCTGAGATACTACATTCTAACGTGCGGAATGTAGGATGTAAGCATTTAGCTGTGAGTACTTCAGCGCTTCCCTGCGGGATGCTACGCAAACAGCTATTGTCTTTAGTTTGAGATAAAAGCTTTACTAAATTTAGGTAAATTTATACTTACTACCAAAGTCAGCTAAAACAGCCTATTGGCGTGACACACCTTAAATAGTGTATTAGAAAAAAATGGTCAAATCTTGCCAGAACCTGAATTATTGGAAAAAATCTAATCCACATTAGGGCGTGTCATCAATTAAAAAATTGACAAAATGGGTATTGTATGCTCTAAGTCAATGGCGATCGCTATGCCAATAAAATGACTGAGGCTACCTTTAGGAATTCCTCCCAGAAAGTTTACTGAACGCTTGTCATAGCTTGTAGCGATCGCTCTATATTGTTTGAACATCTTCCGTGTGAAACCGCAACATTGATTGACATTGACATCCCTCCGCTCCCGACGAGGAGAGCGCGGGTATAAATGCCAACATTTAGATAAATATCTATGCTATAGAAATAGGTTTGTCTATAACAGTAGATAAAGAAACTGATTGTACAATTGGTTTATAACCAAGCCATTGTAATGATAATTCAGCAAATTTTTGAGAAGAACCGCTAACTACAAATTTTGTTGGTTTTGCCTTCTCATAGTTTTGCAAATTCATAATTTCTAGCTTTTTAGCAGCTACTTTAACTAGAGATACAGCAGGATCTACAAAATGAACATTTCTAGGTATAAATGAACGCAATATTGGTTCTAAATAGGGATAGTGAGTACAACCATAAACTAATGTGTCAATTTTTTGCTGTATTAATGGCATCAAATATTCTTCTGCTATCTGATATGTGTAAGGATTATGTAGTTGATTTTGCTCTATTAAAGGTACGAAATAGGGACAGCCTACTTGCCACACTTTAGCAGAAGTATTTGCCTCTAGAATTGCTCTACGATAGGCATTACTAGCAGCAGTTGCAGGAGTAGCAATTACGCCTATTCTTGTTCCTAATTCTACTGCAGCATTAGCCCCTGGTACAATCAATCCTAGAATTGGAATATCAAATTTAGACTTGATTTTTTCTAAAGCAAGAGCTGAACTGGTATTACAAGCCATCAATACCATTTTCACTCCACTCTTGATTAACCACTCTATAATTTCATCTACAAACTGCACAATTTCTTTGCTAGTTCTTGTGCCATAAGGTAATCTTGCTGTATCTCCAAAGTAAAGAATAGATTCACTAGGTAACTGTCTATATAGCTCTCTAAGAACAGTTAAACCTCCTATCCCACTATCAAAAATACCTATTCTTTTTTGTCTAGTTTCAACGATCATTCTTGAGAGTATGGAAATACCATTCAAATCAAATAAATATAACTATAATGTATCGGTTGCAAATCTATTTAATTTTTCCTATTTATTTTAGTTTGAATAGATAAAAGTTATATGATTATTTATCAACTGAAGTTAAAAAAATGGGAGTGTTCAAATATATTTTGGTTATTATTAGTGACTAAAATAGGTTAACACTATATTGATAATCCCCGCTCTAAAGAGACGAAGATTCTTAAGCAATCCACAACTGGATTCTTAAAGGCATTATCAAACTACCTCTACTGACTCCTTCGAGAGAAAACTCCAAAGTTGTCGCTACTTTTTTTTGAGAATATTAGCTGCTCCATTCACATCAGCATTTACCAACAAACCGTTTTTGGTTTGATATAAACCTCTGTGTACTCGCTTTCCTGATGAATTCCAGCTTTTCCTACGGAATGCTACGCAAACGGGTTTTTCACGCCCTGTTTGGCAGGAAATCATCATCTAAAAAGCTTGCTTGCGAGGTGTAATATCATGTCCGGATAATCAGTTATAAAAAAACCTTTTCCCTTCTAACCTTTTCTTTCCTTCTGCCTCCTGCCTCCAGCTCCCGCTGCCTTACCTTCTCCAAAGTATAAGTATTCAACCGGACATGATATAAGATTCTTCAGTTTCAATAAACTCTATGCCGTACAATTCGCATAACTGACTAAAATGACAAATTTTTTAGGCGATTAAAATCGCCCGTTCGTTTTTCATCCACGCTTTAAAAAGACATGGCTAAACTATCGTCCTTCTTCCCTAAACATTCAGGCGTCAGCCATGAGCTATTGCTTTTAATTTAGGATAAAAGCTTTATTAACAGGACTTACTTGACATCCTCTCCGGCCTGAAGGCGCGGAGATTCCTACTGAGCCGTAGCTTCTCGGCGGGTTGACGTTTTGCTTCGCATAGCTGTCGCTAACACAGGGTGCTGCTTCCTTGTCGGTAGTCTAACGCTTCCCTCCACGTCCGCGCACGAGTTTCCGAGTGCCCCCCGGCAACTAATAACACTGTAGCATATATTCAATTCACTTGCATACTAAAATAAAAAGTCGCCCTACAAGGGCGAGGCTTTAAACCCAATTTTTCGGTAAAGGCACTATTTATAGAGTATAAAGACTATTGGACAATAGTTTTGAGCGCTATATATAGCGTATCTGCGTAAATCCTAATTAATTGTCTTACTACAAAAGTTGGCTCCCTTACCCTTAAAGTCAGTTGTTAATTTAAACACTGTCTTATATGAGAGAATCTTGTTGCTGAAGTCCGCAGTTCCTCCGGAGGAGGCTAGCTGACAGCTAATAGCTGAATGTTTACACACTATATATAGCAATATGAAAATATCCTTATAGCGAAAAAATTTATTGTTTAGGTTAATTTTAGACGCTGCAGTTCAAAAATCACATTTAACTGCTACATATAGTATTATTCTTGCAAGTTTCAGCTTCTTTGTACAGAGCTAAACTAACCAACAAACTCTAATCTAGCTGGCTTTTCTGCTGGTGGTTCTTGACCTTTGAGATAAGCTAATACTGTATCTGCGTCAGATGTCTCAAATGGATCGTCACCATAATTGTCGCTAAAACCTTCTTCAACAAAGATCTTTTCGATTTTACAGTCATTAACAACCATTGCATAGCGCCAGGAGCGCATACCAAAACCGATATTGGACTTATCTACTAACATTCCCATTTTACGAGAGAATTCTCCATTGCCATCTGGTAATAGGAATACATTTTTGGCATTTTGCTGTTTACCCCATTGGAACATTACGAAGGCATCGTTTACTGATAGACAAATAATTTCGCCTATTCCTTGTGCTTTGAATTCATCGTATAGTTCTTCATAGCGAGGTAAGTGAGTAGATGAGCAGGTTGGTGTGAAAGCTCCAGGTAATGCAAATAATACTACACGCTTGCCACCAAAAATTTCTTGGGTAGTTTTGTCTTGCCAACGATAAGGGTTAGGTCCATCAACAGATTCATCACGGACACGAGTTTTGAATACTACATCAGGAACGCGCTCAATAACCATAACTTAACCTCAAAATGATTTAGTAACTTAGCAATTTAATCTGTATCAGCTTTTACTGCTGTAAATCAGAATAATTCTTATTTAAGAATTTGTCAACGGCATTAAAGAAAAAATTTTATCAAGAAAGGCAGAAAGCAGGAGGCAGAAGGCAGAAGGGAATTCTGACTCCTGCCCTCTGCCCGCGATCAAAGGGAACAACCCACATTTTGTGGTGCAGAATGTAGTATAAAACCCACATTCCGCACCACAAAACGTAGAATAAAAATATAAGTCAAAAGTAAGAAGTAAATTATAATGGTTAATAGGAGTCAACGATTCAGTAAGTAGGGCTTGCTGATTAACTCTCAAAGCATTAACAGGTAAAAAATTTAGCCTTTTTAGCTCGCAAAAAAGTGTAATACCAATTCTTTGTAAAGCTGCTCTTAATAATTGTTGCTCATACCTTATTACGCTGACTATTCTCATCTTTGTGCAACTTCATGGAGAAATGGTATAAGAAATAAGTTTGTTATTACTCTTTAATTTAGAATAATTATTAGATTTAAAATCGGATATTTTATCAAAATAATATGAGTCTAAAACCCCGCCTTTTAAGGCGATTTTTTTTTGAAGGCTTGTTCAAATTCCCGTTACAAAAATAACTTCTGGTTTATGACTTCTGACTTCGTTAAAACCTACCAAAAGTTACTAACTGAATATCCTAGACTATTTAGCATAACTCTTAATAATGGTAGACTTAAACCAATTACATTAGTATGACAACCTTCTATTTTTTCAATAAATAAACCACCTTTGCCTTCTATGGCAAAACAACCAGCACATTTTAAAGGTTCTCCAGTGGCAACATAAGCTTCTATTTCCCGGTCGTTAACGGGAGCAAAATGAACTTTTGTCATTCTACAAATTACGATAGTTTGATTTTTAACTAGATCGATTAAAGAATGACCTGTATACAATTGACCAACTTGACCGCGCATTTTTTGCCATCGAGCGATCGCTTCTTTATTATCAGCAGGTTTACCATAGATTTCGTCATCAATAACTAATACTGAATCACATCCTAAAATTAAATTTGATTGTGTTTCAGATAAGTTTTCCTTCATTAGGGACTTAGCTATTGTTTCTGCTTTAGCCTGGGCTAATGTTTCTACTAATTTTCGAGGTTCTACTAATTTAACTTTTGATTCATCAAAGTTACTAGGCATAACTATAGGATGAATACCAATAGTTTGTAACAAGCGAAGTCTAGCTGATGATGATGAGGCTAATATGAAGGTTGGAGTTTTCATATTTTCAAGCAAGCAACAAATATTCCATAAAATATTGATAATTTGTCAGGACTATAACCTATAATTTAACGATATTTTTTAAGATGAGAAAACTTAAAATTTGCTAGTCCTGACTAATTTGACATCCTCCCGACGTTGACCTGCACCTGCAGCGCGGGATTCCCATCCATCAATCGAACAGACGCTCGCTGAACGAAAGACTCAGGGTGGGTAGACGACTCATTGCCATCAACTACCTTTCTACGGGTAGAATTACGTCGGCTCCTCGTCTTGTTTAATGTCTCGGACTGCCCGCCCGCGACAACAGCCTCCTGCGGAGGAGCTATGCTAACAAAAAGTGATAGTTGTACAGGATTTTCAGAAAAGTGTTTCTTTGAGTGTTTCAACCTTGGTTTTTGGTTGCACAACTTCTAAAATATTCAGTGCAGCATTGACATCTCTGAGGAATGGGAATTATAGAAGAGGTAGTCAGAAAAATTGACCCTTGATTTTCTTCCCCTATATGGCCCAAAATGCGCTCCTTTTTGAGCTATTGGAGCTGAAAACCAAGGTTTTTCAAGACCTAAAAAGGCTAAAACCAATATCAGTAAATGCTTTGAGATTTAATCAGCAAGCCCTAGATAAAAGCTTTACTAATTGAGTGAGAATTAAATTTTACAATAAAAGCTGGCTTTAAAGTCTATATATTAAAATCCCCTCATAAGAGCTGAGAGCTAACAGCTAATAAAAGTCTATATATTAAAATCCCCTCATAAGAGCTGAGAGCTAACAGCTAATAGCTGAATGCTTACTAAAATCTTCTCACTAATATATAGAGAAAGAGTTAATAACTTGCTCAAACTTATCATGTAGTTTTTGCCAGCGTGCTTCAGTAGTTGAAATATTCATAGTCAAAAGTTTACCTCGACTAATTCCTACACTTGCTAAATTATGACGCTTTCTCCCATCAGCCAATTTAACAGCGTACTCCAATTGATAATATGTTTTAGCTTTATATTCTCGTGCTTCTGCACTTACTAATTCTGCTTCCCGGCCAGAGTCTGTTGGTGCAATGGCATTTTTACTCAGTTTATATCCTACTTCAGTCGGAGTACCCAAGTCAGTCAGAGTTTGGTCTCCAACTACGGGACTAATAACGACACTAACATTCTCAGTGGCCTCAACTAGGTCATGAAATACTACATCCGGGCCATCAGATACTTTAACTTCGAGCCAACCGTTAGGATAAAGGAATTCATAACCATCAGTTGTATCCACGAAGCTTTGTAGTCCACCGCCAATAGAAACACAACCTGTTAATACCAGAGCGATCGCTACTAAAAATAAGGCCAGAATTTTTTTTAACATTTTTTCTTCTTGGTATTCTATATAGTGAGAGTGAGGTTGAATGAAATTGTTCAGTCCCGACACTCAAGTACAATGTATTGTATGTATTGTCTCATTAAATCTTGATTAATTTAACAGGTTTGTGAATTTAATCAACTTAAAGAATTGATTTTTGTCAATCAGGAGCCAAAATAATTTACAGTTAAGGTATTTGTTTTGTACTAAGTAATATTTAGATATTGAGATTTAGTTTAGTGTGATATTTTGAGCGATAAATAATTATGAGTTATGAGTTTAATTTTGAACGACTGGCGAATTTAGCTGGCAATTCCGGTAAAAGTATAATTAATTTGAATACCCTACAAAATCTGATAATTTAGTTTTTTTTAATTGGTGGAGGTTCTCAATTTCTCATAAACTAATTCTTGATTCTGAATACTGAAATATTTATGTCATTAATTACTTTCTGTATTCGCCATATTTTCACTCATCAATCTGCGGTCAAGATACTGCAAAATATTAACAGTAATTCCTAAATTTATTACCATTGATAACCAAAATATTTTGGGTGCATCTCAATGCGTGAATAAAGCCAAAAAGTTATTGCTTTTAGGGAACAGGGAACAGGGAACAGGGAACAGGGAATATACAGGAAAAAAGTATTTTTGCAAATATGAGATGCACCCAATATTTTCACCACAATTTGTGTTTGCTCCCATACCAAAACTCCTAATGATGGTCTGACTAAATATCTAATATTAATAGCTGAATAATGATTGATTCTGAATACTAAAATATTTCTGCCATTAATTACTTTCTGTATTCGCTATATTTTCACCCTACATTCCGCACGACAAAATGTAGTATATAAAGAGGGGAAAACTTGAGTAAGTATTTAGACTTATAGTATGGGGTAGGAGGCGATGTAGCTACCGCTAGGCTCCGCCAACGCAAATCCACCCTAGTTTGTTAAGGAGTGATGTAGGCTCAAAAGCTTGTGGGATAAGCTTTTTAACTTGCTATTATTCCTATGGTACTCCATAAATGCCTTATATAATAATATCAGTTGCCCAAAGTTACCAATAGACCAATTCAAAAATTGCCAAAGTCCCTCTATCACACTTAGCGATCGCATCTTCATTATTGCCAAGTGTTTAAATTTTACACTACTATTCAATTGTTGATTATTTTAGCGCTGTAACTGCTTTTGTTTCAAGTTTTTTAACTGAGTAGATAGTATCTTTGACAACTTGGAGGAAAAAACTTTAATAATTCTAAACGTTCATAAGTGAGATTAGATATGCTCTTAACTCTAGAATTAATCAATAAATGAATCGACTGAAAACATTGAAATATCCAGCGTAAAGTTGGTCTATTAGTAGGGCGACCTAATTGATTTTTGATCTAATCCTCTGCGATACAGTTGGTCTAATACCCGACCTAATTTATCATCATTAAAATACTCTGCTTTCACCCCTGTTCCGATTAAATGTTCTATAGCTTTTCCCTCAAAAAATTTACTAAATAAATATAGTGGAGATGACACTAATCCTAAGGCATTTAAAAGCATTCCTTTGACTGCTTGACCCCCTGTAATTTTTTCTGGTAGCTGTTCTCCGAGTAGTTGATTAATTTTCTTTTCTATACCCATCTCATCAATAATTCCTGCTACTAAACCTAAGTGGTCTACATTACTCACTTCTACTGAATTACTCACTTCTACTGACATTTTCTCCTCTTTTTTTTCTTCACTTTTTATCTAGAATTACAGTTCGAGGTTTTTTTTTCTTGAGTCTAAATACTTACTCAAGTTTTCCCCTCTTGACGTACTACATTTTGTCGTGCGGAATGTGGGTTTCACTCATCAATCTGCGGTCAAGATACTGCAAAATATCAACAGTAATTCCTACAGTTATTACCATTGATAACCAAAATATTTTCACCACAATTTGTGTTTGTTCCCATACCAAAACTCCTAATGATGGTCTGACTAAATATCTAATATTAATAGCTGAATAATGATTGATTCTGAATACTGAAATATTTATGTCATTAATTACTTTCTGTATTCGCCATATTTTCACTCATCCATCTGCGGTCAAGATACTGCAAAATATCAACAGTAATTCCTACAGTTATTACCATTGATCACCAAAATATTTTCACCACAATTTGTGTTTGCTCCCATACCAAAACTCCTAATGATGGTCTGACTAAATATCTAATATTAATAGCTGAATAATGATTGATTCTGAATACTGAAATATTTATGTCATTAATTACTTTCTGTATTCGCCATATTTTGACTCATCAATCTGTGGTCAAGATGCTGCAAAATATCAACAGCAATTCCTACAGTTATTACCATTGATCACCAAAATATTTTTACCACAATTTCTGTTCGATCTAATATCAATTTGAAAAAAGAATGTTACGAATAATCAGTGCAATAAAAAGATTTGGTAGGAAATTTCCCTTTGACAAAAAAGAGAATTTATGACCTAAAAACTGGTATTAAATCTATTCATTCTGACTCCTGAATTATGAATTATGTTTGCGAAGCATTCCGTAGGAAATTCTAAGAAATACCCTAGCTATTTGTAGCAAATATTTATCAAATTGGTATAATACCCATCCTCCTAATAGCAGTCTGATTAAATATCCAATAGTTCAAAATTTAGCATTAATAGCTGAATAATTATTGATTCTGACTACTGAAATATTTCTGCCATTCATTAGAGATATTCAATAATAAAAAATTAAATCAATTATCCCAAAGAAATCATCAATTATTTCTCCCTACTCCCTACTCTCTACTCCCTACTTCCTACTTCCTACTTCCTACTTCCTACTTCCTACTCCCTCTCTATTAGTCAAATTTTCACTCATTAATCTACGGTCAAGATACTGCAAAACACCAACAGTAATTCCCACAGTTATTACCATTGATAACCAAAATATGTTCACCACAATTTGTGTTCGATCTAATACCCATCCTCCTAATAGCGGTCCGATTAAAAATCCAATCGCCCAACACTGAGCATTAATTGCTAAATAAATACCACGCAAAGATTCTGGTGCTAAGTCCGCTACTAAAGCTGAAGCAGAAGGAGTATAAGAAATAATTGCAATAGCAAATAAACTTAAAGCTAAAGTAGTAAATAAAATATTGCCTATTTCTACTATTCCAGTAATACCAATGACGAAAAATCCTAACCCCCATAATATTGCTGAAATTATTAATGCTTGAGGATGGCTGAAATTGCGTAATTTTCTCGCAACTGGTAATTGGAATATAACAGTCAAAGCAGTATGTCCTGTAAATATAGCACTGATAATTAGTGGTGAAAAATTTCCGGAAACAAAGTTGTTTAAATATAAAGGTATTGTGCTGTGAATTTGAGAAATGTAGAAAGTAAAAAAAACATTCACCATCACAAAAATAATTAGATTCCGATCGCTAAAAGCTAATAGCCAGCCATTAATATTTTTTTGCCTTTCTGTTTCAATTTTATGATTTGATTTAACTGGTTTATAAGTTTCTTTGACCGCTAAATATATAACTCCTGCAAAAATCAAGAATGAAATAGAATCAACTATAAATAATGCTCTATAAGCACCCGTAAAATTCACAACTATTCCACCAAAAATAATTCCCAACTGCAAACCAATATTGTCTGCTAATCTCGTAACAGCATAAGCCTCTTTACGTTCGGTTGCTACTGTTAAATCTGCCACAATAGCTTCCATTGCCGGCCAATATAATCCAATACCTAATCCTAGTAATAAATTACCGATCGCTACAGTATAAAAATTATTAGCTATTGCCATTATTACTGAAGCTAGTGCCGAAAGAATTAATGATAATAATAGAGTTATCCGACGACCAAAAAATTGAGAGTCACTGAAAGAACCTCCTAGAAAACGAGCAATTATGCCAGAAATTTGAGCGCTGCTTAAGGCAATACCAACTGAAGTTGTAGATAAACCAACTTGATTGACAAAAAAAATTGGTGCATAAAATAAAGTAAATCCTGTACCAATTTGAGATAATAATCTACCCATTGCCAGAATTAAAATTTGTCGGTCTAAGTTTGGAAATAATTGGGATAGATGAAGTTTTGGCAATGACATGAAAATTATCGGAATTTAATAATAAGATATAGTTTCATTTTAATCTCTTTTCTGTATTACCGAAAGCTCTAAAAAATTAAGCATTAAGCATTCAGCTATAAGCTATTGATGAGAGACGGAGGTTATTTCAGTTATCAGTTATCAGTTATCAGTTAACCTCCGATGGTCGGAACTTTCCTAGTTCATGCTACGCAAATGTTAACAGTACTTCTTGCAATAAGGAGGTTTGAGATAAGGAATATTCTTATTTGATATGGCGCAAGTTTCTTCACTATACCTCGACCGCTTTTTATCTCCTTAAAAGAAGAAAAATAGGAGGTTTTAGACCACAATTTTTCGGTAAAAATAATTGAAAAATTGAGATAGAATTAAAAGTTACTGCCAAGATATACTTCTTCAACCTTAGAAAAAATTATTCATTATTTGCTGTTTGCGTAGCATCCCGCAGGGAAGCGCTAACTGCTAAGAGCTTTTTGCGCAGCATTCTGTAGGAAATGCTTACCTAAAAATTAATATCTTATTAAGTCAAAACTGTTGTAAGTTCAATGATGGTTCGGCAGTTGTTAATATGTAATTTTGTAATAACTTTAAATGAATTTTTATGATTAATTATCTGAAAGGGAAAGTAGCTGATGTTCAAAAAGGTAGTGGTATTCGTGTGACTCTAATTTTAGAAGTTAATCAAGTAGGTTATGAGCTACAAATTCTGCCGAGGTTAACTCAAAATTTACAACAGGGAGAAGAAATACAAGTTTTTACTCACCAACAAATACGGGAAGACCAAATGTTATTGTACGGTTTTGGTATCTCTGCAGAAAGAGATTTGTTTCGCCAGTTAGTAAGTGTTAGTGGTATTGGCACACAATTGGCGATCGCTTTGTTAAATACTTTAGAATTACCAGATTTAGTCCAAGCTATTGTTGGAGGTAATACTCGTGTCTTAGCTAAAACTCCAGGAGTAGGCCCGAAAACCGCAGAACGTATTGCTTTAGAATTAAAAAATAAATTGGCCGAGTGGCGACATGATGCTGGTTTAACTACATCAGTACCTGTGGGAGTTACACCCGCTATTCAAGAAGAAGTAGAAATGACTTTGTTAGCTTTGGGATATACAGGTCAAGAGGTAATACAGGCATTACAAGCTGTTAGTCAAGATGCTAAAATGTCCAAAAATACCAATCCAGAACATTGGATTAGGGAAGCTATTAGTTGGTTGAGTCGTCCAACTCAACTTTGAAAAAGTTACATATAGCGCTGTGCGCAGGCAACAGGCAACAGGCAACAGGCAACAGGCAACAGGAGGATTAACGAAGTCAGAAGTTAGAAGTCAGAAGTTATTTTTGTAACGGGGATGCGTGAGCAACTCTCCAAAAATATTTCGCCTTAAAAGACGGGGTTGCGCAACCCATATTATTTTGATAAATTGCTGACCTGACCAAAAAATAAGGTCAATAGCCTCCCCTTTCAAGGGGATGAAAAAGAATAAAGTTCAATATTTCAAGCCTCTGACTTTCCTAGGTCATGCTGCGCAAACAGGCAGAGGTACTAATAACTGATAACTGATAACTGAAATGACCAACTTTGAACATTTATAAATTTCCGCGTCTTATTTGCGTAGCCCAATAGCAAGAGATTTAGACTAACTGCTAATTAAAATCTTATCTTCTTCATATTGTCCAGAATAATTATTTGATGATATAGTTAATGATTGTAGTAATTTTGAGAAAGATTAGTAGAAGTTAAATATATGGCTCTCAAGCAACAACGTAAACAAGAAATTATTGGTGAGTACCAAACCCATGAAACGGATACAGGTTCAGCAGATGTCCAAGTAGCGATGCTGACCGAAAAAATTAGCAAATTAAGTGCTCATTTAAAAAATAATAAGCAAGATTATTCATCCCAAAGAGGTCTATTAAAAATGATTGGTAAACGTAAGCGCTTACTATCATATATTCAAAAACAAAGTCAAGAACGTTATAAAACATTAATTACTCGCCTTGGTATTAGAGGTTAGAAGCTGAATTATGCCCTCAGAATCATCACGTCAACCTTTACCTTTTGAGCCTGCTAAAAACCGTAAAAAGCAAGGTAAGAAATCATCTCCCTCACCCAACACAAAAACAGTAGAGGATCAACAATCTTCTAATGTAAAAAGTCAGCCGAAAAACATTAGTAATCAAAAACGCCAACAACTTAAAGAAGATAGTTCTATCCCAGAAGTAGTTAGTCGGCGAATGATAAGTCGTATGGTGTTATTCTCTGGTACACCTCTAATATTGGCATTATTAACCTTTGTTATTAGCTACTTTATCATTACCAACGATATTTTAATACTACCAAACCAAGCAGTTTTGCTAGTTAGTATGGGCTTTTTTGGTTTAAGTGTTATTGGTTTGAGTTATGGTCTTTTTTCTGCTTCTTGGGATGAAGATAGAAAAGGTGGTTTATTGGGTTGGCAAGAACTAAAAACTAACTTTCAACGGGTTAAAGAAGCCAGGAAAGAAGCTAAATCAAAAAGCTAATTTCCTTCTATGATTAATAGTTATAGAGATGAGAGAACCTCGTCTCTAGCACTGTCTTAATATTCCTAAACAATTTATTTATAGATATTGAGATGTGAAAAGATCGCATCCACAGATAAAAATTGCAATTATATCATATTTATTAAGAAATAAGCAAAACTTGACTATTCCAAGTTATTGTCGAAATAACTGTCCCTTGACTCACATCTAAATTTAGCTGCAAAAGAAAAAATGATTATAGTAACAAAAGTTGGTTCTCCAGAAGCCGAAATAGACCGTCTTTGTAATGACCTTAAAACTAATTGGGGTCTAACACCAGAAAAAATTGTTGGGCGCTATAAAGTTGTCATAGGTTTAGTAGGAGATACTGCAGACCTAGATCCATTACAACTGCAAGAACTGAGTCCTTGGATCGAACAGGTAATGCGGGTTGAACGTCCTTATAAGCGAGCCAGTTTAGAATATCGCCATGGAGAAGCAAGTGATGTAGTAGTATCTACTCCTGATGGGCCTGTAACTTTCGGCCTTCATCACCCCTTAGTTGTGGTTGCAGGCCCTTGCTCCGTGGAAAATGAGGAGATGATTGTAGAAACAGCCCAGCGGGTTAAAGCTGCGGGTGCTAGGTTTTTGCGTGGAGGAGCTTATAAACCTCGTACCTCTCCTTACTCTTTTCAGGGACATGGTGAAAGTGCTTTAGATCTACTAGCTGCAGCTAAAGAAAAAACTGGTTTGGGTATCATCACAGAAGTAATGGATGCTGCTGATTTACCAAAATTGATTGAAGTTGCTGATGTGCTACAAGTGGGTGCCCGTAATATGCAAAACTTCTCTCTGTTAAAAAAGGTAGGTGCCCAAGACAAACCTGTACTTTTGAAGCGGGGAATGGCTGCAACTATCGAAGACTGGTTAATGGCTGCAGAGTATATTTTAGCTGCTGGAAATCCAAATGTAATTCTCTGTGAGCGGGGTATTCGTACATTTGACCGTCAGTATGCTCGTAATACTTTGGACCTCTCAGCAATACCAGTGTTGCGATCGCTGACTCATTTACCAATTATGATTGACCCCAGTCATGGTACTGGTAGAGCTGAATATGTACCGGCAATGGCAATGGCTGCTATTGCAGCAGGGACAGATTCTCTGATGATTGAAGTCCATCCAAATCCAGCAAAAGCTCTATCTGATGGCCCTCAATCTCTGACACCTGAAAAATTTGATCGGTTAATGCAGGAAATGGCAGTAATTGGCAAAACAATGAATCGGTGGCCACTAGAGGAGCCTGTTTTAGTATAGGATGGGTTACTGGGGGTTAGGACACGGAGACGCGGAGACGCGGGGAAGCGGAGATGGGTTGAACAGGCAATGGTTTCAGCCATTTTATGTGAAGAAATTTTCTTGAATTTCAGCAGAAAATTTCAGTATTTTGAGGCAAATAAGAGCCAATAACTAGGAGATAAACTGAATATAAAAAGCTCCATTACCGTAAGCTATCCTGACTTTTAGCTTTATAAGCGCAAGCCCTAGTATAGTAGTAGAGCTTTTCTCAAAAGTTGGTTAACTAGCTATCCGCATTTTCTGTACTGAAACGCTTTTTAAAGGTAATGAAGCTGATAGCTGACCGCTGAATGGTTACAACAAATTTCCCCCTACTCCCTACTCCCTACTCCCTACTCCCTACTCCCTGTCATATTTATAAATTTTGATGATTTTGTTGAGAAATAATACATTCAATCTGATGCTCAACATTATCCAATAACTTCTGCAAAGTTAACAAGCTATCTAGTTGAAATGGAGCTAGATGTTGACTACAATAAATTTGATTGATTTTAATCTGTAATTGTTTACCTAATTTCAAGGTATCTTGACTCAATAAAGATAGCTTTTGCTGTTGATAAAATTTTAAGGCAGCTCCTCTTAATACCTGTAGTGTTGCTTCTTCCCCATAAAGTCCTGGCATCACTCTCAAACGTAATAGTAAATGATTATTTTGATAAATTCTTTCAATTTCTACTTGCCGAGATTTTTTAATGGGAATTGAACTCATTTTTGTCAGGATTTTAAGTTCGTTAATAACACCTTCAATTTTGTCTCGTTCTAGGTTTTCAAGTACAGATTGCAGAACTCCATCTTGACTCCAAAGAATTTTTCCTTGTGATTTTTGTTGCTCAAAATAAAGTCTACCAATTCCTGAGTCTAAAACTCTTATCATTAGTTCTCTTAATAACTGTTGAGGCTCTAAATTAGCCATCGCTTCTGGAGAGATAGATTGTTTAGAGTTAGGTAGAAATAATTCTAAAACATCACATAAATAATTTTGTGGATGTTGAATTTTAGTTTGAAGTGTTTGTTGTTGTGAGTCTTGAGATTTTTTAATTAAATATTCTTGATTTGCGGTCTTTTTTTGCTCTGAAAATTGCTGATTTTTTCCTTTTTTAGGAGATTGATGATTATCAATTTGTTGATGATTATTATGGGGTAATTTAGGTTGAGAGGAACTAGAAGTGACAGATTTTTGACGGCCAATATAGTTTAAATAAGATGATAATATTGACCTCTGAGTTTCAGAGGAAATTTCTTCCATTGCCAGCGAACAATTTAAATAAGATAATAATCGGCGAGCATAATTTATAGCAGAAGAATCTTGGATGTCAACGACACCAAGTCTAACTCGACTACCTTCTATAGATAAAGGTAAAATTTGATAGTGTAGACAGGCTTCAAATGGTAATATATTATCAATTAGAGCAAATATCTGGGGATGATCCATTTGCTTTTCCCCATTATTTTTGTTGTATGCTGGCATTATTGAATTGTTAGTTTGAAACTAATAGAAATCATCTATTTAACAATCGGGATTAAAATAGGCAACAACCGTCTTCACTAGAGCTATTGAAGCTGATTCAACAATTAATAATTAATAATTAATAATTACCTCTCCTTGAAAAGAAGAGGATTGACTAATCATGAAAATTTTTTTCTTCTCTTGGTCGATTGGATATGGTTAGGAAACCCATCCATCCCACCCTTCGGGAAGCTACGCTTTTTCCTAGGTCATGCTTCGCAAATATGTCGCGTAGCGTTAACGTAGTTATGCGCCAGCAAAACGACCGCTTGTTTCTCCTTTAAAGCAGAGGCTTTAAACCTTAATTCTTCGGTAAAAAAATGGTAATAATCAAGCAGTTACCATATATATATTTGGTGTACTTTTACCATCTGCAAAATATTTCTAAAAAAATTACACTAAATACGCCAATTACCGAAAAATTGGGTTTAAAGCCTCGCCCTTGTAGGGCGACTTTTTATTTGAGCATGCAAGTGAATTGGATATATGCTAAACTGTTATTAGTTGCCGGGGGGCACGCCTCCTCCGGAGGAGCTGCGAATTGCGGAAACTCGTGCGCGGACGTGGAGGGAAGCATCAGACTACCGCCAAGGAAGCAGCACCCTGTGTTAGCGGCAGCTATGCGAAGCAAAGCGTCAACCCGCCGAAGAGCTACGGCTCAGTAGGAATCCCCGCGCCTAACAGCCGGGGAGGATGTCAAATAATTCAAGTATCTAAATACTCAAATACTCGATACACTACTTATTAAGACTATATTATCCTATAAATTACCGAAAAGCGACTTTAAAGGCCCCCGTGTTTGAACCGGTGGATGAAAACAAGGGAGTCGTTTAGACTAGACAACTTTAGTTTTCCTGTGCTATTTTAACCGAAAAGCGACGTTGAAAGCCCCCGTGTTTTAACCTATGCTTTATAAGCAAAAATCTTTACAAAAGTGGATAATGCCTATTATCAAAAGCTTACGAGCATTTTGTTGGTTTTACTGATTTGACAAATTGACTAATTTGTGTACTCCTAAAAGTTGTTTTTTGTCGTTGCGATCGCAACGACACTAGGAGCTTTCAGACTCTATTACATCAAATGATATTTTTGTCAAGTTTTATGTGAAGAAAGATGTTTATAAAGCATAGGTGTTTTAACCGGGGGATGAAAACAAGGGAGTCGTTTAGATTAGACAACTTTAGTTGTCCTGTGCTATTATCTGGATATACAAACGTTTAGACAAAAGTAAGCAGCAAAGCATGGTTTAGACGCTATGCCGACTGTGTAGGGGCACTTTGACTTGTCCCCAAAGAGTGTATCTTTGGTCAGCGCTCGAAAAAACGAAGCAACAAGGATTTATCGGTGTTGCGTAGTATCAACTTAGAATCCCCTCGGCAACAGCTGCGGGGAGTAGTCAATAATAAAAAGTAAGCAGAACGCTAGGCATTGGCCTTAGCCGACTGTGTAGGGGCACTTTGACTTGTCCCCAAAAAATATATATAGGGCTAGCAAAGACCAGTTTGAGTAAATCAATTAACGATGCTGGATGGGGTCAATTCCTCTCTATTTTGACTGTCAAAGCCGGAAATGCTGGAGGTGAAAATTATAGGAGTGAATCCCAAAAATACTAGCCAAGATTGCTCAAACTGTGGGGAAAAAGTCGATAAAGAATTAAATATACGAACTCATTGTTGGCCACATTGCGGTGTTGTGATTGACCGCGATGTGTTTGCGTTTGCGCAGCATCCCGTAGGGAAGCATCACCTAGGAAACGCGGCAATCAATATAAAAAAATAGGGTGCCAGGGCATTCCGTCCTTAAAGCTCGTGGAGTCCGATGCAATGGTAGGGCTACGAAACGAGAGAGGTTACACTATAGCGCAAGCTTAGTGTGGGAGTATGTCACTCTTGATGGAAGCTAGGAACTATTTCGTAAGGATTGAGCAGATAGGTATAATTTAGTCCATTCGCTAATAACTTGGTTACTTTTCAAGTTTAACTGTTTAGCAATTTCCTCTACACTTGCACCTGATTTTAACCCTTCAATTAAATGACGTTGTTGAGGATTGAGATTTTGCCAATATTTTTGCCATTGATTAGAAGTTAAACCTAAGCCATGTTCATTCAGAGAAATTTCTAACCAACTAGCTACTAATTCTGGTTGTTGTTTAACTGCAAAAACACGAATTGCATGATAACTGACTTTTTCTCGTAACCTATACACTTGTTTGATAGGCATATCTAAAGCTTGAGCAATTTCCTCTTGAGTATTGCCTCGAAGATAAAGCTTCAACCATTCTGCTGCCTTGGAATCAACTTTTTCTACTAAATATTTCTCAAACTCCTCCTGGACTTTAGAGCGGAGCAAATGTTGTTGCTCTATTTCTTCAGTATCTTGATACCCTGAAGTTACTACAGCATCTAACAAACTTACTCGGTCTTCCGTATCACCAGGACTAATATCTTCCGAGATTAATTTAACCCATTCTTTTACAGGTACTTGAGTTAGGCCACCTCTTTGAGTTCGACGTAGATAATTAACAAATCTATATACCAGTAAAGGCTGATTACGAATCGGTCTAATACAATATTCTTCTACACTGGCTAATAATAGAGAGTTGCGGAGATTGGGATTTTTTGTACATTCACTGATTTTGGTCATTTGTTGCTGTAGGTAGCGATCGCTATTGAGCATTTCTTGGATCACTTCCTGTAGGACATCAATTACACTTCGTTGGCGATCGCGACTGGTATTTACCCATGCTCGTATTTTTTGTCGCAGCATTACTAGGCCACTCAAGCGTTGCATCAAGTTTCGATAAGCTCGCTCTGGCGGAATGTCTAAATATCTTTGTTTTAGAATTCGATAAAGAAACTCTCTCCCTTTAGATGCCATTTGCTTTTGAGTAGGAGTCAGCTCGTCTAAGCGACTAGGATTATTCCCCAATAGCCAGCAAATAATACTGTTGTGGACATCTGAGCTATGGTTTGGGTAGTCTTCCTGAAGTTTGGTTTTCCACTCTTGTTCCAGTGTTTGGGCCAAAGTCATTTCAGTTATCAGTTATCAGTTATCAGTTATCGGTATCTTTGCCTGTTTGTGCAGCATTCCGCAGGAAAGTCAGAGGCTTGAAATATTGAAGTTTATTTTCTCTTAGTCGATTGGATATGGCGTAGGTTTCCTGGCCATCTCTCGACTGTTTTTTCATCCCTTTGAAAGGGAAGACTTGAGACTTTATTTTTTGGTCATTAGATTTTTAATTCTATATTTTTAATTCTAGCTTTTAGTAGAATCAACCTCTGCCAGATTTTATTCAAAAGCTACATTTTCAGTTATTCTAGCAATATTTCTGACTACTGATTTAATATGCACTGTGAAGTTCTCTCCCGTTAAATGGGAGATTATAAGCTGATTACCTAGTGCAAAAAGGCAGAAGGCAGGAGGCTTTAGTTATCTAGGATAGCAGCTATGCTGAAGGGAAGAAAGGTTATTGTACAAGCTTTTGAACCTTTTTTAACTGGTCAGTTATTTCCGCCATCCTGC